>JASJEG010000055.1 GCA_030064765.1 Acidimicrobiia bacterium | reverse complement strand
ATGCTGGAGCTCGTCGGCATACCGGTCGTCGTCAACCCGGACCGGCGTCTCGCCGCCGTCGCCTACGAGCGCGGCTGGCCCGTCGTGGAGTTCGCACATCCCCACCATCGCCTGTTGCAACGATTGCGAATCGCCCTGATACTCGGCGCCGGGTTCTTCGCCGGACGGCTGAGTCGAAGGTAGGTCCGTCTGGGCTGATGTACCGGCCGCCGGCGTAGGCTTGAGGTATGAGGTACGAGTACCACATCATCCATTGGTCGGATGAGCAGCTGACGGTCAATAGGTGTGCTGACGCGACCTCGGCCCTTACGCCTCTGGGCTACGTGGGTTGGGACATCGCCGCCACGTTGACTCTTGGTGATGGGACTCACATCATCTTGATGCGACGCGTCAGCGAGTAGCTACCACGCTCAACCGTCCAAGTGCTAGCTGCTGGGAGTCCGGACTCGGGAGCGGTTCGGGTCCAAACGCGGCCTGGATGCGTAGTGTTGGCGGTAGCTGGGCGTTGCCCGGTATCGGGTCGCCCGTATCGGCCGAGGCGAACTCGTTCAGTTCCTCCCGGCTCGTGAGCGGGATGCGTCTCCGTGGTGATGAGATCGCCGACCCCCAAACCGAGCTGCTTCATATTCGGGAGGAGAAGCCATGAACGATCTTCTGTTCAGAACTCGGGTCGCCGTGCTCTGGCTGGCCGTCGCTATCGCCACCACCGGCTCGCTGCTGCTGTATGTGTTTCTACCAGGAGCGCTCGAGGAGCTGCTCGCCGGCGAGATGGAGGGAGAGATGCTGACCGACGCAACGGGCTACTTCCTCGCAGCGATGGGGATTATCCCGGGGGCGTTGGCGGTCGTGACGCTGCTGGTGAACGGCCGGTCGAGTCGCTACGTGAATCTGATCGCTGGGCTGGCGTTTGGGCTCTTCGCCGTCTTCGGGGTGGTTACTCATACCGTGGACGACGGATTCAACGCGCACGTGTTGCTGTTCGCAGTAGCCGGCGCCCTTGCGTTCCTGATCGCCGGCTTGAGTTGGTTCGGACTGCGGCAGCCGACGTCGCCGGCGGTGGAGGGATCTGAACAAAGCCGATCACGCGAGGAAGCCACCGTCTAGCCAGTTGAGGCTCGGGCCCTGCCGCTGGCGTACGTGATCGCCACAGGCGATCTCTCGTGGGCCCGGTGGGAATCGAACCCACGACCTTCGGATTAAAAGTCCGTCCTGGGGGTTTTCATTGGTTTGCATCATTGTGGAAAAACATGCTCTGAGCGGGGAGTTCTTGCTCATTGTTGTTCATCGCTTTTTACCCTCTTGCGCCAGCCGCGCGGACCACACGCGGACCGCCGTCAGCGCTACGGCGGGTGCAGCCGAAGGTGATCCGCTCCCGTGCATCAGCTCACGATGATGTTGCCGGCCTTGCTATCGGATGAGGATTGCGAGCGCGGCTCGCGCCCGGTCGCGTTGGTCCGGTGCGAGGAGCTGCCAGGTCTCGTGCCCGGCGTCGGTCAGTTCGGTGCGCGTGCGTAGGCGTTGGCGGTCCTTGGGTGTCATCCGGGTGGCGAGATCGAGTGGTTCCTCGACGAGGGAGAGCAGGAAGGCGAGGTCGAGGCGCTGGGCGCCGGGGGTGTCGTCAACATCGACGGCCACGGCTTTGGCGATGATGGCTCCGAGGAGTGAGGGGCGAGGCACGTGACCTGTTGAGGTGGCCGTGTGGACGGGGAGCAGCTGGGTTCGGTTGAGTGCTTGGGTGCCGCCGGGCACTTGGAGGGTGCGGCCCGGTGGCGTCGTCGTGAGATTCGTACGGGAGCCGAGTCCTTCGGGAGCTAGGACATCGATGCTGACACCGTCCCGCCGGTAGCGGTGGGCTAGCCCTTCTGGCGACGTTCCTTCAAGGCTGAAGCCGCGAAGCTCGATTGCGGCGACGAAACCGGCGACGCCGCCGGCCACTATGCGGGCGTTGACCAACACATCGAGATCTGTCGAGACACGAGGTGGAGCTGCGGCGTGCTCGATGGCGTGGAGGAACACCATCTGACCCCCAATCAGGGTCCATTCGCCGGGCCGCATTTCGGTGAGTTCGATGAGCGTATCCCACAAGGCGTCGTCGTGGCCGGGAAGTGTCGGCAGAGGCAGCGAGTCGCGATCGACGGTCGGCCACATGGTCATAGGTGTTGGGCCAGTTCTGCGCCGGCACGGCGGCTCCGCTCGTCGTCTGCTTCCAAGAGATCGACTGCGACAACAGACCTCGATGCCATATCCATCTCGGGAGCAAATGGCCACGCTGCTTCGTCGACGATACGCAGAAGGATATTCGGGCGTTCCGCATCGGGGTCAAGCCCGTACTGGTTGATAATCGCTGGGATCCGAGCCGCAGGCACGTATGCCTCCAAGAAGTCAGAAGCCACGATGTCTGCGCCGTGGTCCGCGGCAGCACTCACCCCCGAGCGGACCACCTCGGGTTCCGCGGCCAGAGGTCCCAGCACCGAGGGGTGGCCATAGAATCGCCGCATCTCGGCCCGCGCACCCAGCCGGGCCGCCAGGCCGACCAGACCCTGCCCGGCCAGCCGACGGCGTGCTCGAGAACGATCCATAGGTGACAGATCAGAGCCGGCACCGTCGGCGATCGCCAGCACGGCCCAGGCCGACGAGGCTCGCCAAGGCCGGCCTACGGGCCCGCGGTGTTGTTTGAGGCTCTCAACGGAGCGGCGCTCAATCGCCCACTCGCGACCAATCTGGCGGCCAGCGAGGAGGTCGTCGGCCAGCATCTGACGGACCCGGCGAGGGCTCACTTCCAGGTACTCAGCCGCTTCAACAACACTTACAACATCCATAACATAACTATACCGACGGCGGTATGGTTATGCAATACCCCCTTGTGCGTACCAGGTTGGGTGTATCCCGAGGGCCACGATCCTCACGGCGAGTGTTCGGCGTACCGCTCGCAGAGGTGCCGCTCGGCGCTACTGGGTGGTTGGGGTGTTATCGCGCGGGATCGGCTGATCGGTGGTCCGTGCTGGCGTCTGAGTGTCTTGGTGGTTCGCTCCGCGGAGGCGATCGAGGGTGGCGTCGGTGATGGGTTCGTTTTGTGATACGGCTATGGCGATGGCCGCGGCGCCGGCTTCGCCGCTGCGGGTCTCTGTGATGTGGGTGCTTGGCCATTGCTTGGCGAGGTCTGATTGGACGAGCGCACGGATGGGCAATGCTCGGGTGAGTAGCGATCCGGCGAGGACGACTTTGGGGGGTGGCGTGTCGGATGCTGCAGCCTTTGCGGTTGCGGTGAGGTGACGGGCGGCAGTTTCGACGAGGGTGGTGGCGATGGGGTCGTGGCTTTCATGCGCGTCGATTACGGCGGGTGCGAGTTGTCCGAGCTGGGCGGGTGGTTGGCTGTGGGCGGCGGCGACGATTCTGCGGGGCAGGGATTCGATGTCGTTCGAGTCGATGTGGAGTTGTTGGCAGATGGGGGTGATGAGAGCCGTGGTGGGCCCGGTGCCGTCGATTGCTCTGAGGGAGGCTCGGATGGCTTCGATACCGAGCCAGACGGCGGAGCCTTCATCGCCGACGAGCCAGCCGTGGCCGCCGGCGCGCCGTGTCACTTGGTAGTGGTCGATGACAGCAGCGATGGCGCCGGTGCCGGCGGCAAGTACGAGTCCAGTGGGTGCCGTTGTGCCGGCGGCGTAGGCGGCGAGGACGTCTGGGACCAGATTGGGTGATCCGGGAATGCCCAGTTGCTTCCATCCTTCTTCGATGTCGGTCACTAGGCCTGGTCGGGCGCTGGCAGCTCCGGCAACGGCGATGACGCCCGCGGCGATCGAGGTTGGTTCGAGCTCGCCGATGGCAGCTCGGATGGCGGCGGATATCACGTGTGGGATGGAGGTGCCGCTCGACCAGGTGTTGGCTCCTGGGGCACGACCCATGCCGACGATTCGGCCGTTTGCCATGACGGCGACGGCTCGGGTCGTTGTGCCTCCTGCATCTACACCAATGAAATGACTTGACATTGTGCTGTATCCGTAGGTAAAT
This sequence comes from Acidimicrobiia bacterium, assembly GCA_030064765.1. GTDB lineage: Bacteria > Actinomycetota > Acidimicrobiia > Spongiisociales > UBA5794 > JAAETI01. The sequence goes on along the minus strand of JASJEG010000055.1, from coordinate 12,951 downwards.
TACTTACTGATAAGAGTAGCCGTAAATAGGTTTCGTTTACAAATGAGCCACGGTTAGAGTCGGAGGAGGGAGTCAGCAGTGGGTCACCCAAGAGGTGGATGGTGAGTACGCCCGCTAGCCCGGCGGTCGCGATCCGCTCGATCCTGCCATCGTTGCCTCCAGCCGAGCGGCGAGTTGCTGAGGCAGTTCTTTCGCGACCCGCCGAGATTGTGACTTTGAGCATCGGCACCGTCGCTGAACAGGCATCTACATCAGAGGCCACGGTAGTTCGTTTCTGCAAAAAGGCGGGTTTCGACGGCTACCCGGACCTGCGTCTGGCACTCGCCTCCGAAGCTGGTAGGTCAGCAGCCGAGGGACGGGATCCCACGAGCGTGACAATGGATATCGGCCCCGAAGACGCGCTTGCTGATGTCGTCGCCAAAGCCGGCGCCATCGACACACAGGCCATTGCGGACACGGTGACACAACTCGACATAGAGGTCCTAGCCAGAGTGGTCGACCAATTGGCCGTGGCGCGTCGAGTCGAACTCTACGGTGTCGGCGCCTCCGGGCTAGTGGCAATCGACTTCGAGCAAAAACTCCGCCGAATTGGACTTCCGGCAGCGGCGTCAGTCGACGGTCACGCTGCGCTCACTTCGGCAGCTGTTCTTACTCCCGATGACGTAGCCGTCGGTGTCAGCCACAGCGGCCAGACGATCGACATCATTGATCCGATTGAACTCGCGCGATCTCGCAACGCCACTACGGTGGCGATCACCAACTACCCGCAGTCCGCCTTGGCGTCGATCGCCGACCTCGTCCTCACGACTGCGGCGCGCGAGTCACTCTTCAGGGCTGGAGCCATGGCCAGCCGGTCGGCACAGCTGACGGTCATTGACTGTATCTACCTTGGTGTGGCGCAGAAGCACTACGGCGCTTCGGTCCGAGCACTGGACGAGACGTCCGCGGCCGTCCAGGACCGCCGCAGAAAGCCGACCACGAGGCGACGATGACCGATTCCCATCCCGTTGCCAGAGTTCATTCCATAACCGAGACGCGCAACCCGCGCACCATCGAGATCGACACCCTCCCGCCGATGGGGATCCTCCTCCTCCTCAACGACGAGGACGCGCGGGTTGCCGCCTCGGTCCGCGACGCCATCCCCACCCTCGCCGCCGCGGTCGAGGTAGCCGTGGAGCGCTACCAGGATGGAGGAACAATCCACTACTTCGGGGCGGGTACATCGGGTCGCATAGGTGTCCTCGATGCCTCGGAGATCCCACCGACGTTCTCGGCGAGCTCGGACCGCTGGGTGGCCCATCACGCCGGCGGCGAAGCGGCGGTCGAGCATGCGATAGAAGCCGCCGAAGACGATATCGACCTCGGCAGAGATGCTGCACGTGGTGTGGGACCCAACGATGTGGCTGTCGGGCTCACAGCAAGTGGCCGAACCCCTTACGTGCTCGGTGCCCTCGCTGCTGCCAAACGCGCCGGCGCATTTACCGTGCTTATCAGTTCCCACCCGGGTGGGGAGATCGCAGACCTCGTCGACGTGCATGTGTTCTTGGACACGGGTCCCGAGGCGATTGCCGGATCGACTCGGCTCAAGGCGGGAACTGCCCAAAAACTGGCGCTCAACGGGTTCTCAACGGCGCTGATGATTCGCGCCGGGAAGACCTACTCGAACCTCATGGTCGACGTGTCGCCCTCGAACGCGAAGTTACGCGGCCGCATCCTCGGCATCCTCGAACAAGCAACTGGATGCACAGAAGAGGAATGCTCCGCCGCTCTTGAGCAGGCCGGAGGCGACGCCAAAACCGCGCTCGTCAATCTTTTGACAGGCGCCGACACCAATTCCGCTCGCGATGCGCTTGAGTCCGCAGGTGGCCGCGTCCGATCGGCAATCGCCGCACTCACCGCCAAAAACCGACACCTCGACAGTAACAACCCCCAACATGGAGGAAGGCAATGAGAAAGCAGATGCGGGAACGGTGGTTCCCGTTCGTGGCGCTCCTTATGGTCCTCGCGCTCGTCGCGGGGGCCTGCGGAGGCTCCGACGATGGCGGTTCGGATCAAACAACAACGACCACCTCGTCCGGAGAGGACGATACGCCGGAGACCACCGCAGACGGTGGAGACGATACAACGGACCCGACAGTTGCACCAGGCGAGGAAGTAACGCTGACCGTTTGGTCGTGGCGCACCGAGGACGAGGACGCCTATAACGCGATCTTCGACGTCTACGAGGCCGCCAACCCTGGGGTCACCGTCGAATTCGTTGCATTCGTCAACACGGACTACAACAACATCCTGTCCACAGGCCTCACTGGCGAAGGCGGCCCAGATGTTGCCCAGCTGCGCGCCTACGGCGGTGTCCAGCCGCTCATCGAAGCCGGACAGCTCGTGCCGTTGGACGGCGAAATCGACTTGTCGAGTTTCACCGACAACGCCTTGAAGGCAGCTACCGGGCAGTCCGATGGCCGCGTGTACGGCGCACCATTTGCGTACCAGGCGTTCGCCGCCTACTACAACAAGGCCATCTTTGACGAGCTCGGGTTGAGTGAGCCGACGACCTGGGACGAGTGGATCGCCACGCTTGATGCGCTAGAGGCGGGTGGCTACATCCCCATCTCGGCCCCGGCCGCAGACAACTGGATGCTGGCCATCATCCACGACACGATCGGTGCTCCCCGTTACGGTGGCCAGGCATTCGAAGCTGCCTTACTCGCTGGCGAGAAGGACTTCACCGACGCCGACTATGTGGCATCGATCGGCCTCATGCAGGATCTTCAGCAGTATCTGCCGGACGACGTGGTCGGTGTCTCCTATGACGATGCCAGAACCCTCTTCATCACCGAACAGGCCGGGATCTTCATCGGAGGATCGTTCGAGGTCGGCTTCTGGAGAGACAACGGTCCGGACCTGGACCTGGGGGTATTTGCGGTGCCGGCACCACCGGATTCGCTCGCTCCGGCGAGCACCGTCGGATGGATGGACGGCTCCTACGGGGTAAACGCCCTGAGCGACTCGTCAGACGCAGCAAAGGCGCTGGTTGAGTGGATGGGCAGCCCAGAGTTCGGACAGCTGTTCACTGAGAAGATCAAGCAACTGTCACCGATCCCAGGAACGACTCCGGATGATCCGCTGCTGGCCGAGTTCGGCGAGCTGTTCGCCGCATCGCCGGTCTCGTATCTGAGCCTGGTGAACTTCCGATACGGAGACCCCACGGCCGACAGCCTGTTCCGAGAGGGGGTCGTGGAGATGTGGCTTGGCAACTCAACGCCCGAGCAGATCGCTGCAGACGTCCAAGCCGGCGTGTCCCAGTGGTTCACGCCAGGAGGATGAGGTAACCAATGGCGGTTACAACACCGTCGACCGAGCGGCAGGTCCGCCCCAAACCCGGCAAGGGTGTGGGGCGGACCGCGCCGCCTTGGAAGACACTCGCCCTCTTTCTGGCTCCGGCGTTTCTTCTGTACGCGATCTTCATGGTCTTTCCGCTGGCGCAGGCCCTGTTCTTCAGTCTCTTCGAGTGGAAGGGCACGGCCCGGGGAGGCTTCGTCGGCCTTCACAACTTCGGTGAGCTATTCGGCCGCTTTCCCCTGAACGAGCAGCTGCCCAGAGACCTGCTGCATAACACGATCTTCTTCATAGGAACGATGGCCATCCAGGTGAGCCTGGGCCTGTTGTTCGCCGTGCTGCTGCAGGGCAACCGTTTCGGCAAGCAGTTCCTGCGGACGACATACGTCCTCCCCTTCATGATCAGCCCCCTGGTCGTCGGCTATGTGTGGTCGCTGATCCTCAACCCGACCTTCGGGCCGGTGAATACGACGCTGAAAGCGATCGGGCTCGACGCGCTGGCCCGACCATGGCTCGGAGATCCGACTACCGCCTTTCCGGTGGTGATCTTGGTCAACGTCTGGTTCTGGCTCGGGTTCCCGCTGCTGCTGTTCGCCGCAGGGCTGGCCGCGATTCCCGAGGACTATGCCGAAGCAGCCTCGATCGACGGTGCCGGCCCATGGCAGACGTTCCGACACGTCACCATGCCGCTGCTTACCCCGGTTTTCGGCACCGTCGCGATCCTCACCTTCATCCGCGCCTTCAACGTCTTCGGGCTTGTCTGGGCTCTGGGCGGCGTGGACGGCGGTCCCGCTGGTGCAACCGACGTTCTGGGGCTGTTGTTCTATCGGACCGCATTCCGCGGGGGCGTCGACGCATTCGGTGTGGCTTCGGCCCTTGCCGTTGTCATGTTCGCCATCATCTTTGGCATCTCCATGCTCGCCAGGTGGTGGTTTAGCCGTCTCGAGGAGGGACTGACATGACTTCCATCTCCCATCGCGCAGGCACGAGGAAGCGAAGTGCGGCCGCCGTGGCCATCCCGATCCTCATGTGGGGCTATGCGGCAATCGTTCTGGCACCTCTGTTGTTGGTCGTACTGAACTCGTTCCGCACGACACGTGAGATCTTCGCCGACCCGATTGGGCTCCCGACCAGCCTCAGCTTCGAGAGCTACACCACAGCGTGGAATGAGGCCAGCTTCAGCCAGTACTTCGTCAACTCGCTCACGATCACGGTGGCGTCGGTGGTGCTGGCGACTGGTACGGCGGTCTTCGCGGCCTATGCGCTGGGCCGCTACAAGTTCCGGGGAAGCACGCTCCTATCGATCTTCTTCCTATCGGGACTTCTACTCCCCTTCCGGCTCGCCATCATGCCGTTGTTCCTGCTTCTCGAGAATCTCGGGCTGATCGACAGTCGGATTGGACTGATCCTCGTGTATGCGGCCACCGGGGTTCCGTTCTCGGTGTTCATCTTGAGCGCCTACTTCCGGCAGCTTCCGAGCGAGCTCACCGAAGCAGCGCGCATCGACGGGGCCGGAGAGTTCAAGATCTTCGGACGGGTCATGCTGCCACTGGTACGACCCGCCCTGGCAACAGTGGCGGTGTTCCAGTTCGTCCCGCTATGGAACGACTTCTTCTTCCCGCTGGTACTCCTGCGATCGACGGACAAGTGGACCCTGCCGGTGGGAATGACCCGGTTCTTCGGCGAATTCCAGGCCGACTGGTCAACGCTGTTCGCCGGGATCCTGATAACCCTGTTGCCGCTCGTCATCCTGTTCCTGGTGGCAACCAAGCAAATAATCGCCGGACTGACCGCCGGCATCGGCAAGATGTGAGATCCGTTCCATGACGGAATCGCGTCAAGAAGACGCCCCCAGGACCGGAAACGCCCCCGGCGAGCCGACAACCGTACTCGCCGGGGGTCAGGTCCTGACTCCCGCAGGTTGGGTGGAAACCGACGTGACACTGAGTGGTGGCCGGATTGCTTCTGTCTCATCAGCTGGCAGCCGCGCTGTTGGTTCCGTGATCGTTGAGGTCGGCGGGCTTCACGTTGTGCCCGGCCTGGTCGATATCCAGATCAACGGTGGTTTCGGACACGACTTCACACAGAATCCGGAAACAATCTGGGATGTTGGAAAGCGGCTTCCTGAGCATGGTGTCACTGCGTTCCTGCCGACGGTCATTACCTCACCGGAAGAGATGATCACCAACGCCATGGGCGTGATGAACGAAGGGCCGCCCGGCGGCTACAAAGGTGCGATCCCGATCGGGCTCCACCTCGAGGGACCGCTGCTCTCGCAGATACGGTCCGGGACGCACGACACACGCTACCTGCGCTCACCGACGGCGGTGACCACCGACGCGTGGAGTCCGGAGGAAGGGGTGAGAATGGTCACACTTGCGCCGGAACTGCCAGGGGCCCTAGAACTGATAGAGGCACTTGCAGAACAGGGTGTCGTGGTTTCCCTCGGCCACTCCAACGCGACCTACGACGATGCCCTTGCAGGATTCCAAAGCGGTGCCACCGTCGGAACACACCTCTACAACGCCATGTCCGCCCTCCACCATCGCGATCCCGGACTTGTAGGAGCGCTTCTCGCTGAACGCGAGATCGTGGCAGAGATCATTGCCGACGGCATCCACACGCATCCCGCCGCCGTGCGAATCGCCTGGGAAGCAAAGAAACCCGACCATCTCGTGCTTGTCACTGATGCTATGGCGGCGATGGGCATGGGCCGCGGCAGGTTTGTCATCAGCAGCGTTGATGTCCTGGTTGACGGGACCGGTCCTCGCAATGCCGACGGCGTACTCGCAGGTAGTGCTCTGACGATGGATCAGGCCATCCGCAACCTGATCGCGTTCACCGATTGCTCATTGGGAGAGGCAATCGCAACCGCAACTGCAAACCCCGCGAGGACGATCGGTGATCCCGGACGCGGCGTGCTCGAGGAAGGAGCACGGGCCGATATCACTGTTCTTGGACCCGATCTCGACGTGGAACTCACCCTCGTGGGTGGGACGATCACGCACCGCAGACCCAGCTAGGAGGCCCCTCCTTATGACACTCTGGGACGAAATCAACGAACAGCCCGATGCACTGCGACGGCTCATCACCCACAACCGGTTCGCCGTGACGCGGATTGCCGAGCATATCAACGACCTCGAGCCGTCTTCGGTGCTCATCGCAGCTCGCGGCACATCGGACAACGCTGCTCGGTACGCCCAGTACGTGCTGGGAGCCCGCAATCGACTGAACGTCGGTCTCGCCGCACCGTCGCTGTTCTCCGTCTATGAGCAACCTCCAAGGCTCGACGGGACCCTTGTTGTCGGCATCTCCCAATCGGGACAATCCCCGGATCTCGTCGCGGTCCTCGAAGAAGCCAAGGCCCAGGGGCGGCCCACCCTTGCGATCACGAACCATCCGGATTCGCCGATGGCCAACGTCGCCGACTTCGGTATCGAACTCCATGCCGGCGAAGAGCTTGCCGTCGCGGCGACCAAGACCTACACGACCCAACTCGCGGCGATCGCTCTCCTATCCAGTGCTCTCAGCGGCGACACCGAGAGCCTCGACGGGCTCGTCGCAGACGTTAGCGCGGCGCTCAAAGAGGCGGACCGCATCGCCGCCGCCACAGCCATGTTCGCCGATGTCAGCGACGCAGCCGTGCTGGGGCGTGGCTTCAACCATTCCACCGCTTTCGAGTGGGCGCTGAAGCTCCAGGAGCTCACCTATACCCTCGCCCACCCGTATTCGACCGCCGACTTCATGCATGGGCCATTGGCGCTTGTCTCACCCGGGTTCCCGGTACTCGCCGTAGCCCCAACCGGGGTGCCGCTTCCATCGATGTATGAACTGCTTGAGAAGCTCACGAACGAACTCGGAGCACATCTTGCGGTTATCTCCAACGACGACAGCACCCTCAACCTGGCGGAGGCGCCGATCCGGATCCCTCCAGGACCAGAGTGGCTGAGCCCGATCACCGCCGTTGTCGCAGCACAGGTATTCAGTTACCACCTAGCGGTCGCTAAGGGCATCGACCCCGATTCGCCGCGGACCATCCACAAGGTCACCCGGACCACATGAGGACATCAGCGGCGCCAGGCAGGAGTTGGCGGCAGGCCGTTTGTGTGATCCCGGAGGCTAGGTCGCGACGTGTCTGCGGCCGGCACCGGCGGGGCCGATTCCTCTCGTTCACGGGCCGGTCTATCGCCGCTGCACTAGGTGCCCCCACAACCAGTGGATTACCCCCGCTGTTCAAGGACTGGTGGGCAGAAAATTTCCGATCTTGGGTGGACGCTGCGTGAAAAGGCGAAGTGATCTCGTGACGGATCTACAACGGGTGGTCGGTGAGGGCAACGTTCGATCCCACCCCGCAGAACTCATCTCCTTTGGCCGGGACGCGACTCCGCTGCATGAGGGCTCGGCCGATGTCGTGGCGCTACCCGGATCAACGGCAGAAGTCGCCGCGGTTGTCCAGGTGGCAAACAGAAGGGGGCTGGCGCTGATTCCTCGTGGTGCTGGAACCAACCTTGCCGCGGCGACCGTCCCTATCGGCGGGGGAATCGTGATGTCCCTCACCCGGATGGACCAGGTGCTGGAGGTGAACCGTGGCGAGATGCTGGCGGTCGTTCAACCGGGGGTGACGACAGCCGAACTTGGAAGGGCAGCGGATCGGGTCGGCTTGTTTTACCCACCCGATCCAGGCTCGAGAGAGACGTGCACCATTGGTGGGAACATCGCCACCAACGCCGGTGGCTTGCGGGGACTCAAATACGGTGTCACCCGCGACTACGTCCTTGGACTGGAACTCGTGCTGGCGAGCGGCGAGACGATTAGAACCGGCGGTCGTTTGATCAAGGACGTGGCCGGCTACGACCTGACCCGGCTGATCGTCGGGTCGGAGGGAACCCTGGGGGTTGTTACGGAGGCAACGCTCGCGCTGCGGCCCCGACCGGAGGCCTCGACAACCGGTGTAGCCTATTTCGCCGAGCTGGCTCATGCCGCTGCCGCTGTCGATGCCATCCTCGCTTTCGGGGTTCTGCCGGCAACCCTCGAGTTCCTCGATGACGTGTGCATCGGCGTCGTTGAGGACTACGCAGGACTGGGTCTCCGGCGGGATGCGGGGGCGCTGCTGTTGTTTGGCGATGACGGCACCGAAGCATCCGCCCGGCTGTGTGTCGAGCAGATGGCCGAGATCTGCCGGGCTGGCGGCGCTCTCGAGATCACCACCGCCTCGCAGATTGCGGAAGCTGAAGACCTGCTCGCCGCAAGGAGGTGCACCCTTCCCGCATTGGCACGGGTGGCGCCGATCACCATCTTGGAGGACGTGGCAGTTCCCCGGCCACGACTTGTAGAAATGGTCGAAGCCGTTGCTGAGATCACCGAGAAGCTCGGGCTTGCTTGCGGGACCTTCGGGCATGCCGGCGACGGCAACCTCCACCCCACGCTACTGCTCGAACGAGACGACAAGCGAGCCCGCCAGGCAGCGGAACAGGCGGTGGCGCGCATCTTCGCAAAGGCCATCGAGTTGGGCGGGACCATCTCCGGTGAACACGGCATCGGACTGACAAAGAAGCCATATCTGGTCGACCAATTGGGAGCAGACCACCTAGCCCTGCTACAGCGCGTCAAGACGGCGTTCGATCCCGCCGGAATCCTCAACCCAGCGAAACTCGGGTCATGACCACACCGCCGTTTCCTGCAGAGCTACTGGATGCCTGCATCTCCTGCGGGTACTGCCTCCCGGCGTGCCCGACCTACCAGCTCACGAAGGACGAAGCATCCTCGCCGCGTGGCCGGATCAACCTCATGAAGGCAATCAACCTCCGTCGAATCGAGATCGATAATCCGGTAGCCAAGGAGCAAGCGAGTTTCTGCTTGGGATGCCGCGCCTGTGAGCCCGTATGCCCCGCCGGGGTCCAGTACGGATCACTCCTCGAGCAATGGCGCAGCCACGCCTGGCAGGGTGGCGGCCCCACCGTGTTTGCACTGACCACGGCGGTTCGTTGGCCAGTGCTGCTTCGCACCGCGGGCGCCATCACCCGTCCCGCCAAGCACCGCGCCGAGAGCGAGTACCAATACCTGCTCGGATGCTTCGAGAGACTGCTCTACGCCAAGCTATCGAAGGCTATGACAGACGTGTTCCCCCAGCTCGACATCAACCCGAACCAAGGATGCTGCGGGGCCCTGCACGCACACAACGGCCATCCCGAAACAGGAGCGCGACTGGCCCACGAACTCGGCGATCGGCTGGACGGAACAATCGTCACCACCGCCGGCGGCTGCGCCGCCCATCTCGCCGAGATCCTCGGTAGAGACCGGGTACGCGAGCTTTCCGAGTGGATCATCGACGACGGTGCCCTCGGCCTCGACACATTGCGCCCAATCGAAATCGACGGCCGGCCCGCCCGGATATCGATCCAAGACTCCTGCCATCTCCGCAACGGGCTGGGCGTCTCCGCCCAGATCCGGACAATCGTCCAGCGACTAGGCGATCTCGTAGAACTCCCCTCAGCAGGCGTCTGCTGCGGAGCCGCCGGCACCTACTCGATCCTTCGCAAGCAGGACGCCAACGCCGTGTTCCGCTCACGTCTCGATGAGATCGCCCAGCTGCAGCCCGACTACGTAGCGGTCGTGAACCCGGGCTGCTACCGACAGGTCGCCACCCAATTACGACGATCACGCCACGCGCCTCGCGTAGTCCATCTCGTAGAACTCATCGCCGCTGCCCTCCATACCTGACTCGCAGCTACAAGCGAGATCCACGACCACAACCCGCGCGGATACCACCCGACCTCCCGTCCGTTCGAGCCCAGCCGCCCCCGAGGCGCGAAGCAGCCACCCATATCACCCACTTCCGCGCGCGATATGGCGCACCCACAGCCGTCCGTAGCCGGCAATCCAGGAAACATCCACATTGTCTGGAAACCACGTTCGGTGGTCGTGTTCAACGATGAACGGCGAAGCCGATCTCGTGCGTTGGTTCCTGGTCGATGGCCGCGATCTGAGCCGCGCTGCGGACGAACATGGCGGGAGCGATATCGGTTCCGGCTTGTCGTGTTTGGTGGGTGAGGTGGGTGCATTCCGCTTGTCCGGGGTCGGGGGTGGCGAGGTAGAGGGTGTTGGCGTGGCGGCCGCGGCTGAGGGCGACGTAGGCCCATTCCCGGTCGGTGGTTCCGGTGATGACGGTGAAGGTGCGATCGGTGGTGATGCCTTGGGCTTTGTGGGCGGTGAGCGCATATCCGTAGCCGACGTTCCCGTCGTTGAGGTACCAGCTGGGTAGCTCTCTGGTTTCGGGGTCGCGGTCGAGCCGGACTTCAACGGTGCCCGCAACTTGGTCCACTGTGGTGATGGTGCCGAGGTCGCCGTTGAGGACATCGAGGCTGTGTTGGTTCTGGCGGCAGAGGATCCGGTCACCGGCCTGGAGAACGATGCCTGGCTCTTCGAGTGTGGGTCCGTGGAGGCGTCCGGATGCGGCGAGGTGCTGTCGTGCCTGTTGGTTGAGTTCGGAGACGGTCTTGTTGTCGTGGGCGATGAGCAGCGCCGAACTGATGTCGCCGGTCGACTGGACGTGCCGGTACCAGTCGGCGCTCGCTCTCGTGACCGCGTCGTTGCGGTTTCGTCCGAGGACGAGGCGCCGGTGTTCGGCATAGGCCTGCATGGCTTGTTGTTCGGATCCGTTGCGGAGCTCGCCGAGTGCTTGACGTTCCCAGGCCGCCTGTTGGCGCACGTTCTCGGTGAGCTCGACGGCGGGTAGCCGGTTGGCGAGGGCACGGAACAAGCCGCCGGCGTCGATCTCGGGAAGTTGCTTGTCGTCACCGACCAGGAGCAGCTTGCCTTCCGCTTGTTCGACCAGGTCGACAACCGCGGCGAGTTGGCGGGTGCCGACCATGCCGGCCTCGTCGACGACCACCACGGCACCGGCGGGAAGGCTGGGTCCGTTTTGTGGCCGGTTGAGGAGGCGGGCCAGGGTGGTGGCTGGTACGCCGGTGTCGGTCTGCAAGCCGGAGGCGGTCCGGGCGGCAAGGGCCGCTCCAACGATGGGCCGGCCGGTGAGGGTGGCGAGTTGGTTGATGACCGCGATGACTGCCGTTTTGCCGCTGCCGGCAGGACCAATGCCGACGTCGACCGTGTTGCCGGAGGTGGCGAAGGTGCGCACCATCTGTTGTTGCCCTTCGGTGAGTTCCGGACTGTTGCGAAGCCAGGTTTCTACGAGGCGCTGGGGTGCCCGCCAGCGACCCCCACCGACGCCGGCCATTGCGTGCTCGATGATCCGCTGCTCTGTGGCCAGCAGCTCGACGGTGGTGTAGTTGCGCAGTGTCGGTGCGGGGAACGGTTCGCCCTGTTGGGTCCGCATCGGAGGCATGGTTCCCTCCTCGACAGACACTCGATGGGTTGGTTCGACGAGTGGATCCGCCTCGGTAGGTTCGGCGGGTGTGAGTTCCGGGCTGGGCAGGAGCGGGATGATGTCGCCGCCGGCGAGGAACGAATCGGCGAGGGTCTCGATCTCGGCGCGGGTGCCACCCTCGGGGAGTGCCGCTGCGATTTGTTGGATGACCTCTGGTGTGGCGAATGTCGACTTGTGTGCGGTCAGCCCGTCCGGTGACACCAGGTCTTGAAACAGCACTTCCATATCCGGTGGCGTGACCCGCATGCCTCGACCGACAATCCGCTCGATCCTCTCCGGGGTGAGACCCACCGCTGCGGCCCGTCGCTGCCAGAAGACCTGAAGCTCGTCGAGGGATCGGTCGGCCTTGGCGTTGCGGGTAGCGATCACCGCTACCTGTCGTGCCGCCGGCGTGTCCGGCAGGTCGTTGGCTTGACGCCAGGTTTCGAGTTGTCGCCGCCGCTGCGAGAAGGCTTCGATCTGGGCACGGGTGAACCCGGCAATATCGGCCACACCGTGGTGTACCGGTTGCCAGCGCACCCCGAGCCGCTCCGTGAGCTCACGGCGCAGCACCGCCTCATGCAGATACCCGGCAGCCAACTGATGTCGATACAACAACCGGCCGTCGATAGCGCGCCACAACCCATCCTCCCCTTTGACCTTGTTGGCGATCACCACATGGGTATGGAGCTGAGGGTCGTCGGCACGTGACGTGTACTCGGTGAACGCCGCCGCCACATAACCCGATGTTGCGATCGGCCAAGTCTCCACCCGGTACCTCAGCCGACCACCCGGACCGCGGACCGGATTCCCGTTATCGTCGATGATCGGTGTTTTCGTGGCGCCGCGGGTGTCGGATGCCACCGACTCCAGATACCCGAATGCCTGCGACGTTGCCTCCTCGAACGCCTCCAGCACTTCCTTGCGGGTCAGTTCGTCACCCAGCGCCCACAACAGCGACACCGACTTGTCCGCCGAGAAGGTCACATCCCACGCCGCCACCCCATCTCTGCGGAGGCGGCGACCCAGCTGCTCTCCGGTGCCGGGATGCTCCCCGTCGAACAGCCGAACCAAGCCCTCCGCCGACACGCTACCTGTGAGACCAAGTTCGGTGGCTCCAGATCCGCACCACCGGCCGATAGCGGTGCCGCCGCGCAGGTAGTAGTCCTCCCGCGGTGAGATCTCACCCAGCTTCTGCAGGTAGTAATCCTTCACCGCCTTCGCCAAACTCAACATGAGACACCACCTGA
>JASJEG010000054.1 GCA_030064765.1 Acidimicrobiia bacterium | reverse complement strand
AGTTGATGCTCCGCGATTTGGCGGGCGATATCGGCAATCACTGGGCCGTACCCCGCGAGGTCACCGGGATGGTTGGTGAGTTTGGTGAGGGTGGGGAGATCGAGGGTGATCAGTACCCCGGCGCGGTTGTCTTTGAGCCGTCGGTTGCCTTCCAGCAGGTCCAACAACACATCGGCCCGGATCTGGTCGATGCTGCGGGAGTCACCGTTGTGTTTGAGTTCTAGGGCCAGCCGGTTGATACGCCGCATTGCAGCCTGGGTGCGGTGTGGCGGCAGATCCAAACCCAACAGATTCGCAGTACCAGTGTCGTTGGCTTCAGACACCACCCGCCGCTCCTCCACCGACGCTTCGTAACGTTGTTTGGCGTCTTCCGGGTCAGCCTGGATGGCGAGTTTGCGGAGTTTGGCTCGCAGTTGCCCGGTAGTCAGCAAACAAGCGTCACCCAACACCGTGGAGACGATCTCCTGGGCGGTGGCGATGGGGAGGTGGAGGGTGTCACCAACCAAGACCCGGGCCCGGCGCACATCAATGCTCCCCTCTAGGAGGGCGTCCCACACCTCGGGCAAACGACGTTGTAGCTGGAGGGCGAGGCTCATTTCGATATCAGCTGCTTTGCGGGTCAACCGCAACGCAGCCGCCACCTCAGACGCCGCCGCTTCCTCCACCATGTCCGCCGCCATATCGTCTTCGTCGATGGCGTCCATGACCTTGGTCATAGTCAGATACGACCTAGCCGCATAGTGGGAGCGCATCCGCTCCTGCGCCTGCAACACCCTCACCCGGTCGTATCCGGAGCAGGTGTTGATATCGATATCGTCCAGCACGGCGGCTAGTACATAGCCGGGTGGGATGTCTTCCAGATTGGCAGGAACCCCCACCACCACTGTGGTTTCCTCGTCACACTCGACACTTGTACCGAACATGTGTTCGATGCTATCAGGCAGCAGTGACAGAAACTAGAGGTCCGAAACGGACGAGAGGTCAGGGACGCTGCGGGTCTGCCAACGCGACGACGGCATCCGGTTTTGACTCTGGCAGAGCGCCGATTCAGTATGGGGTTGTCGGTCTTGCCGGTTGGGTACCGGCGAGCTGGGAGGGAAAGCAGATGAGCCTCCGAAGCTCCCACCGCTTGCTGCTGGCGTCTTGCTTGCTTGTGACTGCGTGTGCCGGTCAAGACTCTATCGCTGAGCCCGAGCCGACGGCTGTGCCAACCACAACGACCATCTCCCCACCGGCGACCTCAATCGCGGCTTCAACCACCCTGGCTACAACGACCACGCTGGCGCCTCCTGCGGCTATCTCGACCAAGGGATTGGTCTATGCGACCGGCTCCAGGAGGGATAGGCCGGTGGAGTGGAAGGCGGATCTCTACGAACCGACCGAGCCCGGCAGCTGGCCTGCGCTTGTGTTCCTCCCGGGAATGGGTCAAGGGGCGGCGTCCTTTTCCCACATGGCGGAGGAGATCGCTGCGCACGGAGTCGCGGTGTTGGTGATCGAGTACGTCGACGCCCCTCCACCGGACCTGTTGATGAACGATAGGCGAGGCTATCGCGAGGTGGCAGAGATGCTCGGCTGTGCCATACGCTACTTGCGACAGAAAGTCGTTGACGCCGGCGGCGAGCCGGAGTCGCTTGCGATTGGTGGGATGTCACTCGGTGGCGGTCCCGCTGCACACGCCGCTCTTGCCGGTGAATCGCTCGACCAGCTCTGGGAGGAGTTCTCGGCAAGCCGGGATCTTCCCCGCCTCATCGAGTGTGCCGTCGAACAGGGCTCGACACATGTTGACGCGCTCGTGGGCGTCGCAGGCGCATACGATGCTTTCGTCGGATACGAGGGTAGGTACGGACTCGAGCACCTTCAGGTGAGAGACATGCAGCTCTGGGAACTCCTTCATGGGGCGCTCGAGCTCAACCCGGACCTGCAGGTTCGGCTGCTCCACGCACGAGACGACACCATCATCTCCTACGAGAACTCCGAAGGTTTCGTGGCGGCCCTGACTTTGGCGGGCATAGACGTTGAACTGACTGAGTTCGAAGGCGGCCACTCACTACCCCACGACGAAACAATTGCGACCGTCCTAGGCATTCTCGGTGTCGAGAACTGATCGCGAGAAGGTCGGGAACGCTGAGGGTCACAGTTCGCTCCGATATCCCGCAGGGTGGCAGCCGCGCGGCGCTGCCAAAGATGAGCGGTTCGAAACGACCGGGCTATTCGCCCGAGCAGGCATGCTCGTGGCACGCAGACGCTGACCGACGGTCGGATCCTTGGACACCCGTTCCCGTTTAGCGATTGACCAGCGCCGGATTGCTGATGCGGATCAGGTCGATCAAGCTACCGAGAACCGCCGCATCATCAACGGGGTGCTTGAACGCAATCACGTTTCCCCATCCGTCCGGGTCCGGCTCATGCCCGCCGTACTGGAACAAGCGGCGCCACTGGTGGGTGATGCCGTACCTGACGATGGGATGCCATTCGCTCACCCAGATCTGGTAGCCCTGATCGATGAGCAACCTTGCGAGGTCGGCGAACCGATACCCGAGCGGGACGGTCTTGTGGTCCTCGTACTCAGCCATGATCACATCAGGGTGTGATCGCTCGAAGGGGTAGCCCTGGAGGACGAAGAGATCGAAGCCCTCAGTGTCGGTCTTCAGCAGGTGGACATGTTGGTCGTCCAGAACGTCCCTCAGGGCAACGGTCTCAACCGTGCCGACGGCCACGTGCGAGTCACGAAACGGTGACAGTCCGCTGATTCCCGGGCTCTCCTCGGACATGTAAAAGGTCACCCTCTCCCCCGATACCGACGAGACGGCGCGGCCGTCGAGGATGATTCTGTCGATCCCCTGGATTGCGGCGGACAGCGCCTGGTGATGTCTGGGGTCGGGCTCAAAGGCCACGATTGTCCATCCCGCATGCCAGAACGGCGCCAAGGACCCACCGCGATGAGCCCCAACGTCGATCATCAAACCGCCGGTGATGGTCTCCGGGCGGATGAGGCTGACGAGGAGTTGAATCTCCTCGAGATGAGCGCCGGCCTGCCGCGGAAACGCCAGATCGCATGGGCGCTGTGCTTGCGTATTGTCGCTTGGTGACGAGTTCTTGCTCGTTGACAATCGAGGCTCCTGGCTGGGTCGGCCTAACACTCTTTCGGTTTGACGCCAGCGTGCTTGAGACAAACACAGCTGCCGATCACTGCTTGGCGGGCCTGCGCGGCTCGGCTAGCGACCGTCGAGTATCCGACTCGCCTCCTCGAATTCCGGAGTGCGGTTTGATGCCGGAAGCGGCGAGTAGACCTCGGCCAGTGCCCGGCGGGCCGCTTCGGCGCCATCCGTTCCGGCCGCAGCGCGGGCCCAGCTCACCGCGGCGCGGAGCGCTTGAAACTCGTTGCCGATGCTCCGGCCAACCGTGACGGCCGTCTCGAATTCGCGTTCGCCCTCGGCCTGGCGGCCCGCTTCGACAAGCAGCTCGCCTCGAAGTCGGTGCAGTTGTGGCATGAAAGCCCGTTCCTCGTGCGACTCAGCAGCGTGCAGGGCATCCTCTACAGCGGCCAGCGCCGCTTCCGATTGGCCGGCGATGCGCAAGGCATCGATGTGCATCGCGCCGTAATGGGTGATGAAGAGTCGGAATCCCAGCGACTGAACCATGCCCAAGGCATGTTCAATCTGGGCGACACCTTGTTCGGCCTCACCCTGGTGTGCCATCACCCATCCCAGAGCGATGGCGCCCGCTGCCAGCCATTGCTGAAACCCCTGGGCGTCGGAAATGGCCATGAGTTCCCCGCACGCTGCGGCCGCGGCATCGACGTCGCGGGTCAACACGGCGGCGTCCTTGCGATAGTTGAGCGCGAAGGCAAGCGAGTAGGGGTGCTCGAGTCGCCGTGCCTCCGCAACAGCATCCTCGGCCAACCGGAGCCCTTCGTCGACATCCCCCAGCAGCGTGGTGGCCAGCGCCGCCCACACCCGGCTGACGATCTTGAGTTCCATGCCGGCGTCCGGAATCAACGACGGACAGTCGATGTCCTGCACATAGAGACCGTGGCGCCGCGCTGATGCCAGGTTGCCCGTCATGCAGTCGGTCCCGGCCAGCGCGTTGTGCCCGACCACGCTCACCTTGCCGGGTTCGGGAGATAGGTCGATGGCGGCAACAATCTGGTCTGCTTGCTCTCGAGCCGTCGAGAATTCGCCCTTGACGAAGTAGTAAGCCCAGAGCCCGTGGAACAGCGCCGCAGCTTGGGGCGAGGCACCGACTTCGCCCATCAGCTCGCGAGCCCGCTCGAACGCTTCGATGACTTCATCGGACTGCCACCCGTGCACCATGGTGAGACCCAATCCGAGTTGGAGTCGGAAGGGAAGCTCGAGTCCGGCGGGCACCTCGGGCAGGTCATCCAGTAGCGCCAGCCCCCTCCGGCAGAGTTCGATCGCTTCGACTGGAGCCGACAGCCCCAGCGAACGGCCGCCGGCCCGCTGCAGGTAGCCGAGGGCCGGTTCGTACTCCTCGGCGTGTTCGTAGTGATACGCCAGCGTGGCCGCCAGCTCGTCGACGCGATCGGGGAAGAGCGATTCGACGCTCCGGGCGGCGGTGCCGTGCAAAGCCTTGCGCTCAGCCAGCAGCACCCCGCCGTAGGCCGTTTCCTGGGTCAGGACGTGGGCGAAGGTGTATTCGGATCCATTCAGTTCGGCGGACCCGTTGGTCGCCCGGATGAACTCATGGCGTTCCAAGGCCGCCAGCGATGCCTCGAGATCCCCGATGCCGCCGCGGGTGGCGACCATGTGTTCGAGCAAGGGGCGGGGAAAGACCCGGCCGGCAACGGCGGCGGTCTGCAGCGTGGTCTTCGGTTCCGGTTCGAGCCGGTCGATGCGAGCCGCGATGAGGCCGTGGATCGTATCGGGCACCTGTTGAACATCGAACTGCTCGACCGCTGCTGTAGCTACTGCCCGGCCTTCCTCGACGCCAACGACGCCGGTTTCGATCAGCGTGCGGATCAATTCCTCGAGAAACAGCGGGTTCCCTCCGGCTTTGTCGAGCAACGCCTGACGGACCCGCGCCGGCAAACCTTCGACCGGGAGTAGGTTCGCAACCAGGTCTCCGGCACGGTCCCGATCGAGCGGCCCGAGATCGACGGGGAGGTGACGTTCGGTGCGTTCCGGGATCCGCTGCAGCAGGTCCAGGTGCGGACCGGGCTCGGGGCGGGATTCGAGGACCATCAGCAGTGGAAGGTTGGAGGTAATGGGGAGCAGCGCTTCCAGGAGAGCCAACGAAGAGGAATCCGCCCAATGCAAGTCCTCCCACACCAACACGAGCGGTTCGGAGGTCATCGCCGTCAGGTAGGCGGCGTAGGCATTGGCCAGCGGCTGCTGGATCGATCCGGCCGACGAACGGGTGAACGGAGCCACCACCCGATCGGCATCGTCGTCCAACGGGAGACCGAGCAAGTGCCCAAGAAAGGGCCACACCATCGCCCGGCCTTCGTCGGGGAGCAACTCATCAACGCTGGCGGCCAGGCGCTTCGCAGTGTCCTCGCTCGATGATCTAGCGTCGATCCCGGCCAGCGCCCTCAGGAGGTCGACCGCTACCCCGTAGGCCGACTGCGAGGTGTGAGACAACGCCCGCCCGGCGACCCATCGGGTGCTGCCCGCAACGTGTTTGGCTTCCGCCACCAGGCGGCTCTTCCCGATGCCGGCTTCACCCACCACAGAAACTACGCCGCCCCGTCCGCCGGTCAGCCCGGCGAATGCGTCCGCAAAGATCTGCATCTCGCCCTCGCGACCGACCAGACCGGATGCCAGACCCTCGATCCCGCGGGGCCTCACCACCGCAGTGCCCGGTCCGGTCAAGCGGTAGACCGGCATGGGCTCCTCCCGACCCTCCAGGTGAAGCGGTTCGAGTTCCTCGGCCTCAAAGAGAGGCGTTGTCAGCCGGTGCGTATCCGGGCCTATCAGGATCTCGCCGCGTTTCGATACCGATTCGAGACGGGACGCAACGTTGACAACGTCGCCCATCACCGAGTACTGCCGGTGGCCCGCTCCGCCGATACCGCCGGCAAGGACCAGGCCCGTGTTCACGCCGATGTGCAGACCGAGATCAGTGTCGTTCTCGCCATTGAACGCCTCGAGCTCATCCATCATCTCCAGCGCCGCCCGCAGTGCTCGCTCCGGATCGTTCTCATGAGCGAGCGGAGCCCCGAAGAGCGCCATGACGGCGTCCCCGAGGAACTTGTCGATCGTGCCCCCGTGGCGTTCGATGGCCGGTACCAATCGATCGAAGCAGGCGTTCAAGAGGTCACGAACGTGCTCGGGATCCATCACTTCCGATAGCGCAGTGAACCCACTCAGGTCGGCAAAGACGACGGTGACGACCTTGCGCTCTGCTTTTTGCTCTGCAGCGTGTGCATCGCCGGTCTGGGCCCGACGCAACGCAAGCTGAGCTGCATCGACGACATCATCACCCAAAACTCCCCGGCTGCTCTCTAGTGCCTCGATCGCGATTCCGACGCTGGTGCTCTCCGACACGGTCTGCCTCCCCGGTGGCGCGTCCCCCCAGACGTACCGGTGACGGATCAGCTGTCGCGATCCATCAAGCCGCAACCTGTCGGCTTCTCGGTCAGTCGCTGGGACGTGAACGGATTGCCTGTGCCATCAGTTTACGGAGCATGGCCCGTGCCCCCAATCCGGCGACTTGGAACAGCATCCTTGTCTCGTCGGAGTTCGACCTACTGTCAGGGTCACGGACGCAACCCCCCCGAGGAGAGCAAGTGAACGGCAAGCCACAGATAAGGCAGCTGCGACTCGTCGTCGAAACGGCCGACTTCGAGGAGGCCGTCGCCTTCTACCGAGATATCCTCGGCATGCCCGAGGAGTTCTACGTCGAGAGCGAAGGCGATGCTCTGGTGCTGGCGTTGCAAGCCGGTCGGGCAACTCTCGAGATCGTCAACCCCGCACAGCGGCGTCTCATCGACGAGCTGGAAGTCGGGCGGGAAGTGAACCGCAGCATCCGTGTCGCCTTCGAGGTCTCCGACGCTGCGACCGCCACCGCACAGGCTGTGGCAGGAGGCGCCCAGCTCATTGCCCCACCCACCGCAACCCCGTGGCGCTCACTCAATTCACGTCTGGAGGCCCCAGCCGGGCTGCAGATCACCCTGTTCGAAGAGCTCGACGGCTAGCTACCCCGGGAGACCCGTACAATCGACCGCCATGAAGCTCGTGATCCTCGTAGTGGCAGCAATCCTGTTGACCGCCTGTGAGGGCGCTTTCCAGCCCGAGTACCAGATCAACCTGACTGCTGCCGAGGTCCGGGACCAGGGTGTCACTGTGACCGGACGCACCGACATCAGCACCTTCGAGTGGATGAACATCACAACCCGGGCCTGCAACGACAGGGGCTGGGAGTGGGATACCGCCGAGCAGATCTTTGCAGAGGACATCGTCGCCATGGCGGACGGCAGCAGTCGTGGTGGAGCCCGGGCCGTGTGGTTCCTGGTCACCGCAACCTGTCGCGACCTGATTCCCCAAGACGCTATCGACCAGGGTCCTCCTCCAGCGGGCTACTGAGAGAGACTCAACCCTTCGCCCGACGTACCGCCTCCGCCATCGATCCCCGCCACGGAGCGCCGTGACCGGGCAGTAGTAGCGACGCGTCGAGACCAGACAGTCGATCCAGCGACTCCCGGGTCATCGCTGCATCGTGGTGGAAAATGTCGGGCATCAACTGCGGGCCAAAGCCGCCCCGGATAAGACCATCGGTCACGAGAACGTCACCTGCGCACAGCGCCTTGCGATCGCCGAAGAGATAGCTGGCGTGCCCGGCCGTGTGTCCCGGCGTCGCGATCACCTGCGGCCGGCCTGGCAGATCGAGCTTCTGACCATCGGTGAGCGTCTCGACATTCTTCAGCCGGTAGCCCCGATCGGCCCCGGAACGCATCATCTCGGCGATGAAAGCGATGACCCGCGGCTTCCACAGCGGAACATCCGTCGGGCCGATCTGCGAGCCGGCGGAACCGTCCATTGCGTAGGCCGCTTCGTCCTCATGCACCTTGACGCTGATGCCTTGCTTCTCCAGCAGCCTGGCGAATCCGATGTGGTCGGTATGGGCATGGGTGATCAGCAGTGCCTCGACGGCGTCGAGCGATAGCCCGAGAGCGGCAAGCGCAGCTTCGAGCAGCGGCAGTTCCCGACTCCCCCCGGCGTCGACCACCGTGGCCCGGCCGCCGTCGGCGAGCAGGTAGAAGTTGTGGCGTTTACGGCCGAGCCGGTACAGGCCTTGGGCAACTTGCTCCATATGAGCAAGGCTACCCGGCCGGCTCCTCCGGTACCGCGCTGACCTCGATGACGTTCGCCATCGGGATCTCCATGCCGTTGTCTAGCTGTATGAACGGTCCATCGGCTGTGAACCGCACGCTCTCCGCTACTCCCTCGACTGGTATCCCATCGAGGCTGATCGCGTTGACGTTCTTGCCGACTACTCCCAGCGCCATCGTTGTCTGCTGGAAACCCAGCAGCGCCTGGTTGGTCTCTGAGATCGCCTGCAGAGTCTCAACGGTTGTGAACTGGGCGGTCTGCTCCAGCATGGCGGTGGCGTCGGTAGGCGCCAGCGGGTTCTGGTACTTCATCTGGGCGACAAGCAGCTGCAGGAAGGCATTGCTGTCCAACTGCCCCAACCCATTGCCGGCCTGGGCGGGCTGGTTCGCTGCTGCACCGCCTACTGCCTCAATCATGGGCGGTCTCTCCTTGGGTGGTTGCCAATGGCCATCTAGATCCTCAAGTCGTTGTCGACCGGCGCCGTCCGGCGGAACCCGGTACTGCGCCGTGGCGCCGGGGGTGCCTCGTCCTGGTCATAGGGGTTGGAGCCCTGACGACGGCTGTCACCGTTCATGACGAACCCTCGTTCGGCAAGAACCCGAGACAGGTCGGTGGCGAATGGAGTGAATACGTCCGGGTTGGCGGTGTTGCCGGCGGGGGTCACTGATACGTGCCCGGCAGACCGTACCGAAACGACCAGCCGCAGTCCCTCGAGTTCAGGGATGTCGACCACCATCGACCGTGGCGGAGGCTGGGTCCGCTGCAGGTCGATCGCCTGCATCACTCGCTCGGCCAGCGCCGAAGCCTGTGGCTGCATCCCCTCCGCGGCTGCGCTACTCGGCGCCGCCGGAGCGGAACCAGCCGTCTGCACAGTTCCCATCCCAGGGCCGCCGTCAGCCGGGGCCGACTGCGTCACCGGAGCGACTGCGGGCTCTGCCGTCGCCGTTGAGGAGTCGACCGCGGTGGGGACCGGCGCCGTATCGAGCCGCACCGGCCGGTCGGGAGCCAGCTCGACCCGCTGTGGGGTAGCTGCCGCAGCCGGCGCCACCGGACCGGGAACGGCCGGCTTTGTCAGGGAAGTGGCTGTCTCCTCTCCGGGTGCGTTGGAATCGAGCGCGGGTGGCTCTGGGAGCTGTCTACCTCGATCCACGCCAACTTGCCCAGGGGTAGCGACGGTTGGCTCCAGGGTCGCTGCGGGAGGAGCAACCTCATCGGCGAGCGGTGCGACTATCGGAATCGCTGCCGGGTCGGGGGGGTTGAAGCCCGGGGCCGCTGTCGGTGCAGCAGGAGGCTGCGTAGGCAGCACGGGACTCTCATCGGTAGGCGCAATCGGACCGGGAGTGGCCGCAGGATTGGAGGTGATCCCGGGCTTCCAGATCGCGTCTCCGCGATCGACCGGCTCCCAGGTCATCTCGCCGTTGGCGGGAGCGTCAGCGGCAACAGCCTCGCCGGCATTGCCCAGCGGCGATGGTTTCCAGATGGTGTCGATGGGACGCACGACGTGAGGCGCCGCCTCAGCGCTCGGAGGCGTCGGCAAGGTCGGCAAAGGAGCGACTCCCTGGTCGGTCCTGGTAAAGCGCTGCGAGCCCCCCGCGCGTACAGGACTGAAAACGGGTTCACTCTGCGCGGCGGCCGACTGCTCGGCTGCACCACCTTGGTCGGGAACCACACCTGCTGCCGAAACCGGCACGGATAGCGCAGTTCCAACTACTCGCTGGAGCGGCTGCGTCAAGGACTGCTCATCGGCGGCAGCCTGCTCCCCGGCCGCACCTTCCTGGCCGTGACCTCTGTGCTGTTGATTCGTGTTGATCTGTTGCACCGCATTCGGATCCACCTGCGGGGCCAAACCGAGAGACTGGGCAAGCATCGCACCGAAACCCTCACCCTCGCCCTGGGGAGTATCCACCGGCCGTGGCTCCGCCACCGGCAACATCGTGTTCTGCGGTTCGATCATCACGCGACCCCTCCTAGTTGTTTGTAGTACTCGATAACACGCGGCACATACGCCTGCGTTTCTGCGATTTCAGGAATGCCATCGGCTCGGCGTACGGCACCGGGACCGGCGTTGTAGGCGGCTAGGCCCAGCTCGATGGACCCGAACTCTTCGATCGTCCAAGCGAGGAAGCGCGCCCCGCCCTCCAGGTTCTGGACCGGATCATGCGGATCAACCCCGAGCTCGTCGGCAGTCGCCGGCATCAGCTGGCTGAGACCGATAGCCCCGGAGCGAGAGACTGCCTCCGGATGGAATCTCGACTCTTGCCACACCATGGCCGCCAGGAGACGCGGATCCAGTCCGGCTTGCTCCGCGGCCCGTTCGATCGTCGGAATCCACTCCGCTGCGGCATCGGGCAGTTGCTCGGTCCAGGAGACCTGCGACATCGACACGGCATTAGTGATCACCGGGGTGCCCAACATGCCGATTGGGGGCGCAGCCCACTGGCTGGCTGCAACTCGCGGCCCCGCCGCAAAGCTCGCGACGGGTGGTGCAATCGGACTCTGCGCGGCCGGCTCGGTAGGGGTTCGAGCCGCTTGCAGCGTCTCCGCAAAGCTACGGCTCCTGGGAGCGATCCGATCGATCTGGCTTCGAATCTCACCAACTCGACTCGAAACCGAATGCAAGGGGGCAATGCTCATATGAGCCCGTCCTTGGGACGGGAATGGAGCATCCCCATCAGGTCGTCAAGCGACTTCTCGGCCGCCTTGGCCGCTTCCCGGGCAAGCTCCTGCTTGCGCCGCTCATCCAGCCGCTCGGCGGCGTCGAGATCCGATGCGGCTCTTCGCCAGGCGTCGGCCTTGGCCCGCATGGCACGTTCCGAGTGCTGGTACACCTCGGCAGCTTCCATCAACATCTCGTAGGAACCCATGCCCCGTAGCTGGAGCGAACGTAGGTTCACCGGCCCCAACAGCTCCTCAGCATCGAGCTCCTCGGTGTGCTTGGCCCGCAACTCCTCCAGCTTCTGCCTGGCGAGCTCGTGGGTACGTCGCTTGTTGGCCAGTTCGGCGCGCGCCATCTTCTCGTCGATCTTGCGAAGCCGCACTAGGACGTCGAACGGGTTCTTCTTCATGCTGCAATTCCGATCTGCGCCCGTAACGCATCGAGCTGCGCCCATGCCTCGTGATACGAGACGATCTCGCTGGAAGACTGCCGCAGGAATTCGACGAGAGCCGGCTTGGCGGCCAGGCCCCGGTCAGCCGCAGGATTGGTTCCGGGCACATAGGCCCCCACCTCGACCAGCTCCCGGACCTCTTCCGCCGCCGCCAGCGCATCCTGAGCGGCCATCACCAAGCTCCGCTTGTCCTCGGAGACGAGACGCGGCGCCAGACGAGACAGGGACGCCAGCGGATCGATTGCCGGGTAGCGGCCGGAGATGGCGATGCGGCGGTCGAGTACGACATGGCCGTCGAGGATGGCGCGGGCGGTGTCGGCAATCGGGTCGTTCATGTCGTCGCCCTCTACGAGCACCGTGTAGTAGCCCGTGATCGTGCCGGCAGCACGGGGACCGGCCCGCTCCAGCATCCGAGCCATCAGAGCAAATACCGACGGGGTGTAGCCGCGGGCGGTTGGCGGCTCGCCAGCCGCCAAGCCAACCTCACGCTGTGCCATCGCCAACCGGGTGAGCGAATCCATGAGGAGTAGTACGTCGTTGCCGCGATCGGCGAACCACTCCGCGATTCGGGTTGCCAGTAGCGAAGCACGGAGACGCATCAACGCCGGTTGATCGCTGGTGGCGACAACCACGATGGCGCGTTTCATGCCTTCCGGACCTAGCTCGTCCTCGATGAACTCCCTGACCTCACGGCCCCGCTCGCCGATGAGAGCCAGCACTGCAACGTCGGCCCCGGTGCCACGGGCCATCATCCCGAGCAGCGTCGACTTGCCGACACCGCTGCCGCCGAAGATGCCGATGCGCTGCCCTTTGCCCGTCGTACAGAACGTATCGAGCAGCCGGATGCCGGTGGGCAGCGGCTCGTTGATCCGGATCCGTTCGAGCGGCGATGGTGCCGGGGCGGCGACATCGATTGGCTCCCCGGTGAGTTGGGGACCGCCATCTATCGGACGACCGAGACCATCGAGCACTCGACCAACCAGAGCTTCGGAGACATGCATGGATAGACCGGCCGCATCGGCGGTCACGGCGTCGCCTTTGCCGATGCCAGAGACTTCACCAAAGGGAAGAACGCGTGCCCCGTCGGGTGTCAGTGCGATCACCTCGGCGGTACGCGGGCCATCAACGCCTCGGATCGAAAGCGCATCGCCGATCTTGAGGCGAAGACCCCGCACCTCGAGCTCGTGGGTGGTGACGCGAGCTACCTTGCCCGTGACTTGCCACGGATTCTCCTGGTGGAGCGCATCTAGACCCGGCTGCAACAGCTGCTTCACGACAGCACCTCGCGCACAACCGACAGGGCAGCTTCTCGTGTCAGCTCGGCGCTGGCCCAGCGCCCACTGATGCGGGCCTCACCGGGCCGCAACGCCGGATCAGGCTCCATCGTCACCCCATTGGGGAGCCGAACCGCGGTGCTGATCGTATCCCAGTCCTGAGGGTGGATTGCAACAACCAGTTCCTCGTCATCGAGGTCATTGAGCGCGGCCGCGATACGCGGAGCCAGGGTCTCACCGCCGTCATGCGGTGCTCGACCCAGAACAAACTCGGCAACTTCGAGCCCGGCGTCGACGGCGCCGCGCACGCACTCGGTGCGCATCCGCACCAGATCGGCGGCGGCGTTCACCAGGGCCGTCTCGATTCGATTGCCGGCTTCGGCCGTCTCGGCTCGCCCCGCAGCAAAGCCTTCACGTCTCCCCGCTTCGAAGGCTTCGGCCTGCGCTTGCTCGATCATCTGCGACATGTAGTCGTCGATCAGCACGGGGGCGCCCGGACCGAAGGCCTGGGGCGCCGCAGCCAGCGAGGCGTTGCGTATGACCCTATTCAATGAGCTCACTCTCCCCACCGCGGCTGATGACGATTTCGCCGGTCTCCTCGAGGAGACGCACAGCGGCAACTACCTTGCGCCGGGCTGCTTCCACATCGGAGCGGCGCGCCGGACCCAGTAGCTCGATCTCCTCTTTCAGGCTCTCGGCGGCACGCGACGACATGTTGCGGACGATGGCATCGGATACCTCCGAGCCAATCCCCTTCATCGCCAGCGCAAGTTCTTGGGTGTTGACGTCCTGGAGGACTCGCTGGATTGCGCGATCGTCGAGGGTGATGATGTCTGCGAAGACGAACATCAAGGCCTGCACCTCTTCGGCCAAGTCGCTGTCGATCGAAGCGAGTCGCTCGAGAATCGCCTTTTCGGTCTCCTTGTTGCTGTTGTTGAGAACCTCGGCGAGCTCTTCGATGCCACCCCGCACCGCCAGTTCGGTGCGCGGTTCCGGACCGACCTGCGACTGCAAGTAGCTTTCGATGGAGCGGATCACATCCGGGGAGGTCTTTCCCATTGTCCCGACGCGGAGAGCTATCTCGGCCTGGATCTCATCGTCGAAGAAGCCCAGAACGGTCGCGGCGAAAGCGGCCGGCTGGTGGGCCAGCACCAGGGCCACGGTCTGGGGGTGCTCCTCGGCGAGGATCTTGCTCAACTTCTCCGGGTTGGACTTGCGTACGAAACCAAACGGGGTCGCCTCGAGATCAGAGATGAGCCGTTCCACTATCTCGTGGCCGCGTTCCCCTCTCCAGTCGACGAGCATCTCGCGGGCGTAGTCGATGCCTCCGGCGGCAAGGAGCTGTTGTGCCGTTGCCTCTTCATATACCTCGGTGAAGACGGCGTCCACCGTCTCCGGGTGGAGGCGCCCGATCTTGGCGACTTCCGTCGCAAGCCGTTCGACTTCGTCATCGTTGAGATACTCGAGCATTCCGGAGGCGGCCTTCGACCCGACCGCCACTACCAGCGCTGCTGCTTTTTCCTCAGGCCTCATGGTCAACGCCTATCCGCCAGCCAGCTGCGCAGCAGTACTGCAATCTCTTCCGGTTGCCGCTGTACGAGCGTCATGACCTCGGGGTGAATCTCGGCACCTTCGGCGCGGCCGGCCAGAGCCCCGGCAGGGGCTTGCTCTCCACCTGTGAGGGCGGCCGGTTGCGAGAGATCGATGGTCTCGCCCTGCTTGCCCTTCTTGCCACCACGGGCCATCAGCAGCAGCGCAACGGCGACAACGAACAGGACCAAGCCGCCAATGAACTGCGGGATCATCGACATCACGTCCATCGGAGCCGCAGCAGCTGCTTCCGGCTCTTCGACGACCTCGGGGACCGGGAAGGCGATGGTCGAAACCGAGATGCTGTCGCCCCGGGCCGTGTCCAGGCCTACGGCTGCAGTGATCAGCGACTCGATCTCGGCAACCTCAGGAACGGGAGCGCCGGTCAGCGAGCCGTCATCCATCACTACCGCAACCGACAGGTGTTCCACCTTGCCGGGTGCCGTGATTTCACGGGAGATGATGTTGTCGACGCCGTACTCGCGAATGACCTCGCTCCGGTCGTAGGTGTAGTCACCGGATGTGTCGGAGACGATCGTCTCTCCCTCGACGCCGAGGGTTCCCCCGGGTGGAGTACCAGCTCCGGTGTACGTTTCATCGATTGTCGACTCACGCAAGGCGACGGCACTCTCTTCGTCGAAAGTCTGCGTCTCGACGGACTGCTCGTCGAAATCGAGGCGTGCCCGAACGACGACCGACGCCGAGTCCGGGCCAACGACCGTTGCCAGCAGGTTCGTCACGTCGGTGGCGAGCGCCGTCTCGAAGTCACGAGTCATCCGCAGGTTGCGATTGCTGACGGCGCTCTCGGCGGCCATGTCACCCGCGGCGTGGAGCACCGTGCCGTCGACGTTGGCAACCGTGACGTTCGTCGGCTCGAGACCCTCGACACCAGATGCGACGAGGAACGTGACGGTTTCGATCTCGAGCTCACCGAGCGGAGACGATGTCTCCAACAGCACCGAGGCGGTCACCGGCTCTTCATCTTCCTCGAACAAGGATTCCTCGGGGATAACCAAGTGCACCGTTGCGGAGGTGATGTTGTTCATGGCCAGCAGCGTCAGCGCCATTTCGCCCTCGAGCGCCCGCTGGTAGTCGACTCGCTGCCGGAAGTCGGAGACATTGAGTCCTTGCCCATCGAGGATCGAGTAGCCCTGCGGCATCGCACCGTTTTGCACGCCGGCCGCAGCCAGCGAGGCCCGAATCTGATAAACGTCGGACTTGGGAACCAGCACTCGCGAGCCGCCCGCCTCGATCTCGTACGGAACGCCCTGGCGGTCGAGTTCGTCGACGACGGTCGCCAAGGTGCTGTCGTCGAGCTGCGAGTAGAGCACGGTGTACGACGGCGTGCTGACCCATTGGAAGAACACGAAGGCCGCCATCACCAGCACTACGGCGGCGATGCCGATGACGATCTGATGCGCCAGCGGCAGTGCCACCAGCATGTCACCTACACGGTTGCGTCGTTCCATATCAGACCTGCATCCTCATGATTTCTTGGTAGGCCTCAACGGCCTTGTTCCTCACCTGCACCAGCAGGTCGACGTTGAGCTGTGCCTTGGTCATAGAGACCATCAGCTCCTGGACGGTGGCGTCGCCACCAGTGGCCACACTCTCTGCAATGGCGTCGGCTGCGAACTCCGCATCGGAAACCGCTTCAAGCGCCTTGTTGATGGTGTCGCCGAATCCATCCGCTGCCCGGGGCGCTACGGATTGGGCGTTGTTGACACCGGCGGCACCTAGGGCGCCGGGCACACTGGAGACTGGGGGAATTGCCATTAGCGTCCGATCCTGAGAGCCGCTTGGTACGCCTCTTCATTTGTGCGGATTACCTGGAGGTTGAGCTGGTAGCTGCGTTGTGCGGCGATCATGTCGGCCATTTCCTTTGACAGCTCGACGACCGGCCGCACCACATAGCCGTCTTCCGAAGCCTGGGGATGTTCCGGGTCCCAGACCCACATCGGTTCGCCCTGCGATTCGAGTATCTGAATGGCCCGGGCGCCCCGGCCTCGACCCGTGGCGTCGAGCGCTTCCTCGGCGTGCACGAGCTTGGCGCGAAACGGCTCCTCGTCGGCCGACCGGATCGTGTTGACGTTGGCGATGTTGTGGGCGATCGCCTCGAGCCACAGCTGGGAGACATCGGCGCCCGTTGCGGCGATATCGATGGCGTCGAAAGCACCCATCAGGCACCTCCGATCGCACTGCGCAGCAACCCGGCCTTGAAGTTGAAGGCCTCGACCATGGCCTGCTGCAGCAGGTTGGTCTGCATCATGCCGACGATCTCGGATTCGATGTTCACGTTGTTGCCGATGGCGTCAACCGGATCGCCGGTGCCCTGAATCTCGGGTCCGCGAACCCGCTCGATCCCCACGTCGTCGAGTGCCCGTCGTAGCTGGTCCTCGAACGACACCTTGGAAGCCTGGAAGTCCGGCACCTCGGAGTTCGCCACGTTGTTGGCGATGACCTCGGCCCGGACGGTGAGCGCGTTCATGGCGTATTCGATTGCGGCCATTGTCTGGTCGGATATCGGAACCATGTCGCTTCCTCCTGGACACGCGAAAGGGAAGAACGCTGGGGCGCTCTTCCCTGAATGCTTCGCGAGATCCATCTCGTGTATGTGTTGTGCCTCCCCCGTCGGCCACCCCCGGTGGTGGTTAAGAGAAAGCACGACCGCGCTAGTCCCTTTCCGTTCTTGCGTAACTGGCGGCCAATATGAGCCGTGGTCTACGCAAGAACCTGAGGGGGAGCGCTCAGTCCTTTACCGCGAGGAGACGCGGCCGACGGATGGGGGTAACCGAAGCTAGCGAAGGCACTTGTGCCGCATGGCTGAAACCAGATCGACAGCAACATCGAGTCAACCCCCGACCGATGTCCACGAATATGACTACCGAGGTGGCTCGGAGTTCGAGCCCGGTGTGGTCGAGGACCTCGAAGGGCTCCACAGGGCATTTAGCCGCGATCTATCGCGTCAGCTGAGCCAGCTGCTGCAGGTGACCGTTCCTGTGAAGCACCGCAGCACGGACGAAGTCCCCTACAGCTCCTACGTC
>JASJEG010000053.1 GCA_030064765.1 Acidimicrobiia bacterium | reverse complement strand
TGAATTCCTCCCTGAGCTGGTTGAGGTCAAGCCGGTGCCGCTCGACACTCTCATGCAGACTGCGGACATCGTGTGCACATCGACATCGCTCGGCATTGGTCAGGGCCCGCTATTCGAGGATCTCCCCACGAAGCCGTGGCTTCACATCAACGCGGTAGGTTCCGACTTCCCCGGCAAGGTGGAGCTCCCAACGGAGCTGCTACGGCGGGCCCTGGTGTGCCCCGACGTCCGGGAACAGGCCGTTAAGGAAGGTGAGTGTCAGGTGCTGGCTGCCGAGGAGATTGGCCCCTCGCTGGCGCACGTCGTAGCTCATCCTGGGGCATACGAGTCATGGCAGGAAGACCTGACCGTGTTCGACTCAACGGGGTGGGCACTGGGTGATCAGGTCGCCATGAAGCTTCTGATGAGGTACGCCGACGCCCTCGGGCTTGGTACGAAGCTGGCCTTGGAGGACATCGGGGACGACCCACTCGACCCCTATCGTCTCGGCCGGAAGCTGCCCAACGCCGTCGCCGAGTGGTCAGGTGGGGTCTGACGGAGGACTGATGGATTTCGGCTTCACCGAAGAGCAGGAGCGACTCCGCACCGAGGCCGTTGAGTTCGCCCGCAACGAACTCGCGTCGGATCTAGTCGCCCGCGATGCCGAGTCCGGCTTCGACCGGGAACTGTGGCGCAGGTGTGCCGAGTTCGGGATCCTCGGTTCCAACGTGCCCACCGAGTACGGCGGGCAAGGTCGCGATGTCGTGACCACAGTGGCCATCATGGAGGCGCTTGGCTACGGCTGTCCCGATAACGGCCTGACCCTGGCACTCAACGGTCAGATGTGGGCCGTCCAGGAGCCGATTCAGCAGTTCGGTACGGAAGAGCAAAAGGAGCGCTACCTTCCGCTGTTGATCTCGGGTGGTTACGGCGCCCATGCCATGTCAGAGCCGGCTTCGGGCTCAGACACGTTTGCGCTGGAGACAACCGCCGAGAAGACAGATGGGGGATATGTTCTCAACGGACGAAAGACCTATATCGGGCTGGCCCCGGTCTGCGATGTTGCCCTGGTGTTCGCAGCAACGGATCCGACCGTGGGCAGATGGGGCATCACGGCGTTCCTCGTCGAAGGCGATGCCTCAGGTCTCACCAAGGGCGGCAATCAGCCAAAGATGGGTCTGCGGACGGGGCCATTTGGCGATCTCGTTCTCGAGGATTGCTTTGTCCCCGATTCGGCGCGGCTGGGCCCAGAGGGCGCAGGTGCCAGCATCTTCACGAACTCGATGGATTGGGAGCGCAGCTTCATATTCGCGAGTCACGTCGGGTCGATGGCCCGCCAGCTCGATGATGTGATCCAGTACGCCCGAACCCGGCGCCAATTCGGCGAGCCCATTGGCAAGTTCCAATCAGTCTCGAACCGCATTGCCGATATGCGCCTCAGGCTGGAGACATCACGACTGCTCCTGTACAAGGCAGCCTGGTTGCTCGACAGCGGCGACGCGGCACAGCTCTACTCCGCGTTGGCGAAGCTGCATCTGTCCGAATCGTTCGTTGCCTCTAGTTCTGATGCGATCCGGATTCACGGGGCCAAAGGGTATGTGAGCGAGTACGGAGTAGAGCGCGACTTGCGCGACGCCCTCGGTGGAGTCATCTACTCAGGAACGTCAGACATCCAGCGCCAGGTAATCGCACGGCTCATGGGTGTATAGGGGTCGCGGCATGGACACGACACGGCATCAGCAGACATACCTGCTACCCCAGTTGATAGAACGGGCGGCGATGGTCGATCCCGACCACGTTGCGCTGCGATACCGCGGCGAATCACTCACCTACGGTTTGCTCTTCGAGCAAGCCTCCTCCCTGGCGCATGCGCTCATCGCGGATGGTGTCGCTCCCGGCGACCGGATAGGAATCCTGCTTCCCAAGGGTTTCGAGAGCGCAGTTGCCCTCTACGGAATCATGAGTGCGGGTGCCGTGTACGTACCGCTCGACCCGACAGCGCCGACCAGTCGAGTCGACTTCGTGATTCGCGACGGCGGTATCAAGCGGATCGTCAGCTCCTCGGCGAAGAGTGCTGCCATTGCGGAGCTGCACGAGGCAGGGGTGCCCCTCGAAGCCGTGTTCGGCATCGAACCGACCGAGGCTGTTCCCTACCGGTCGGTGTCGTGGGAGGAGATCGAATCGTTCCCGACGTCGCCACCGGCAATCACTGTCACCGAACAAGACCTCTGCTACATCCTCTACACAAGCGGCTCGACCGGCACGCCAAAGGGAATCATGCACACCCACCGCAGCGCGTTGTCGTGGGCGGAAGTCACCGCCTCGGTCTACGGCCTCACGCCGCACGACAGGATCAGCAATTACGCCCCGCTGCACTTCGACCTGTCGACCCTCGACTACTTCGGCGGAGCCCAGGCGCGGGCAACGACGGTGATCATCCCTGAGGAGTACACCCGATTCCCGGCGAGCCTTGCCGGGCTGATAGAAGAGGAGAGGATGACGGTGTTCTACACCGTGCCGCTTGCGCTCGTGCGACTTGCAGCACCGGGCATCCTCGATGGGCGCGACTTGAGCGGGTTGCGGTTGGTGCTCTTCGGTGGCGAGCCCATGCCTCTCAAACACCTGCGGACGATCATGCTCGAGCTTCCCCAGGCTCGCTTTGTCAACGTCTACGGCCCCACCGAGACCAACGGTTGCACCCACTATCCGGTGGGCAATATCCCGGCGGAAACCGACGAACCGCTACCGATCGGGCGCCCGTATCCGAACGTCGAGATCATGGTTGCAGATGAGTCCGGAAGCCCGGCTGCAGCAGGCCAGGCTGGCGAGTTGCTCGTGCGTGCCCCCACCATGATGCGCGGTTACTGGGGCCGGCCGGACCTCAATCAGGGGGCGTTTGTCTTGCGCGACCTCCACGGGGGCACCCCCGACACGTTCCACGCGACCGGCGATCTGGTTTCGCTGTCAACAGATGGCAACCTTCGCTTCCTGGGACGCAGGGATCGCCAGATCAAGGCCAGAGGTAATCGCGTCGAACTCGACGAGGTCGAGGCAGTTCTGCTACAACACGCCGACGTACACGAAGCCGCTGTCTATGCAATCGAGGACGCCGAGCACAGCCTGCAAATCCACGCCGACCTCATTCTGACGGATGGCGCCGTCCCCAACACCACAGAGATCTACACCCACAGCCGATCGGTCTTGCCACCTTACGCGGTGCCTGCAGAGATAAGTATCCGGGACTCGTTCCCAAGAACGTCGACCGGAAAAATCGACCGGCGGGCACTGCATGCAGAGGCAGTTGGAGCATCAAGCAACCAGGAAACATAGAGATGGAACACGCCATAGTCCGATTCGTAAACGAGGAGCTGCTCGGCGGGAACGGCCCGCGGGTCACGGCCGATGACGAAATCGTGCTCGATGGAACAGTCGACTCGCTCGGGGTAACCCGTCTGGTGGACTTCATCGAGACAGAGTTCAAGCTAGCCGTGCCCGCCCAGGACGTAACGATCGACAACTTCCGCACCATCACCACGATGGCTGCTTACGTGCGCACCAGGCAAGAGTCGGCAGCGACGACATGACCGAAAGCGGCGGAACTCCCGACCTGCTGCCGCTCACAACTGCGCAGCGGGCGATCTGGGCAAGTCAGTCCATGCATCCAGAGGCGCCGCTGCACAATCAAGCGTTCTCCTTCACCATCCGCGGTCCGGTTGACTTGGCAGCGTTTCGGGCTGCATTCGAACAGCTGACCGACGAAGCAGACAGCCTCCGTACTGTGATCGTTGTTGAAGACGGCGTCCCTTTCCAGAGAGTCGAGCCCACCGTCGAGCACACGGTCGAAGTCATCGATTGCTCGCAATCAGCCGACCCAGCGAGGGCAGCGGAGGAGTGGTGTCTACAGCGCTACGCAACGCCGCTCGACATGCAGCGGCGCACGTTCGACTCCGTGCTGCTCCGGCTCGCTCCTGACTGCTACGTCTGGTACTTCTGCCAACACCATGTAGCAACTGATGCCACCGCAGTTGCGGTGCTCTACGAACGGATGGCGGACCTCTATGCGGCCATCCGGGACGGCTCTGAGCTACCGACAAGCCCCCTTTCGCAGTACAGCGACTACGTCACCTATGAACGCTCGGTCGTCGCCGCCCGCGACAGCAGCACACGGTCTGAGTCGCCAACGGTTGCTCCCGCCCTCTACGGGATCAAGCGTCAGGAAGTCACCCCGAGCAACGAACGGTTTACGCTCGAGATCGGCGCAGGTCGTTCGGAGGAGCTGCGAGACCTGGCGCGGACACCCGGCATCCAGGCACTCACCCCAGATCTCACACTCTTCCAGTTGTTCTCTACGGCTTTCTTCTCCTACCTCCACCGGATCAGCGGCCAAACGGCGATCACCATCGGGGCGCCCGTTCACAACCGACCCACGGCAGACTTCAAGCGCTCGCCGGGGCTGTTCATGGAGGTCTACCCACTGGCCGTCGACGTCGATGACGATGACACGTTTTCCTCGCTCTACGACAAGGTGAGAACGGCTGCTGCCAATCTGATGAGGACCGCCCGGCCCGGCGGATCGAGCACCGACGAGAACAGGGCCGTCAACGCTGTTCTCAACTACTTGACGACACGCTTCGGGCTGTTCGGCGGCGCCCAGATCGAGGCTCGCTGGCTACATCCCGGGGCCGTCGACGCACACCACCAGCTGCGCATGCAGGTCCACGACTTCACAGGGACCGGAAGCTTCACGGTCGATTTCGACTGCAGCACGGACGTCTTTGCTGCCGAGCTACGTCCCAAGATGCTGCGTCATTTCGAACGCATCTTCGAAGCGATGATCGAACACTGGGATCGACCGTTGGCAGAGATCGATCTCATGAATGGTGCTGATCGCGCGGCGGTGGTGGGGCGAATCAACGAGCCCCAAGCCACTACTGCGCCATCGGCGACCGTGGTCGAGGCGTTCCTGAAGAGGGTTGCCGAGCAACCCGATGCCGTCGCGATAACGCATGGGGAAGAGACCTGGTCTTATGCAGATGTCGACCGCGCCTCGCGATCGCTTGCTGCTCAGGTGGACTCCGGATCAATCGTTGGCGTCGCCATGGGTAGATCCCCTGCCGCGGTTCTCGCAATGCTTGGGATCCTGCGGGCCGGTAGCGCCTATCTACCGATCGACCCGTCGTGGCCCGACGAGCGCATCAGGTTTGTCGTCGATGACGCCCGCTGTTCTCTGGTTGTTGTCGACCGCCCGCTTGACGTGGGCGTGCCGACTGTCGAGTTCGCAACCCACCATGACGATCAGGGGTTTGTTGATCCCGAAATCGTCAGTTCGGCCTTGGCCTACGTGCTGTACACGTCGGGTTCGACCGGCGAACCGAAGGGCGTGATGGTCGAGCATGGATCTCTCAGCAACTACGTTTCCTGGGCAAGCGACTTCTACGATCGAGCCCGCAGGTTGACCTTCCCCCTGTTCACGCCGCTGACGTTCGACCTCACGGTTACCTCGATCTTCGTGCCTCTGGTGTCAGGTGGCTCGATCCGGGTCTACGGCGAAACCAGCACGAAGGCCGACGTTGCCGTGACCGATGTCTTTGAAGAGGACGCTGTCGACATCGTCAAGCTCACTCCGTCGCATCTCGCTCTGCTCCCAGAAACCATGCCGGGGGAGCGCCGTATTGGTCAGCTGATTCTGGGCGGCGAGGATCTGACCGTCGCAGCGGCCAGGCGAGCCCAGCAGCAGCTTGGGGGCCAGGTTCTCATCCACAACGAGTACGGGCCAACAGAGGCCACCGTTGGTTGTGTCGTGCACACATACGACCCAGCCGCAGATACTGCAGGCAGCGTTCCTATCGGGCAGCCCGTTGCAGGGATGCGCGCTTACGTCCTCGATGCGGCTGGTCACCCGGTTCCATTTGGAGTACCCGGGGAGCTGCATGTCGCCGGTCCGAGCTTGGCGCAAGGCTATCTGGGGAAGCCGGAGCTGACCGCTATACGGTTCACTGCGCAGCCCCTAGTCGAGGAAGACCGCGTATATGCGACCGGCGACCTGGCTCGGAGCAGACCAGATGGCGTTCTCGAATACCTCGGACGCCGCGACGATCAGATCAAGATTCGCGGGGTACGGGTTGAGCTGGGGGAGATCGAGGCCGCCGTCGGTTCCCATCCCGGCATAGCGGCCAGCACGGCACAGCTCGCCTCGAGAACTACGGCAGCCAGTACGGGAGAGCTAATCCACTGTGTTCGCTGTGGCCTGGCGTCGAACTACCCAGGCGTTTCGTTCGATGGTGCCGGCGTATGCGGCGAGTGCACGGCGCTCGATGAGTACCGAGACCGCGCCCAGATCTACTTCAAGCCGGAGGAGCAACTCGCCACGTTGCTGCGATCGGGCCGGGATGCCGGCGGCCAGTACGACTGCCTCGCGTTGCTCAGCGGCGGCAAGGACAGCACCTATGTGCTGTGTCGGCTGGTCGACATGGGGTTGCGGGTACTGGCGTTTACGCTCGACAACGGATACATCTCTGAGCAGGCCAAGGCCAACATCCGTCGAGTGGTTGACACGCTGGGTGTGGATCACATCTTTGCGACCACTCCGGCCATGAACGAGATCTTTGTCGACAGCCTGCAGCGGCATGCCAACGTCTGCAATGGCTGCTTCAAGACGATCTACACGCTCAGCATGCAGACGGCGCGAGATGAGAAGATCCCCTTCATCGTCACCGGGCTGTCCCGCGGGCAGTTCTTCGAGACCAGACTCACCAAGGAGCTCTTCACGCAGCTCTCGGTTGACTCCGAGCAGATCGACACCAACGTCCTCGAAGCCCGCAAGGCCTATCACCGGGTCGACGATGCGGTCCGTCGACTGCTCGATGTGTCAGTCTTCGAGGACGATTCGGTGTTCAACGAAGTGCGTTACGTCGACTTCTACCGATACGTGGATGTCGGTCTCGACGAGCTCTATTCCTACCTGGACGAGAGGGTGCCATGGGTGCGCCCCTCCGATACCGGTCGTTCCACCAATTGCCTCATCAACGACGTCGGGATCTACTACCACCGCAAGGTGCGGGGCTACCACAACTATGCGCTTCCTTATAGCTGGGACGTGCGTATGGGTCACAAGACCCGGGCCGAGGCTCTCGAAGAGCTCGACGACGACATCGACGTTGCGGAGGTCGCACGAATTCTCGACGAGATCGGGTTTCCGGGCGACATCTCTGATTTCGAGTCGGGCCAGCAACTGGTGTCCTACTACGTCGCATCCGCAGAGATCCCGACCCCCGTCCTCCGCGAGCATGTGGCGGCACGGCTACCTCACCAAGCCGTTCCAACGCACTTCGTCAGGCTCGACCGCATTCCGCTCACTGCCAACGGGAAAGTCGACAAGGCTGCGTTACCCGTGCCGGATGAGCACCAGCGATCCGTAGCTACTCCGTATCTCGCCGCCCGCACCCCGACCGAGGATTTGCTCCTGGGGATCTGGGAACAGGTTCTGGCGGTGAAGGGCATCGGCGTCAGGGACAACTACTTCGATCTGGGCGGTGACTCGATCATGGCCATCCAAATCGTCGCCCGGTCTGACGAGGCCGGCCTGCAGTTCGAGGTACAGGAGTTGTTCGAGTCGCTGACTATCGAGCGCTTGGGGCGGATAGTCGACGGATCCGCCCCGGCGGCAACGGATCCTGCCGGTGAATCGAGCCTCCCGGAAATCTCCTCGGACGAGATAGATGCCCTCGCTGCCGCGCTGCAGCAGTTGGACGGCCGCCGTGATTGAACAAACCTGGTGACCCCGTGACCGCGCCACATCTCGAGAACGTTGCAGATCTCTATCCGCTGACACCGATGCAGCAGGGCATGCTTTTTCATGCTCTTACCGACTCGGCGGGAAGCGTCTTTGTCAATCAGATGCCGATCCAGCTGCACGGACCGGTCGTCGAGAGCGAACTCCGAGATGCCACCGAGCGTCTCATTGCCAGACACCCCGCGCTGCGTAGTGCCTTTGTCTGGGACGGACTCGAGCAGCCCCTACAGGTGGTGCGGGAGCAGGTCACGCTCGAGTGGGCCAGCCACGATTGGAGCGACCTCAACGACGCTGATCAGAATCGCATGCTGGAGAAGTTCCTGGAAGAGGATCGTCAGCGCGGCATCGACATCGCCGCGGCGCCGCTCACTCGGCTCGCGTTGATCCAGACTGGGGACGAGTCGTGGCTGTGGGTTTGGACCACCCATCACTTGATTGCGGACGGCTGGTCGATGCGGGTGATGCTTTCGGAGTTATTCGCGGACTTGCGGGGGGAACTCGACCTGGTTGCCGCGCCGCCGCCGTTCCGTGACTTTGTCGCCTATCTGAGTGGTCGGGACACGTCAGCAGACGAGGAATTCTGGCGAAGCCGGCTCTCCGGTTTCACCAGCCCACATCGCCTGCAAGTTCCGGGGTTGCCCACTACCGGGGGTGGATACGGGTCGAGTTCGGTTGTGCTCGACCCCGCAGTGAGCGCAAGTCTCCGTAGTTTCGCCCGAGAGCAGCGCATCACTCTCAATACCGTGCTCCAAGGGGCATGGGCGATCGTGCTGTCGCGCTGGATGAGAACAGACGACGTCGTGTTTGGTGTGACCACCTCCGGTCGGGATGCTCGGCTACGCGGGATTGAGCAGGCCGTCGGGCTCTTTATCAACACGCTGCCTGCCCGGGTAGATGTCCCCGCGCACCAGGGCGTTGGTACGTGGCTGCAGTCGCTGCAGCGCCACCAGTTGGAGAGCAGACCCTTCGAACTCAGCTCGCTGGCCTCGGTCCAGCGGTGGAGCGACGTGGCTCCTGGCGACCCGCTGTTCGAGAGCATCTACGTCTTCGAGAATCTTCCCGCCGCTTCTGGGCAGCTAGCGGCCGACGATGTGGCAATGGGGGAGGTTGATTTCGTTGAGCACAGCAACTACCCCCTTGCCGTGCTCGTGCACCCCGAAGACGATCGAATCGAGATGACGTTCATCCACGACCGGGCACGCCTCTCGGCTTCAGCAGTTGCGTCGCTGGGCTCGCAGATGGTCGCCGTGCTGCGTCAGATGCCCGGGCACGCAGATTCGTCGCTGGCATCGCTGGATCTGACCGACGCTACCGATCGCAAGCAACTAGCCGGCTGGGGATCGGGTGCGGATTCGGTTGGCGCGGAACGGCTGATCCACGAAGTCATCGGGGAGGTTGCCGCCCGCTCTCCCGATGCGGTTGCGGCCATCTTCGAACAGGAGCAAATCACATACGCCGGCCTGTGGGAGGCTGCCGGCAAAGTCGGTGCACGGCTTCAGGCTTGCGGAGTCGGAACCAACGATCTGGTCGGCTTGTTCTTGCCCCGTTCCATCGACATGCTCGTTGGGATGCTCGGGATTCTCCGGGCCGGTGCGGCTTACGTGCCGCTCGATCCTTCTTATCCGGCAGCTCATGTCGCCATGCTGCTCGAAAGCGACCCGATCGATACTGTCGTCACGAGTGGGGCCTTGGCGGCACGGTTGCCCGACGACCGGCGCACCGTCCTGGTTGACGACGAGTCGCCGGTGCCGCCTCTCGAGCCGGTGTCAACTACCCCCGACGATCATGCCTACGTCATTTACACCAGCGGCTCTACCGGTCGCCCGAAGGGGGTGACCGTTACCCATCGCAACTTGGTGCACTCGACGCTGGCGCGCTCCGAACACTACGACGGCCCCGTGCAAAGGTTCCTGCTCCTGTCCTCGTTTTCCTTTGACAGCTCGGTCGTAGGGTTGTTCTGGACCTTGTGCTCGGGCGGTGCTCTCGTCTTGCCCAGCCGAGACCGCGAACACGACGCAAGCCATCTGCTTGCCTTGGCGCGAGACCATCGCGCAACGCACCTGTTGTGCTTGCCCTCGCTATACCGAGTGCTGCTCGATCACGATGGCGACAACACCTTCCGCGATCTGAGTGTTGCGATTGTCGCAGGCGAGGCATGTCCCCCCGGTCTGCTCGAAGTCCACCGGAACAGGGTTCCCCGAGCAGAGCTCCACAACGAGTACGGACCCACCGAGGCCACCGTGTGGTGCACGGTGCATCGAGCGACCGAAGCCGACGGGGCCGGGCCCCTTCCCATCGGGCGCCCGATCGCCGGTTCACGGATCTACCTGCTCGACTCTGCCGGCAACCAGGTTCCGCCGGGGTTTGTGGGGGAGATTGCCGTTGGTGGTGTCGGGCTTACTCCCGGCTACCTGGATCGGCCAGATCTCACTGCGGAGCGTTTTGTGGTGCTGCCCCTCGATGGATCGCCGGGACGGGTCTATTTGACGGGTGACCTCGGCTGTTTCGATGAGGCCGGTCAGTTGCACTTCCTAGGTCGGGCCGATGCTCAGCTGAAGATACGTGGCCACCGTATCGAGCCGAGCGCCGTTGAGACCGTCCTCGATGCGCATCCGCTCGTAGAACGGGCCGCAGTCGCCGGGCGATCGGGCCGGAATGGGTTGCTGCTGGCAGCCTTCGTCTCGGCTGCCGGCCGCGAGCTCGATCACGAGCAATTGAGGGCCGATCTGCGGAGCCGGCTTCCCCGCTTCATGGTTCCCGATGTCATAGTGCCCGTCGAGTCCATCCCGAGCCTGCCGAACGGGAAGATCGACTATTCCAGGTTGCCGGAGCTGGCTGCACCGGCTGCGGGTACGGAGTACGTAGCTCCGCGGGACGATGTTGAGAGGCAAATGGCCGCGCTGTGGGCGGAGCTGCTCGAGATAGAGGAGTCCGCGGTCGGGGCCGATGCGGATTACTTTGCACTCGGCGGAGACTCACTCTTGGCGATTCGCCTCATGTCTGCGGTGCACAAGCGGTTTGGGACGAATCTCCCACTGTCGGCACTTCTCGATGCACCCAGGCTTGGTGATTTCTGCAGGCTGTTGCGCGCTCCTGAGGGCAGGTCTGACCTGATCGTTCCCATGCGGGGAGAGGGTGCGGTGTCCGTCTTCATACTGCACCATGCCGGCGGCAACGTACTGCTCTACGAACCAGTGGCGCGCCACCTTCCCGAGGGGATTCGTGTCCTCGGGGTGCAGGCTCACGGTATCGACGGCGCGGCGGACCCGGACCGCACGGTGGAAGCCATGGCTGCTCGCTACGCAGCTTCGATCGATGAGTTCATGCCCACGGGGCCCGTTCACCTGATTGGTCCGTCGACCGGCGGCCTGTTTGCCTTTGAGACGGCCCGGGTACTCACTGCAATGGGTCGCCGGGTTGGGCTGCTTGCCATGCTGGACACGCTGTATCCGCTCGGCAGCTCCCTACCGGAGCGGGCGGTTCGCCAAGCGCGCACCCTACGCGCCGGCGGGTGGGTTGGTGTTAGGACTGTCACCTACTGGTGGTGGTACACGTTGCGCAGCCTCGCCGGAAGGTTGCGCCACGGCGCCAAGTGGCGTTACCTTCTCTCGCGCGACAGGCCGTTGCCCCCGGTGCTCGCGGGCAAGCGGATCAATCACATTGCGATGCACGCCCAACGGGTCTACAAACCCCGGCACTACCCGGGCGTTATCACATACCTGCTTGCCAGCGGCGACGAGGGTTATCGCGTTCAAGACAGCGCCCGGCTATGGGAAGCGGTGGCGGATCAAGTCGTTGTGAGATCAGTGCCGGGCCGGCACTTCGGAGACGACTCAATGGTGAGTGAGCCGCATGTAGGAGTGGTAGCCGATGTGATTGCTGCGGAGGTCGGGATTCCGCCGCTGCGCTAGGCCTCTGCAACGGGTCCTTCCAACGCGATACGCTCTTGGTAGGTAGTCGCAAGAGGATCAGATGCGAGCATTCGAGCTGTCCAAGCCAGGTTCGGTAGACGTACCACGGTTGCATGCGGTGGACCGACTCGACTTCGAACCTGGCTCTGGTGAGGTCTCTATCGACATTGCGGCTTGTGCTGTCTGCCGAACCGACCTGCAGATTGTCGAAGGAGACCTGGCAGCGCGCCGGCTCCCCATCGTGC
Source organism: Acidimicrobiia bacterium (assembly GCA_030064765.1). Lineage (GTDB taxonomy): Bacteria > Actinomycetota > Acidimicrobiia > Spongiisociales > UBA5794 > JAAETI01. The sequence continues at coordinate 5,395 of JASJEG010000053.1, read as the reverse complement.
CGGGACACCAGGCTGTTGGTCGGGTACGGGCGGTCGGCCCGGGGGTGGGACGTTGGCAGCCGGGCGACCGGGTCGGCGTGGCCTGGCTTGGCGGTGCCTGTGGGTCGTGCCCGCGATGTGATGAGGGGCTGGAGAACCTGTGTGAGCAGGCGCAGTTCAACGGATGGGACCGCGACGGCGGCTTCGCTGAGTCGATGACGGCTCGAGCCGACTATGTCTTTCCGGTACCGCCGATCTTCACCGATGTCGAGGCAGCCCCGTTGTTGTGCGGCGGCATCATCGGCTACCGCTCGCTCCGCATCGCCGGCATCCAACCCGGAGCCCGGCTTGGGCTCTATGGCTTCGGAGCCTCGGCCCTGTTGGCGCTCCAGGTGGCCCGGCACTGGGGCTGCGAACTCTTCGTCGCTACTCGCTCGCGGGCCGAACAGGCTCGGGCCCTCGAAATGGGTGCAGTATGGGCGGGCTCGTATCACGAGCAACCGCCGGTGGCTCTCGACGCCGTCGTCACCTTTGCGCCGGTTGGCTTCGTAATGATCGAAGCCCTCAAGGCGGTCCGGCCCGGGGGCACTGTTGCCATCAACGCAATACACCTCGATACGATCCCCGAGTTCCCGTACGAGTTGATGTGGAGAGAGCGGGGGATTCGCAGTGTTGCCAACTTCACCAGGCGGGACGCCGAGGAGTTCCTGCATCTTGCCGGAGAGATCCCCATCTCCACCGTTCCGGACATCTACCCCCTGGCGGATGTGAACGTTGCTCTGCATCGGCTCAAGACGGGCGATGTTGACGGTGCAGCCGTCCTCGTCAACCGGTAGCCAGGGGTCAATCCGAGCGATCTGATCTGCGATCTAGGGCGACTGCCCCGGCCAAGAAGGCCGGCACGAGGACAAAGGCGTAGCGAATCTCGACGACACGGTCGAGCACCCCGAGCAGGGTCGGCGTGACGGTGATCGCAACCCCCGACGCAAATGCTGCCAGCGCAATGAGACGGGGCTCGGGCAGCGACGGGTCGTCGAGGAGGCGGGCCAGCGACACGGGGTAGAGGACTGCCATTCCCAGCCCGGCGACAGTCATCGCAACAACCAAGAAACCGGTCGACACATCGGTGATCACCACCAGCGTTGCGGTCCCACAGACCAGCGCTCCCAGCGACACCGGGCCAAGTCTCCCCATTGATCGAGGCCCGATGAGCCGGCCAACGGCCATTCCGATCGCAAAGGAGGCGGCCAGACCGCTCGCCGCATCCACCTCGACGCCGGAATCGACCAGACGAGCTGCGCCCCAGGTCCAGAAGCAGAACTCGGCGGAGACTGCGAGCACGATGACCGACCAGCGTCGCCAGGTATCAAGAGCCATTCGCCGGCCGGGAGCTGCCGCAGTCGCCGGTCGGCTGATCCCCAGTCCTTCGGCCGCGCGGACTCGGCGCAGCGCCACTATCACCAACCAGAACGACGGAACGATCAGGCCGACACGGCCGGTGGTGAACATTTGATCGGCCAGCGCTACAGCGGCGGGGGCGATCAAGCCGGCAATCGACGAAACGCCGACCGCTATGGCGAGCCTCCTGGCACGGTCCTTGACTCCGATCAGCGCTGGGGTTGCTATCAAGAACGCCGCACAGCCGATGCCCTGGAGCAGTCCTCCGCCGATGAGCAGCGGGACCGTGTTCCCGAATCCGAGCAGCAGCACACCCGCGGTCACAATGACGGCTCCTACTCGGGTAACGGGTGCGGCGCCGTGGCTGAGGATGCGGCGCCCGAGTACCCCCGCCCCGAGCAAGCCAAACCCAAACGCCGAGCCCAACCACGCCAGCTGATACCGCGGCACGTCGAGATCGCGTGCCCCCAGCACGAGAACCGGGCCCAGCCCGCCGATGCACCAACCGATGGCGGCTTGGATGGCGAGGGCGTGGCGATCGCGGGCGATCCGCTGCAGCGTTGTCACCGAATCGGACCCCTCGGGCGCATGGCTCCGAGTGTACGGCGCTGAAGTTCGGGGTCAGTCGCCCAGGACCTCGATCCGGCAACGGGGTCCGGGAGCTCTGGCAAGCCGTCGGTCGAGAGTGAGCAGGGTTGCATCTGCCCGCTCGGCGATAGCGACATAGGCGGCGTCGTAGGCGCCGACGGTGTCGCGTAGTTCCCAGATGCGGGGAAGGAGCTGCCTGTGCGGATGGCGGGTGATGCGTGCTCTGCGGAGGTCATTTAAGGCAAAAGCTGCTTGGTCAGCCGCAAGGGCACCGTGTCGGACGAGGCGGCGAAGCGCCGATGCGACCTCGAGGTCGAGGAGTTCGGGTGCGTGCACTCGACCACGTACCAGTCGTCGACGAGCGAGCGGCCCCAACGCATCACGAAAGACTATGGCTTCGAGCGCGACGCCGGCGTCAACGACGATCACGTTTGTCTTCCTCGAGCACCTCGAGCAGTACCTCGTGAGGGATATCGACGCGATGAGGTTCCATGTCCTCGAACACCTGCGCCAGGGACTTGGTCTCCAAGATGTAGCTGAGTTCTCGCTTCAGGAAGTCTGATAGCGACATGCCCTCGCGGGCGGCCCTGGCCTTGAGCTCGGCATGCATCTCCTCGGGAACGTTCCTGATCTGGATCATCTTCGCCATTCCCTGATGGTATCGCATGTGCAGAACATGTGACAGTGTTATCAGAAGCTTTCTGCAGTATCTAGAGGTCTATTGCGGCCACCAGATGTTTCGCAAGCTGTCGCCCAGTTGGCCACGTACGATGGTCTATATGGGGTGAGAGTCGTTTATGGACACGACAGCCACCACCGCAGATCACGAACGGGCGTTTACCCGCTTTGTCAAGGGGGTGGAGCCTCGGCTCTCGTACGCATTCGCCGCCGCCTATGGGCCGGAGGTGGGTGCAGAGGTCACTTCGGAAGCTTTGGCCTGGGCCTGGGAGCATTGGGAGCGGGTGCAGAAGATGGGTAATCCTGCCGGCTATCTGTACCGCGTGGGGCAGAGCAAGGCGCGCTGGTATCACCGCCCACGAGTGCTGTTCCCGTCGGTGCCTCCGCCGGAGGCCGAAGACCTTGCGCCCGAGCTACCTGATGCCCTCGAGCGGCTGACCAAGCAGCAACGAGTGACGGTGCTGCTGATTCACTGCCTCGGCTACAGCGAACGTGAGGTTGCCGATCTGCTCGGGTTGTCCCGCTGGTCCGTGCGCACCCACGCCAACCGCGGCCTGAACCGGCTGCGCACAGCACTGGGGGTGATGGTCGATGCGTGACGTGACCGAGCAGATGACTGCCTACTTCGATGCAACTGTCGAGCGGGTCACCGCTGAGGACATCCTTGCCGGGGCCGAGGTCCGCTCTCAGGACGGGCAGCTGGCGCCAACTCGGGTGCCACGCCTCAGGCCGGCTTGGGTGGTTGTCGCCGGATTCGCAGCGACGATCGTGCTCGTCGGCGGTGTGGTTGGTCTGGTTCAGATGCTCGGCGGCGATTCAACGATCGAAGTGGGCACGGGGGTATCGCCCAGTGGCGATGGCAGCGATGGTCTTTCCGGTGTGTCGGGATTGCTGATTACTGCCGGCGTTCTCTTGGTGCTGGCCGCGGCGGGCTTGGTATTGCGAAATAGGAAGCTTGTGAAGGAGCGAGACATGCAGACACTCGAGAAGCCAGAAACAGAAGTCAGTCCCCGGCCTCGTTCGCCGGCGATTCTCATCCTGATTGTGGCCCTCTTGGTCCTAGCCGCCGGTGCTCTGGGCTGGTGGATTGGCTCGAGCGGCGACGGCGGTTCCGCTGATACCCCAGAGGTAGTGAGCCTGTTCAATCAGGCATTGGTGGACGGCGATGGTGATGCCATGGCGGCGCTGCACACCGACAACGGAATCTGGGAGGAAAGAGACCTAGAGATGCCTGCGCCGATGCGAGATGAGCAGTACATCGGCACTGCCAGTATCGCCGCACACTTGAACGAGGGAGCGGCCGCCGCTAACACGGAACAAATCACTGTCGACAACATCATGGTTTTGGACAACGTGATCGTCTACGAGTGGACCGCAAGCGGGACCTCGAATTCGCTGCCGTTCGAAACCACGGGCGTGTTGGTATTCGAGATGCACGGTGACCTGATCGCCAGGAGCTACCTGTTCTACGACTCCGACGAATGGTTCAACCTGCGGTAGGCCCATTTGGGATTCTGGCGTCGCAAACCGGAATATGTTCCGGCGGCTTCAGGTGGTGTGCGCGACGGGTGTGACCTTGGAGGTGGGTTATGGGCCGTCCGAAGACTTCGTGGTTGGTGGCGCGGGAGGTGTTGTTGGCGTTGAGCCGGGGTGCGACGGTTAGGGAGGCTGCTGAGGGGTGTGGTTTGGCTCCTCGCACGGTTGATCGGTTGATCGGCGAGCATGGCCGGATGAGTCATGTTGTTTCTTATTGTCCTCGTCCGGGGGTGTTGTCTCGGGATGAGCGGGAAGAGATCCGGATCGGGATCGATCGGGGTGAAACCGATAGCGTGATTGCTCAAAGGTTGGGTCGGCATCGTTCCACGGTGTGGCGGGAGATCCAGCGCAATGGGGGCCGCCAGTCGTATCGGGCGTTCCGGGCCCATGATGCTGCAGCGTTGCGGGCTCGACGTTGTCGGCCTATGTGGTGGGAAACCCGACCGGAGTTATGGGACCTGGTTCAATTGTTGCTTTCGCAGTGGTGGTCACCGCAGCAGATCGCAAAGCTGCTTCGCATTCGGTTCCCTGATGATGCATCCTGGTGGGTGTCACACGAGTCGATCTATCAAGCGATCTATATCCAAGGCAAGGGTTCGCTGCGTAAAGAGTTGGCTCAGTGTTTACGGACCGGTAGAGCGCAACGGCGACCCCGCAACAACCAGGGGAGGGAACAGGGCCGGATCCCTGACATGATCAACATCTCGCAGCGACCAGCTGAGGTAGAGGATCGGGCAGTGCCTGGGCATTGGGAAGGCGATCTCATCATGGGGAAAGGCAACCGGTCGGCGGTGGCCACCCTGGTGGAACGCTCCACCAGGTTCGGGATGCTGGTCAAGATCGATAACAAGAGAGCTGAGCATGTCGCTGAACGTTTAGCTGAGGCGGCACAACGAATCCCCCAGCAACTGTTCAAATCGTTGACCTGGGACCAAGGCACCGAAATGACCGATCACGCCAAGTTCACTATCGCCACCGGCGTTGAGGTGTTCTTCTGCGACCCGCATAGCCCGTGGCAAAGAGGCAGCAACGAGAACTACAACGGACTGGTTCGGCAATACATGCCCAAAGGAACCGACCTGTCGACACACAGCCAAGACGACCTCGACGAAATGGCACGATCACTCAACAACAGACCAAGAATGACACTCGACTGGGAAAACCCAGCCGAACGACTAAACCAACTCGTCGCGGCCAACCCTTGAAACCGCCTCCG
>JASJEG010000052.1 GCA_030064765.1 Acidimicrobiia bacterium | reverse complement strand
GCCGACATGGTTGCGGGTCTCCAGATTTGGGAGACGGCTCAGTCGACCCGGAACCTGACCGTAGATGCCCTCGACCATGCCGGATGGCAGGTCGAGTTGGTGCGGGCCGGCCTAGGTGTGGTCGGGTTCATCTTCGAGGGACGGCCCAATGTCTTCGCCGATGCCACCGGCGTGCTGCGCTCCGGAAATGCGGTGGTCTTCCGCATTGGTTCTGACGCATTGGGCACTGCCCGGGCCATCGTGGAGCATGCGCTCCGCCCGGCAACCTCCGCCGCAGGCCTTCCCGACGGCGTGGTCTCTCTCGTAGACAGTGCGTCCCGGGCCGCAGGTTGGGCACTCTTCAGCGACCCGCGACTCTCGCTGGCCGTGGCGCGCGGCTCCGGTGCCGCCGTAGCCCAACTCGGTGCGGTCGCTCGGCAAGCCGGCATCCCGGTCAGCCTGCACGGGACGGGGGGCGCCTGGATCGTGGCCGGAGAATCCGCCGACGGTTGGAAGTTCGCCCAAGCGGTCGAGAACTCGCTTGATCGCAAGGTATGCAACACACTGAATACCTGCTGCATCGTTGAATCACGTGCCCACGAGCTCGTGCCGGTGTTCCTCGAAGCCCTCGACAGTGCCGGGAAGAACCTCGGAGCCAACGCCAAACTGCACGTGACCCCCGCAACCGAGCCGTACATCCCCGCTGAGTGGTTCGAAAAAGTCGAGATCGGGCGCGCTGAAGGGAACGTTCTCGAACCGCGGGCGCAGCCAATCGCCGACCATCGGCTGGGACACGAATGGGAGTGGGAAGACAGTCCGGAGGTCACGCTCACGATCGTGCCGGACCAAGCGACGGCAGTACATCTGTTCAATGAGCAGAGTCCCCGCTTTGGCGCCAGCTTGATCTCCGAGTCCACAGACGAGCACGAGTCCTTTTGGGCGACGATCGACTCGCCCTTCGTTGGCAACGGCTTCACCAGATGGATCGACGGGCAATACGCTCTCGCCAAGCCTGAGTTGGGGCTCTCCAATTGGCAGGGTGGCCGCCTGTTCGCCCGCGGCGGCGTGCTTGCCGGCGACTCCGTCTACACCATCCGCACCCGGGCAACCCAAAGCGATCCCAGCCTGCGGCGATGAGCAACTGGAGTTCGACCGACGACGTCGCAGAGTCGCTGCAACGTTCCGGCTACTTGACGGACCCCCGGATTGCTCAGGTCGTCTTCTTGGCCGACAAGCTCGAGAAGCCGATACTCGCCGAGGGGCCGGCAGGGGTCGGCAAGACATCGCTGGCGCTGGCGCTCGCCCAAGCCACCGGGAGGCGTCTTGTGCGCCTGCAGTGCTACGAGGGTCTCGACGAAGCCAAGGCTCTCTACGAGTGGAACTATCACAAGCAGCTCCTGCGTCTGCAGAGTGATGAGGGGAAGGCTTGGCACGAGATCGAGGGTGACATCTTCACCGAGGAGTTTCTCCTGGAGCGTCCCCTCCTCGAAGCGATCCGCGCGGAATCAGCCGTGGTGTTGCTGATCGACGAGGTGGATCGGGTCGAGATGGAAACTGAGGCGTTGCTGCTGGAGGTCCTCGACGCGTTCCAGGTGACGATCCCCGAACTGGGAACCGTCACAGCCAAAGACCGTCCGATTGTCGTGCTGACCTCCAACAACACCCGTGAGCTTTCGGAGGCGCTGAAGCGACGTTGCCTGTTCCTGCACATTGACTACCCGAGCGTCGAGCGGGAGCAGCGCATACTTCTCGCGAAGGTCCCCGACTTACCTGACGCCATGGCCACCAAGATCGCCAAGACCATGCGATCGATCCGGCAGCTTGCGGTGCGCAAAGCCCCGTCGGTCAGCGAGTCGCTGGATTGGGCCCGCACCCTCCTCGCCCTTGGTGTCGAGGATGTCGATGCGAAGATCACGGTGGGCACTCTCGAGGTGCTGCTCAAATATCAGTCGGATATCGACAAAGCTTCACGCGAGTTGCTCGAACCGTGATCAAGAGTCTGGGCTCCTTCATCGGTGAGCTGCGAGCCGTCGGATTGCCGGTTTCCACCGCTGAGGCCTTGGATGCGGCGGAAGCTCTCCGTGTGATCGACATTGCCGATCGTGAAGGTGTCCGGGAAGCGCTCGCAGCGACTCTGATCAAACTGCCCCGTCATCGGGCGCCATTCGATGTTGCATTCGATGTCTTCTTCGGCAACGCCGCTCCCGCTGAGGAACGGGCCGAACATGACGACACGCCTCCGCAAGGCGCCGAGTCGGGAGTCGACGACCTGATTGCACAGCTTGCGGGGGCTCTGCGCAGCGGCGACACCGCAGGACTCGAAGCTGCGGTGCGCCGGGCAGTGTCGCGACTGTCAGGCTTTCAAAAGGGTCGTCCTGTGGGCGGGCGCTACTACTTGTACCGGGTCATGCAACGGCTCGAAGGTATCGAGGAAGCCCTAGCGGCGGGCGAGGAGCTGTCCGGGCTCGACGCGCTGCTCGATCGTGATGACGTCGCGGCTCTGCTGGAGCGCCTGCAAGCTGAGATCAGGCGGGAGATCATCGAACGGCTGGTCGCCGACCGTGGACCCGAACCCGTGGCCCGTACGCTCCGGGAGCCGCTTGTCGAGGACCTGGATCTGATGCACGCCACTCGGTTGGAATTGGAACGGGTGGAAGCGGCCGTGGTCCCGTTGGCACGCAAGCTGGCAACGCGGCTGGCGCAACGCCGCCGCCGGGGTAGGCACGGCAGGCTCGATCTGCGCCGGACCATCCGCCGGTCGCTTGCGCACGGCGGGGCGCTCATCGAGCCGCAGTTTCGACGTCCCCGGCTGTCCAAACCAGACCTGGTTCTGCTGTGCGATGTCTCGGGATCAATGGCGACCTTTGCCCGCTTCACGATGCAGCTCACCTATGCGATAAGTCATCAGTTTTCTCAAGTGCGGGCCTTCGCATTCGTCGACGCTGTCGACGAGGTGACCGGGTTGTTTGGAACCGGTACGGACTTCGCAGAGAGCATGGCTCGCCTTTCCAGCGAAACACGAGTAGTCGCTGGTGACGGACACTCCGACTACGGCGCGGTGTTTCGCGACTTTGCCGAGCAGCACGGGGATGTGGTCACACCACAGACAACAGTGCTGGTGACCGGAGATGCCCGCACCAACTACCGGGAAGACGGAGCGGAGGTGTTCGCAGATATCGCGGCGCAGGCCAGGTCGGTCTTCTGGCTCAATCCCGAGGCTCGCCGATTCTGGGACACGGGGGATTCCGTGATGCGGAAGTACGCCTGCTGGTGCGACTCGGTGGATGAGGTGAGAACCCTCCGGCAGCTGGAGCGGTTTGTCGAGCAGATAGCGCTGCCCCAACACCGGCCCTCCAGAAAACTGGCTTCTGGTGTCCTTAACTAGTTAGGCCCCCAGCCGACATCCAATGCAAGGAACCGTTCTGAGGGGAACAGTGAATACGTGGTATGGAATAGAAATGTCAACACAACGAGCACTCATAGTTGACGACTCCGAGGTGCTGCGGCGCCTCATTGAGATGTGTCTGCGGCCGGCCGGCTTTGAGGTGGCAGCCGCAGCCAACGGTACTGAGGCACTCGAGAAAGCATCGAGCTTCCAGCCCGATCTGGTGATCCTCGACATCGGTTTGCCCGATATGACGGGATGGGAGGTCCTCGAGGCGCTGCGAGCATCGGAAGAGACTGCTTCAGCCAAGGTGATGATTCTCTCCGGCTACGAAGATGCCAACAGCGAGGCGAAGCGATTGGGTGCCGATGCAGCTCTCGTGAAGCCATTCCGCAACGACGAGTTGCGGTCGCTGGCAATCGATCTCGCCGGCCCGCGCCTCACGGAGGCCAGCCCGGCCTAGCCGACGGCTTCGATCGAACGTATTCCTTCAGACGGTTCCGTGACCTACGGTGTGTGCTGGCGGTGGCTGAAAGGCGTTCCTCATACACATTGCCCTCGTCGCTCTAGCCGTTGCCGTTTCGAGCCTCGTTCTACCTCGCCACTGCGCCGGTCTGACCATGCCGGTGTCGGGAGCGGTGGTGCGTGATTACGCCCCGATTGGGCGCTACGCCGGTCACTGGGGGATTGACATTGCGGCTGTGCGCGGGACCGCCGTCCGGGCGGCCGATAGCGGCCAAGTCACCTTTGCGGGGATTGTCGCCGGGATGCTCTCAGTGACTGTCTCCCACGGTGGGGGACTGCGCACCTCATATTCGTACCTCGATGAGGTGGATGTAGTCGCCGGGGAACAGGTCGCACGGCTGGACGTTGTTGGGAGATCGGGTGAGGATCACGCCCTGGAGGCGGTGCATTTCTCGGTTCGGGTGGGAGATCGCTATCACGATCCGGAAGCATGGCTGGGATGCTTCGCAGCCCCACACCTCGGCCTCCGCCTGGTGCCGGTGCCAGCCAGCTACGGGCTGGGCGCCTATGCTTCGCGGCGTGCGACGCGGCATCCTCGGCGGTACGTTCGATCCACCCCACCTGGCCCACCTCTTCGCTGGAGAGGCGGCGTATCGCGACCTGAACCTCGACATCGTCACTTACATCCCGGCAGGGGCGCCGTGGCAGAAGGCCAGCCAAGAGGTGACCTCGGCAGAGGATCGCTGGCAGATGACTCTGCTGGCAGTCGAAGGGGTTCGATACTTCGAGGCGGATGATCGTGAGATCCGGCGTGAAGGATGGACGTACACCGTTGATACGTTGCGAAGCTTCCCGGACAGCGAAGAACTCGTCCTCGTGCTTGGAGCCGATGCGGCCCGTGGTATCCCGACCTGGCAAGAAGCCGACGAGGTATTGCGACGTGCCTTGATTGCCGTGATTCCCCGGCCGGGAGTCGAGCCGAACGAGGTCGACCGCGCCTTGCATGGCGGCCGGTTTGTGTGGCTGGACACGCCCGAAGTCCAGCTCAGCGGGACCATGTTGCGGCGTCAGGCGAGCGCCGGCCGCAGCATCCGTTTCCTCGTACCCGACGCGGTGTGGCGCTACGTCGAGCAGAACGGCGTCTATAGCCGGACATGACGGCTGGGGTGCCACGCTGCTCTATCATTGCCCAACATCTACCGAAGGGTTTGAGTTATCAGCGCGACATCTGAAGCCATCGAAGCCGGTCTGCTTGCCGCAGCGGCCGTCGATGACAAGAAGGGCCTAGATATCACGCTGCTCGACATTTCGGAACTCCTCGTAGTGACCGATGTGTTCGTCATCGCGTCGGGGACTTCGAACCGACACGTACGCACCCTGTGCGATGAAGTCGAGGAGAAGCTGAAGAACGAGACGGGTCGGCAACCACTGCGACGTGAAGGTCGGGAGTACTCGCGGTGGGTGCTGCTCGACTACGGCGACCTGGTGATACACGTCTTCGACCAGGAGACCCGGGACTACTACCAGCTGGAGCGGCTGTGGGCGGATGCCACGCGAATTGCCTACGAACCCGCATCGGCTGAAGCCTGATACAATCCACAACCGCTTCTTGGGGCTGTAGCTCAGTTCGGCAGAGCGCTTGCATGGCATGCAAGAAGTCAGGGGTTCAAATCCCCTCAGCTCCACGTCGGTCGCTCCGCGACCTTACGGCACAAGGCCCGGCAACGCCGGGCCTTCTGCATGCGACCCGCACGTTCGGTGCGAGTTCTTTGGCGTTTGGGAGCCAAGGCGCCCAAACGCAGTCTCGATTCGTTGACCTGGCAACACCGGGCCTTCTGCATGCGTCATCCACCACTTCGTACGAGTTCTTTGGGTCCTCGCGCAACTGTGGCCGGATACCCGGTCCTGTTTGCGCAAGAATGGAGGGGTGAGGACCCTCAGCGCCGACCAAGCGCGCGCCCACGCGATCCGGTCACATTTCCTCAACTCGCCTGCACCGGCAATCACGACGGTCGCCGAGCAACTCGTCGGCTTGCACAACACCAACCAGGCGACGCCGTATCTCTCCGTGAACGCTCGGATGGAGGGATTCCAACGCCCCGATCTCGACGAGCTCATGTGGGAACGCTGGGACCTAGCTCGATTCCGCGCCATGCGGCTCACCATGTTCGTGTTTCCCCGGGCGCTCCTCGAGGTAGCCGCCGCAGCCACACGCCACATCGTTGAACCGTATGCGGCGAGATGGCTTCGCGACTCCGGGATGACACAGCGCCAATTCGACCGTCATGCCGCCGCCATCCTCGAGGCGCTCGAGGACGGACCCTTGACCTCCCGGCAACTGCGCCAGCGCCTGCAGCCGCCGCAAGAGGTGGAGCTGCCCAGCATCGTCGGCCGGCTCTGTGAACAAGGCCATATCGTCGGTGGAGCACCGCCAGGGAGCTGGCGGTCGGGCGTGCGGCGCTTCCATCTGTGGCAACAAGTGTTGTCCGATGTAGATATCCACCGGTGGTCAGAGGAAGCGGCCATCGCCGAACTGGTATCGCAGTACGTCACCGGATACGGTCCGGTGACCCTGGCCGACATCGCCTGGTGGACGGGAATCACCAAGGCCAGGTGCCACCAGGCTCTGGAGTCCCTCAGCGAGTCCTTGACGATGGTCGAAGTCGAGGGATGGCCGGGCCCGCTCTATCTGGATCGACATGCCGCCGACCCGGCCGTAGAACCGTTGTCAGTCAGCGTGCTGCCGTTGCTGGATCCGTACGTCCAGGGCTACCGGGATCGGCAGCGCCTCCTGCCCGAGGAACGCCACGACTACGTCTGGGATGGTGGCGGTAACGCTGTGCCAACCATCGTTAGCGGAGGGCAGATCATCGGTGTGTGGCAGCCCCACGCCAAAGCCGTTCGGTATCACCTGTTCGACCCTGCCCGATCCGACCAAGACGAGATCGAAGCTGGACTCCAGGAAGTGGGGCGGCTCTACTTCGATGAAGCGGTCGACGTCCAAGAGGTGCCGAAGATGCGATCACTGCGTGAGCCGGGCAAAGCTCGCAGCGCCGCCCATCCGCTCGACGAGACGCTGCACCGGGCGGGCCGTCGTTTCGACTAGGCCGCCCTGCGGACCAGGCTCACCACTCGATCTCTTCGGATAGTCCGCGGCAATAGCGCTGCACAAACTCGAGATCCTCGATTCGCAGTCTGGGACCGTCGGGGATCTGGGCTGCGTAATCGTCCACCATCTGCTGCAGATCGCGATCGAGGAAATCGGCGGGTCCGGTCACACCCGCATCGAAGAGATACTCGGCGAACGCCGGGCCGACACCGTTGACCCGGATCAGATTCGCCAGGCCCAAGGCACGTTCCAGCCTCTCTGGTTTGATGGCTGTTGCGGAGGCCACAGCAGCCCGATCCGACCGCAAGGCACAGCGCTCGTACAGGTCCTTTGTCGACTTGAGGCCGGCAGCCTCCAGGGCAGCCAACTCCTCATCGGACAAGGACTCCAGCTTCGCCAGCGGTATCGGCTTCGACACGTACGAGTTGACCTCGCGGTTGAGCAACTTCAGGTAGTCGACATCGACCCCGAGCTCAACCGCCAGGGCTGGGTAGTCCACCTTCCTCGCAAGGAGCTTCCTCAATCCGGCCAGATCACGGGTCCCGCGTGCAACCAGTTTCGGCACGATTGCGGCAATGTGGTCGGCCAGCGCCCGCCGGCTCGGTAGCAGCTCAATGGTGAGCAACGTCTCCCGGAACTCGTCGAGCGATATCGAGGCCAGGTCGATCGAGTAGCTCGCCACGGCCCCGTTAACCCACGACGATGTTGACCAGCTTGGGCGGACGAGCAATCACCTTGCGCACCTCGCCCTGCTCCAGCCACGACTGGATCTTGTCGGCAGCCAGCGCCGCAGTCTCGGCCTCCTCGGCGGAGATGCCGGCCGGAACGTCGAGCCGGTCCCGCACCTTGCCGTTCACCTGGATCACCATCGTCACCGTGTCTTCGGCGGCAACCGAGGCGTCAGCCTCCGGCCACTGCTGGACGTGCACCGAGTCGGACTTGCCGAGCCGCTGCCACAGCTCCTCGCTGATATGCGGGGCGATCGGTGCCAGCAGCCGCAGCAGCGTCTCCACCGCCTCGGTCCACACCTCACTCGTCACCCGGCGCGCTCGTACTGCCTCCAGCATGGCGTTGCGGAGAGTCATGAGCGCAGCCACCGCGGTGTTCCACTTGAACTCAGCCATGTCCTCGTCGACCTTGGCAATGGTCTGGTGGACCTTGCGGCGCAGGTCGGTCGAGGCTCGATCCGAAACGTCGCCCGGTTCGTAGGCAGCAGAACCCAGCTTCCACACATCCTCGATGAAGCGGCGCGAGCCGGCGATACCACGCTCGTCCCACGGGCCGCCCTTCTGCCACTCGAACGCAAACATGAGGTGGGTGCGCACCGTGTCGGCGCCGTACTCCTGGACGAGTTCATCGGGGTTGACGACGTTCCCCTTGGACTTCGACATTCGCTGGATATCCAGGTGATGCTTCAGCTGGGTTACATCGTTGGTGCCGGGAATCGACGGAATCTCGACTGCGGCGTCTGGCAGAACCTCGACACCCACCAGCCCGTCTGCGGTCTGCACTTGCAGGAGGTTTTCGGTGCGTCGCATCAACTCGCCGACCACTGTGCCGGCGTCGGTGGCGGCACCGGCTTGCACCTGGACGGACGACGCCAGCAGCCGGCCCTGGTCCCAGTCGCCTTCGATCACCAGGGTGTCGCCGATCCGTTCCGCTCCCAGCACCTGGCCCTGGTTGCGCAGCAACAGGAACGGCTCATCGAACAGGCCGCTCGGATCCCGCCCGTGGTCCTTCATCATCGCGGCGGTGTCGGTGAACACGCCCATATCCCGCATCGCCTTGACGAAGAAGCGGGCATACAGCAAGTGCATCACGGCGTGCTCAGCCCCGCCTGTGTATACGTCGACGGGCAACCAGTAGGCCGCCTCTTCGGGGTCGAACGGTGCTTGGTCGTCGTCGGGCGAGAGATAGCGGAACCAGTACCACGAGGAGCACATGAACGTGTCCATCGTGTCGGATTCGCGGCGAGCCGGTTGACCCTCGGAGTCGGTCGTCGCCAGGAACGACTCGGTCTCGCCCAGCGGGCTGCGGCCGGTGAACTCCACGTCCTCGGGCAGAACCACCGGAAGATCCGTATCGGTCACCGCTTCGATTACCCCGTCACTGCGATGCACCATGGGAATCGGCGATCCCCAGTAGCGCTGTCGGGAGATCAACCAATCGCGTACCCGGTAGTTGATGGCCTCTTTGCCGGCGTTGTTCTCTTCGAGCCAGTCGATGGCGGCCGCAACCGAGGGATTGGCTCGGCCCTTAGCATCGGTCGTTTCGACTTCGTCGATCGGCCCGCTGTTCACCATGACCCCGGGCCCTACGTAGGACTCGGTCATCTCGGGCTCGATCAGCTCGTCCCGGCCGGCAGGGTGGATCACCGGCACGATCTGCAGCCCGAACTGGCGGGCAAACTCGAAGTCACGCTGGTCGTGCGCCGGCACTGCCATGATCGCCCCGGTGCCATAGGACAGCAGGACATAGTCGGCGATCCACACCGGAACCCGTTCCTGATTGACCGGGTTGATCGCATAGCCGCCGGTGAACACGCCGGTCTTCTCGCGGCTCTCCTCCATCCGCTCCAGCTCGCTTTGCGCGGCGGCGGCTTGGCGATACTCGTCGACGGCGGCCCGGTGCTCATCGGTAGTGAGGGCATCTACCAACGGGTGCTCCGGCGCCAGCACCATGAAGGTCGCACCCCACAGTGTGTCGGGCCGCGTAGTGAAGACGACGATGTCGTCACCGCCTTCGGTTACAAAGGTGACTTCTGCGCCCTCGGAGCGGCCGATCCAGTTGGTCTGCATCATCCTGATCGGGTCCGGCCAGTCGATGCCGTCGAACGACAGCAACTCATCGGCGTAGTTGGTGAGCGCAAAGAACCACTGTTCCATCATGCGCTGTTCGACGGGCTGCCCGGTGCGCTCGTCCTTGCCGTCGATGACCTGCTCGTTGGCCAGCACCGTCTGCAGAGTTGGTGACCAGTTCACCATTGCCTCTCCCCGGTAGGCGATGCCGTGCTCATACATCTGCTTGAAGAACCACTCGGTCCACTTGTAGTAGTTCGGGTAGCAGCTAACTGCCTCCCGCTCCCAGTCGAACATCGCACCCATCGACCGCAGCTGGGTCCGCATCCTGTCGATGTTCTCGTGGGTCCACTTGGCCGGGTGGATGTTGCGCTGCACGGCGGCGTTTTCTGCGGGCAAGCCGAAGGCATCGAACCCGATCGGGAACAGCACGTTGTAGCCCTTCATCCGCATGTAGCGGGCGCGGGCATCGGAGGGAGTCATGGCATACCAGTGACCCATGTGCAGATCGCCGGACGGGTACGGGAGCATGGTCAGCGCGTAGTGCTTGGGCCGGGACCAGTCCACCTTGCTGCGGTAAAGACCGTGCTCCTCCCAGGTCTCCTGCCAGCGCTGTTCTATCTCTCTGTGTTCGTAATCCATAGCTCGCCTCGGCGGATCGAAGCCGCCATGGTAGGTCCCCAGGGGCCCGGTTGGGCGATGTTTCGGCTGCACACTCCGCCTCTGCCGGTACGCTGCGTCCTTCATGAATGTGTCTGCGCCTGCTTCCGACATTTTGCTCGCATCCGGAATCGATCCGGCGAGCCTTGCGGCGCTCATGCCACGCGTCGACCCCGCCGAAGTCAAAGTGAGCGTCGCCTCGAAACTGTTCCGTCGGTTTTGGGCCAAGGGCATTGTGGCGGTTGCATTGCCGACCGGGATCTACGTCCACCCCGCCGTGATGGAGCGGTTTCGCACCGGGGTCGAACCGGAGCGATCCGGGAAGCTCATTGTTCACGAACTCATGCATATGGAGCAATGGCGTCGGCTCGGGGCTTTCCGACATGTCGCTCAATACATGGGCGACTACTTGCGCAATCGTTTCAGCGGATTCGGCCACTGGGAGTCCTATCGGGCCATCCGGCTCGAGGAGGAAGCCCGTGACGCGGCTTCTCGGGTGGAGTCCGGAGGTCTGCGGTGACCACGGAACAGCGCTACCTGCCGGCGGCGGTCTGGTCGTTCTGGGACGCCGCAGGACTCTTCGTTGCCGGTCTCTTTGGCTCCATCGCAGCGATCTCCCTAGGTGTTGCCTTCAACGGTGGCGAGGAACTCAGCCAGATTCCATTGCTGCTGGCCTCGAGCATCGGACAAGCTGTGGTCACGCTCGGCCTGCTCACCTACATGTCCCGGTCCCGGGGTACGGGTTCGTGGGATCTCGACTTCGGCCTCAGGTTCGAACGGTCAGACTGGCGCGGCCTCTTCTACGGCATCGGGCTCCAACTCGCGGTGACCCTATTGGTCACCCTTCCCCTGCTCGTGCTGCTTGGGGTCGACGATCCCCCAGAACAGGACGTTGCGGAGATCGTCGGCAGTGCCTCCTCGCTGACTGGACGACTTGCGGTGGCCGCAGTGGTGGTCGTAATAGCGCCCCTCATCGAGGAGCTGCTCTTCCGCGGAGTAATCCTCTCGCGACTGCGCCGCGGCTTCGGTCAGGCGGCTGCGATCGCTATCTCTGCGGCACTCTTCTCCGTGTTTCACCTGCTCGACCCCGATACGCGCTTCCTCGTACCGGGCTTGTTCGTCATTGGCGTTGTACTGGCCAGACAGGCACTGCGGACCGACCGGATCGGCCTTGCGATCACAACGCACGCCGGTGTGAACTTGCTTGCGGTGGTCGGGCTCTTCCTCGACTTGGGGGTGTGACGAACCCCTTGTTGCGGTCTTCGCCGCCTGGTACCTATGGCTCAGGCGCCGGTTCCGCAGCTTGTGGTTGGGGTTGCCATGCTCACTCGGTATTGGGCTGCAGCCGGCGGGCTTGTCCTGCTCGTTGCGGGATCGGCACTGTGGTTCGGTCGCTCCGAACCCGACAGAGCGCCGGTCATGTTGCAGCCGGCGGCAAGCGATGACGTTCACATCACGGTCCACGTAGCTGGAGAGGTGGCCCTGCCGGGCCTTGTTGTTGTAGCCGGCGACGCCCGAGTTGCGGATGCCGTTGCCGCTGCCGGGGGTTCCGCCCGCGGGGCCGATCTCACCGCAGTGAATCTGGCCGCGCCACTCCAAGACGGTGAGCAGATAGTGATTCCCTCTGTTCGTGATGGGGAGCGAGAACTCGGTGCGATTGATGGAGATGGTCGGGTTCGGGTCAATCGAGCCTCCGCAACGGAACTCGAAGCGCTTCCCGGCGTCGGGCCGGTTCTCGCCGCCCGCATCGCGGCGTACCGCGACGAACACGGGCCGTTCCGAACCGTCGAGGACTTGCTGGACGTTGCGGGCATCGGGGAGGGCAAGCTGGCGACGCTGCGCGATGCGGTGGCGCTGCCCTGACGCAACTGACCCTGCCGTCCGGGCTCGGCCGAGTCGCAGTGGGTGCCGCCGCCGCAATGTGGTGCGGGGCGCTGCTCGGGGCTGTCGTTGCCGTAGCGGGATCACTGGTGCTGGTCGGGGCAGGAGCTCTTGGCGCCGCGTCCCGCTGGCAGCGGCTGGGGATCATCTTGCTGCTGATCGGGGTAGGTGGCGTATCCGGTGGTCTGGCTGCGAGCAGGAACGAGGCGACCGTCAGCGCATCGGTTCCTGCAGGGGAGGGTCGGCTTGCCGGGGTCGCAGTCACAGATCCGCTGCCGTACGGCGATAGGTACCGCCTTGTTGTCGAGCCTCTCGAGTGGCAACCGCGCAAAGAGCAGCCCATTGCCTGGCATGGACCACCGCTCGATCTGGTTACACCCGACAACCAACTGGTAGTCGGAGATAGGTTCATCGCCGCTGGGTGGCTCCGCCCTTCCGGCGACTACGTGCGGGGAGACCCGGTTGCGGGACGATTCACCGCACGCGAAACCACGGCGGTGAGTTCATCGAGCTCTCCACTGCTGGCGGCCGGAAACCTCCTCCGGCGCCGAGTCCAGAGCCAGCTCGACGATTCGCCGAAGGCGGCGTTGCTGGCCGGCTTCCTGATCGGGGACACAGTGGCCCTTCCCAAGGCCGATGTGCTGGCGCTGCGCCGCTCCGGGTTGACTCACTACGTTGCCGTATCCGGGAGCAACGTTGCGCTGGTATTGGGTGCCTGGTGGCTGGTTGCAGGTCCCCTGGGGGCGGGGGTGC
This sequence comes from Acidimicrobiia bacterium, assembly GCA_030064765.1. Taxonomy (GTDB): domain Bacteria; phylum Actinomycetota; class Acidimicrobiia; order Spongiisociales; family UBA5794; genus JAAETI01. Next base: position 3,729 of record JASJEG010000052.1, on the reverse strand, counting down.
GGGCCCGTGCCGTCACCGGCCTGGTAGTTCTGATGGTCTTTGTTGTTGCCACCCGGTGGGAGTCCTCGGTCATCCGGGCTGCGACCATGGCCGCGCTGGTCCTGGCCGGACGTGCCATGGGGATTGCACTCGATGCGTGGGCTGCGCTCGGTGTGGCCGTGACGCTCCTCCTCGCCGTTTCGGGCGATCTCGCCTACGACGTTGGCTTTCAGCTCTCGGTTGCGGCAACCGCCGGGGTACTTGCCGGAATCGGCTTGTGGAGGGATCGCTCGCCCCGGTTGCTCTGGGGAGCATTGGCGGCAACTGTGTCAGCGCAGACTGCTGTTGTCCCGTTGCTGCTGGTCCATTTCGGGACAGTGCCCTTGCTGTCGCCGATTGCCAACCTGATCGCGGCGCCGCTAGTCACGGCCGCAACCGCATCGGCCGGGGTGGGTGTCGTTCTCGGCTGGGATGCCGTGCTTGCTGCCGCCGAGACCATCGCAGGCATGGTGCTCGCCATCGCCAGGTTTGCCGGCGGCTGGCCTCAGCTCGATGGAGCCGCAGTTGCCTGCAGCGTGTCCCTGCTTGCGGCGGCTTGGTTCACCCGGTTGCGGGCTCTCGTAGCCGCGGCCCTGATAGTGGGGCATGTGCTCGTCGCCCTGCCGCCGGGTGCTCCGGATGTACCGACAGTCGTGTTTCTCGACGTGGGGCAAGGCGATGCGGTTCTGATTCGCGATCCCAGCGGAGCAGCCGCGTTGGTTGACGGTGGAGGGGAACCCACCGTGCTCTGGGAATCCCTGCGCAGACACGGTGTCGGGCACATCGATCTGCTTGTGGCGTCGCACGGAGATGCTGATCATGTCGGGGGATTGGATGGCGTCATGGATAGGTTCGAGATCGGTCGCCTCTGGATCCCGGCGCATCAGCCGGTATCGGATCTACTGGAAGACGTGGTTGCCTCCGCTGAGTCACACGGTGTCCCCGTCGACGAGGTCGCAGCCGGCCGGCGCGCCTCGCTCGGCGAGTTCTCCCTTGAAGTCATCGGACCGCGGCGTCGCTACGCCGAGGCCAACGATGGATCGATCGTGCTGCTGCTGAGAAGTGGCGGGATATCCGTGCTGCTGCCCGGCGACATCGGCATGGTGGCTCAGGGGGAGCTACCTGACCTCGAGCCGGATGTACTGCTCGTGCCACACCATGGGGCGGCTACCACAGATCTCGAATGGTTGACTCGGACCGCCGGCACATTGGCCGTGATCTCAGTGGGGTTAAACAGCTACGGACATCCCGACCCTGCAGTGGTCGCCACCCTGAACGGGGCGGGCGTTGTTGTGCGGATGACCCGGGACGAGGGTGACATCGCGATTCCGTTGCGATGACCTTGTCGGCGCCCCAGGCTACGCTCGACACCATGAAGCCGTTGGTCGTCATTGCCGGTCCTCGCGACGCCGGTCCGGGGGAGAGGGACCTGATGATGGAGCAGGCCCACCGTGCCCTCGAGCAACTGGGAGTCGACAGTCCGACCCGGATCGACGTGCCGCCGAAGGGTGCAACAGTCGACGATACGTCCGACGGTGCGATGCGCACTGCTGTTCAGGAGATAGTGCCTGCCCTGCAAAGCGGCTCGCTCTTTGGTGGTGCAGACGGGGTGCTCGTAGTCGACGCCGACGAGCTGCTCAAGGCTGAAGCGGAAGTAGTTGCCGAACTGCTCGGGCTATCTCGAGAGGGTGAGTCGATTGCCGTCTTCGTTGCCGCCGGTTCGATACCCGCACCACTGGGTTCCCTGCTGCGAAGCAACGGAGAGACGATCAAGGTGGGTCGGATCACCGAGCGAAGCGCAGGGGAGTGGCTCGGGAAAGCCGCCCGGGATCGCGGTATCCGGCTCGATCGCGATGCTTCAACCGTGCTGCTCAACCGATTCGGAACGAACGTTGCCGCCCTCGGCCAGGCCCTCGATCAGCTTGCGGTGGGGACCGACCAGATCGATGTAGAGATGGTTCGCAATCGATTCAAGAACCGACCCGACGAGCCCATGTGGCACTACGTCGATGCCATCGTCGCCGGCGATCAGGGAACGGCTCTCAGGCGACTTGCCGACTTCCTTCTGCACGGCCACCCGCTCCAGTTGCTGGCCTTCCTGCAAAACGATGTCAGGCGTCGTTCGATGGCCGCCGCAGCACCCGACTACGAGACGTTCCTCGACTGGAACGGTGGCAAGGCCGGGTGGGCCATGGAGAAGGTGTGGAAGCAGCGCAGCCGTATCCGAGGATCAGACCTCAAGCTGGCGGTTGGTGCGCTGGCCCGGGCAGATCTCCAGCTCAAGACTGCGCCGGAGGCTTCGCATCGGGTGACAATGGAACGTCTCACCGTTGCGATGTGCCGCTGGTACGGAGGGGCCCGGCAGCGTTAGCCGCCGAGCCGGGTTTGCGGGGCTATGCGGCGAGTCGGGGCGCTAGCCCTCGTAGACCCGCACTGACTTGACAGTCATCTTGAACGTCCCGCCCGGAGCTTCGTAGGCCACCTCGTCGCCGGGGGCAGCGCCCAGCAGCGCAGAGCCGACCGGGCTCGTTGGAGAGGCAAGGATCATTCCGGGCATCTTGTTCTCTGCGGAGGCTATGAAGTAGTCCATTTCGTCGCCGTCATCGTCAACAACTGTGGCGATCGTGCCGACTTCGACCTTGCCCGAATCCTCTGCCTCGCGGACCTCGGAATTCTCCAGTGTGTGTTTGATCTGTCGGATCCGCGCTTCCATGAGACCTTGGTCATTCTTGGCGGTGTCGTATTCGGCGTTCTCGCGCAGATCGCCGTGATCGCGCGCCTCAGCAATACGCTGCTCAATGGCGCGGCGGCCCTCAGAAGTGAGGTAATCGAGTTCTTCTCGCAGCTTGGCATGGGCTGCAGGTGTCAGCCAGGTTGTCTCGCTCATGTTGCTCAGCCGAGGGTTTTTGCAACCTGCTTGGCCAGGCGCGACTTGCGGCGGGATGCGGTGCGCTTGTGCAGCAGACCCTTGCTCGCAGCCATGTCGATGCGCTTCTGTGCAAGGCGGAGAGCTTCTTGCGCCGCGGCGGGGTCTCCCGCCTCAGCGGTTTCGACCGCGGTCCGGGTGCGTGTCTTCAGCTCAGACCGCATCGCCCGGTTCTTCTGGCGAGCGGTCTCATTCTGGCGATTTCGCTTCTTCTGTGATTCGATGTTGGCCATACGAAAAAAGACCTCTGGGGGTTGGAGGAACGGCGGAACAATAGCATTGTGACCGACCGGGTACAATGCCGCTCCCTCCCGGAGTCCCATGACTGATCCCACGCGCATCCGCAACTTCTCCATCATCGCCCACATCGACCACGGTAAGTCGACGTTGGCGGATCGCCTGCTCGAGCACACTGGTGCCGTTGCGGAGCGTGATATGCGCGAGCAGCTGCTGGACACGATGGACATCGAGCGCGAGCGCGGGATCACGATCAAGGCAAATGCGGTTCGCATCGAATACGAGGCAGGCGACGGGGAGACCTACACGCTGAATCTGATTGATACCCCCGGCCATGTGGACTTCTCCTACGAGGTCTCGCGCAGTCTCGATGCCTGCGAGGGCGCACTGCTTCTTGTTGACGCTGCTCAGGGTGTGGAGGCCCAGACGCTGGCGAATGCCTACCTCGCTATCGACAACGGTCTCGAGATAATCCCGGTTGTCAACAAGATCGATCTCCCGTCGGCAGAGCCGGAGAGAGTTTCCGCCGAGCTCATCGGGATACTCGG
>JASJEG010000051.1 GCA_030064765.1 Acidimicrobiia bacterium | reverse complement strand
ACAACGACCGAGGCCGCCAACCGCATCGAGAACAACGCTTGGGACGGCGTTGCCTTTGGTGGCGCCGGAACCGGCAACACAGCGCTGGGCAACTCCATCACGGGCAACACCGGCCTCGGCATCGACCACAACAATGACGGTGTCACCCCCAACGGCGCTGGCAACCCGCTCGACTTCCCGGCGATCACGTCGGCGACCGAGTCTGGCGGCACGGTCACCGTTGACTTCGCTCTCACTAATACGCCCGATGGCAACTATCGCATCGAGTTCTTCGACAACACCACAGCCGACCCGTCCGGCAACGGCGAAGGGGAGACTTGGGTCGGTTCCGTAGACGTCACCGTCACCGGCGGCGTCCCGACCCCGGCGTCGACCACGTTCGCCGGTTCGGCCGGGGACATCATCACCGCAACGGCAACCGAGGGAACGACGGCTCCCTTTGGTGCGACATCAGAGTTCTCTGCTGCGATGACAGTGGTTAGCAGAGTCGTCACCGTCAACTCAACCGGCGACGCCGCAGACAACAACATCGGCGACGATATCTGCAACACAGGCGGCACCGTCGGCGCCGACCCCGAGTGCACGTTGCGGGCAGCGATCGAAGAAGCCAACGCGTCGGCCACGGTCGACACGATCCACTTCGACATTCCGCAGACGGATGGTGGATACACCGCCTCGCCAGAGGCATTCACCATTGAGCCCGCCTCGATGCTGCCAAACATCGCGACGTCGATGACGATCGATGGTTCGACGCAGACAGAATACGGAACGAGCGGGCGACCTGTCATCGAAGTGACCGGTTCATCCGCAGGAAGCAACGCCGACGGATTTCGAGTCACCAGCGGGAGTAGCACTATTCGCGGGTTGGTCGTCAACAATTGGGATGACGAAGGATTTGCTCTCGAGTCTGCTGGCAACTCGATCCTCGGCAACTACATCGGAACCGACGTGACCGGCTCGTCCGCCGAGCCGAACAAGATCGGTGTTGTTCTGCGGGGCGCAGGCAACACGATCGGCGGCTTGGGTGCGGACGGCAATCTGATCTCTGGGAACACGAATCAGGGCATCATGGTGACGATTGGCGGCTCGTCCACTGAGATCATTGGAAACCTGGTCGGCACGGACGCGAGCGGAAGTGGCGCCCTCCCCAACGGCCGGGGAATCGATCTCAATAGCGCCGGAGACAGTCTTGTGGGTGGCACGGATGCGTCGGCTGCGAACACTGTTGCGTACAACTCCTCTTACGGCCTAGCGGTGACCGGAAGCAGCACGGGGAACTCCGTCCTCGGAAACGCAATCCACAGCAACGGTGGGCTGGGGATCGATCTCAATGACGACGGCGTGACAAGCAACGACGCAGGCGATGGTGACACGGGCCAGAACGACTTCATGAACTTCCCGGTGATCACCTCGGCAAGCGAATCCGGCGGAACGGTCACCGTCGACTTCGGCCTCGACGTCCTCAATGGCAGCTACAGGATCGAATTCTTCGACAACACCGCAGCCGACCCATCCGGCAACGGGGAGGGCGAGACCTGGGTCGGCTCGGTTGATGTCACCGTCACCGGCGGGGTGCCTTCGCCGGCGTCGACGACGTTCGCCGGCGCTGCCGGGGACATCCTTACCGCGACCGCGACCGAAGGCACCGCCGCACCGTTCGGCTCGACGTCTGAGTTCTCTGCCGCCTACACGGTGACAGCCGCTTCTGGCCCCGGTGGTGTCATCACGGACCTCGGTCTGTGGCTACGGGCCGATATCGGCGTGACGGCATCCGCCGGCGAGGTCTCGAGCTGGGCCGACCAATCCGGCAACGGGAACGATGCAACACAAGGAACGGCGGGCCAGCAACCCGATCTGGTCGTCGACGCAGTCAACGGCAATCCGGTAGTCAACTTCGACGGCACGAATGATTTCGTTGGCGGTACCGCAGGAGCCTCCAGCCACTCCTTCTACGTCGTGGTGATTCCGGACAACACGATCTCCTCAGCATCGCCTGGGCAGACCATCTTCGCCTTCGACTGCGCGGCCTGCGTGTCCGACACGGCTTTCCTCACCTTCGGCGACACCACGGGTACGTTTCCCGACGAGATCGTCACCCACGGTCACGGCGGGTCGGCAGCGTGGCGGGTCGCCCAGACGGGCACTGCAACTTATCCGGGTGGGGATCCCGTGATTCTGGCGTCACGGAGCAACGCGGCTCTAGACGGGACCGACATCTACGCCGACGGCCTCGAGGTCGACAACGCAGTAAACGGTACGTTCCTTGCCACGACGGATGAGGCGTACAACGTGGCAACCGTCAACGCCAACTCGCCCTGGCCCGGCGAGTATCTCGACGGAAAGGTCGCGGAGGTCATCTCCTACTTCAGCCGAGCCACCGACGCCGAGCACCAACGAATCCAGAGCTACTTGGCTATCAAGTACGGCCTCACCCTCGACCAGACCGCCGCCTACGACTATCTGCGCTCCGACGGAACCGTGATCTGGAACGCCACCACCAATGCCTCCTACAACAACGACATCGCAGGCATCGGTCAAGATGACACCTCGGTACTTGACCAGACCCAGTCGGGGTCGATCAGTTCCGACTCCATCGTCACCATGTCGAATGCGTCGAGCCAGGGGGACGGTGATTTCCTGGTGTGGGGCAATGACGACGGCGCTACGACCTGGACCACCACCGGGTCCCCCGTAGGCGAGCGACTACAACGGACCTGGCGAGTGGACGAGACCGGCAGCGTCGGCACAGTGACGGTTGCCCTCGACGTCGGCGGGCTGACCCCGCCGAGTTCCGATCCGGCCGACTTCCACCTTCTTATCGATGCCGACGGCGACTTCTCAGCCGGCGCAACCGACGTCATCGCCACTTCGTATTCGGGCGGAGTGGCCACGTTCAATCTCGCCTCCTTCAGCGACGGGGACTACTTCACCCTGGCTGTCGGAGCACCCGCACCCAACAACCCGCCGAACGCCGTGATCGTCGGCGGTCCGTACACCATCGCAGAGGGAGATCAGCTTGATCTCGATGGTTCGGGATCATCGGACCCCGACACGGATCCCCTCACCTACCGGTGGGACCTCGACAACGACGGCCAATACGACGACGAAACCGGAGTCACCCCCAGCGTCTCATGGGCCTCGCTGGCGAGTCTCGGTCTCGATGATGATGGCGGACCCTTCACGATCGGGCTCGAGGTCGACGACGGGATCGACACGGATACCGACACGACGACCCTGACTATCACAAACACTCCACCCACCGTCTTAGTCACCGGTAGCGGTTCAGCCACCGCCGGCTCTCTGTACACGGTGAACCTGTCTGTGAGCGATCCCGGTGACGACACTGTCACTGCGTGGCGAATCGACTGGGGCGACGGCACATACTCCAATATCGGAAGCAACCCCGCGACGGCGAGCCATCCCTACACAACCCCGGGCTACCACGAGATCCGTGCTGCAGTCACCGATGAGGATGGGACCTTCAACGCCACCACTGTGATCATTCCCCAATACGACAGTGATGAGGTACTCGAGTTGTCGTCGCTCACAGGCGATGCGTTGCGCACATTCGCCAATGCGGCGCTGAACGCACCGGTCGATGCCGCGGTAGCGTCCGACGGCTACCTATATGTCGTCGGCAACGTCTCCGAGAACGTGGTTCGTTTCGATGCGGGCACCGGCGCATTCGAATCCAACTTCATCCCGACCGGAACCGGTGGCCTTGCCGGACCGGGCTGGATCGTGTTCCCCGCCGAAACGGAGCTGTGGGCCTCGACGTTCGGGACAGATTCGATCAAGGCCTTTGCACGCACCAACGGCGCCTACATCGATGAAGTAGTCGCTGCCGGTGTCGGCGGACTCGCAGCTCCGTCCGAGATGACGATCGGACCAGACGGTGACCTGTACGTCACTTCATGGTCGACCGACTATGTGCATCGCTACGACGCCGAGACCGGCTTGTTCAAGGGGCTGTTCGTATCGACCAACCTGAACCAGCCTACGGACCTGGCCTTCGGCCCAGACGGCGATCTTTATGTGACCGACTTCGTTGACGGAGTAGTCCGCCGCTTCAACGGCACAACGGGTGCGTACGAGGCCGATGTGCTTTCCCTATTCGAGGCCTATGGCATCACGTTTGGTCCAGACGGGCTTATGTATGTCACCTCGCAAGGTCTCCATCAGTTCAATGTCTACGACCTCAGTGGGACGCTGCTCGGGCAGCTCAGCAATTCGGGCGACGGTCTGAGTGGGCCGAGCTCGTTCGACTTCGTGCCGAGCCACTACGTGACGGTCGGCCCTGCCGACTCCGATGGCGACGGCTTGTGGGACCACCACGAGGACGCGAATACCGACGCCGATAACGACCCGACCACCAATCCCGGCCCGAACACAGACGGTGACGCCAACCCCAACTATCTCGACGACGACGATGATGGCGACGGCACACCGACGGCCTCCGAGAACGCCGATCCCAACGGAGATGGCGACCCGAGAGACGCAGTTGACTCCGACCGGGATGCCCAGCCCGATTATCTAGATCTACCGACAACGGCATCCGCTGGTGCTGTGGTCGCCGAGCAGGTCATCAGCGGGACCCTTGGCGGGCTCGCTCCCGGCCTTGGTGTCAGTGATCACTTCGGGCGGGCAATCGCACCGATTGGCGACCTCGATGGTGACGGTGTCAACGATGTCGCCGTCGGCGCACCCAACGACGATGACGGCAGCAGCGACCGCGGAGCCGTCTACATCCTTTTCATGAACGGGGACGGCACGGTCAAGTCGCAGCAGAAGATCAGCGACGTCGACGGCGGGTTCACTGCGGTCCTCGACAACGCCGATGAGTTCGGCATCAGCCTTACCGGCCTCGGCGACCTCGACGGCGACGGCATCAACGACATCGCCGTCGGCGCCCACCAAGACGATGATGGCCTCAACGGCAACGGCGGCGCCGTCTACGTGCTCTTCCTCAACGCCAACGGCACGGTGAAGTCGTATCAGAAGATCAGCGAAACCGAAGGTGGACTTGGCGTCCTGTTCGATGCGAACGACCGCTTCGGCGGCGGCGTCGCCAACATCGGAGACCTCGATGGCAACGGTCTCAACGACATCGTCGTCGGTGCCAAGGATGATGATGACGGAGTCGCAAATGCCGGTGCTGTGTATGTGGTCTTCCTGAACAGCGACGGGACTGTCAAAGGCCAGCAGAAGATCAGCCAAACCGTAGGCGGTCTGGCCGGCTCCCCGCTCGGCGGTTCCGACGGGTTTGGCATCGGTGTTGCCGGGTTGGGAGACGTCGACGGCGACGGCAACGGCGACATTGCGGTCGGCTCGTACTGGGACGACGACGGTGGCACCAACCACGGCGCCGCATACGTTCTCTTCCTCGACACCAACGGGACGGTCATCGGCCAGCAGAAGATCAGCGACACCGAGGGTCTATTCACTGGTGTCCTAGAGAGCAACGACGAGTTCGGCACCGCCATCGGAGCAGCCGGAGACATCGACGGAGATGGCGTACCCGACCTCATCGTCGGCACCCCGAAAGACGACGACGGCAACAGCCTGTCGGGCGCGGCGTACGTTCTGTTCCTCAATGGCAACGGCACGGTCAAGAGCCATCAGAAGATCAGCAACCTCGAAGGTGGCCTCGGAGTCACGATCAACACGAGCGATCAGTTTGGTTTCGCGGTTGCGGGCATCGGTGACCTCGACGGCGACGGCACCATCGGGATCGCCGTGGGAGCGTTCGGTGACGATGACGGCTTTGTCGACAGCGGATCCGTCTACGTCCTGAACCTCGGCACCCCAAACGGTCCACCGACCGCAGTGCCCGGTGGTCCGTACTCCACCGATGAAGGTGACGACCTGGTTCTTGATGGCTCCGGCTCGACGGATCCCGACACCGACCCGCTCACCTACAACTGGGATGTCGACAACGATGGGCAATACGACGATGCCACCGGCGTCAACCCCACCATCCCCTGGCTCACCCTCATCGGGTTGGGCTTCGATGATGACGGGGGCCCGTATCCGATCGGGCTTGAGGTCGACGATGGGAACGGCAACACCGACACCGCGACCGTCACCTGGACGATTGCCAACACTCCGCCGACGATCTCGGTGAGCGGCAGTGGAACCGTCGGCGGGGGTCTGGTCTACACCGCCAACCTCTCGGTATCCGATCCCGGTGATGACACGGTGACCGAGTGGACCATCAACTGGGGCGACGGCAACATCGACAGCATCGTCGGCAACCCGGCATCTGCGACTCACACCTATGCCAACCCGGGCGAGTACAACATTACAGCTGCTGTTGCCGACGAGGACAGCCTGCTCAACCGTCCCTGGCACAACGGTCGCATGGTGGTTCCCGGACTATTCGCCAATCAGCAACTGTTCCGGTTGGAAGCAACAACAGGTGCCGTCGTTGACAACCTCGCCGCCGCCGGCCAGGGCTGGGCGATTGCCGCCATTGTCGGGCCCGACGGCCTCGCATACGTTGGCGACTACAGCAACGACACCATCCGCCGCTACAACCCCGTGACCGGCGCCGACCTCGGTGTTTGGATCCCCGCCGGTACTGGAGGCCTCGACGGGCCGGCCGGGATGCAGTTTGGTCCCGACGGCCATCTGTACGTGTCCTCCAACTTCAGTGACCAGATTCTCGAGTTCGACACCGATGGCACCTTCCTTGGTGTGTTTGCCGCTGGCGGAGGCCTCGATGAACCGGATGACCTGACGTTTGGCCCGGACGGCCATCTCTATGTCACCAGCTTCCACACGGACGAGGTCCTCAAGTACAACGGTCGCGACGGACACCCGATGGGCGTGTTTGCCTCAGGCGCAGAGATCGATCAGCCGTCAGAGCTGGTGTTCGGGCCCGGAGGCAAGCTCTACGTCACCAGCGTCGTCAACAACCAGGTCGTTCGGTACAACGCCAACGGGAGCCTTGACACGATCTTTGCCACCGCGGGCGCAACCGGTCTGAATGAACCGCGCGGTGCAACGTTCGGCCCCGACGGTCACCTCTACGTTGGTGGCCGCAACCGCATCGTTCGCTACGACGGGTCGAGCGGGGCCCTGATCGACATCTACCTGCCATCCGGGTCGATCAACGGACCGTCGCAGTCGGTCTTCATTCCGGCGCACCCGGTGTCGGTCCTGCCATTCATCGTCAACTCGACGGGCGATGCCTCAGACAACAACCCCGGCGACGGCGTTTGTTACACCGGGGGCGTTAACACCGAAACCAACCCCGAGTGCACGTTGCGAGCTGCCATCGAGGAAGCGAACGCGTTCGCGGGCACCGACACCATCAACTTCGACATGCCGGCAGCTGAACTCGGACACAGCGGCGGCGTGTGGACCATCGCTCCGGGAGCCGACTACGACCCACTCATCGAAACCGTCATAATCGACGGCACCACTCAGACCGGATGGACGACGACACCCGTCGTCGAGTTGGACGGAAACGGTGCCGTCAGCGACGGTTTCCGCGTCGCAGCCGACGACGTAGAGATCCATGGCCTGGCGATCACGCGCTTCCCCGGCGATGGGATTGATGTTGCGACCGGAGCGGCGAACGCAGCCATCGTCGCCAACCACATCGGCCTGGACGCAAGCGGTCTGATCGATCGTGGGAACGTAGGGCGGGGAATCTACCTTGGTGCCGGTTCTGGTCCCACACGGGTTGGCGGCGGGGAGTTCGCCCACCGCAATGTGATCTCCGGCAATGGCAGCAACGGAATCGTCATCGGTAGTTCCGACGCCAACACCATCCTGAACAACTTCATCGGGACGGACAGTACGGGGAACGCCGCGATCGAGAACGGTGCGGACGGCATCTACCTGGGCGGCACGAGTGCCAGCAACGTGATTGGACAGGTAGGGGACTTCAACGTCATCTCCGGCAACGCCGATGACGGAGTCGAGAACAACGCCACCGGCACCAACAACATCGTTTACTACAACGTCATCGGCATTGGAGCTGATGCCACCACACCGGTGTCGAATGGCCGGCATGGTGTCGTCATCTACGACGGCGCCAACAACACCTGGGTATACCAGAACCTGATCGCCGGCAATGCCGGGTCTGGGGTAGTTGTCGACGGCAACGGCAACGCCGCCACCTCCGCCAACAACATCATCGGCAACTGGATCGGCATCAACCTTTCCAACGCAGCTCGTCCCAACAGCAGCCACGGTGTCAACATCTTTGGCGGCGCCACCATGAACGTGGTCGGCGGCCTACCGGTCGGGTACCGCAACATCATCTCCGGCAACGGGGTCGACGGCATCCGCATCGAGGGCTCGGCCACCAGTGGCAACCGGGTCGAGAACAACCACATCGGAACCAACATTGCCGGTGACGCCGCAGTGGGCAATGGCAACAACGGTATCTGGATCAGCGGAGCCCCGAGCAACACCGTCGGCGGCGCCACTGCCGCCCATCGCAACGTCATCTCTGGCAACGGCAACAACGGTGTGCTGCTCGACGCGGCGACGGCGACCGGCAACACCATTCAGGGCAACTACGTCGGTCTGAATGCTGCCGGTGACGCTGCGGTCCCGAATGCCGACGAAGGAGTCGACCTCTCCGATGCGCCGGGGAACCTGGTCGGTGGCGACGCGGTCGGAGCGCGCAACGTGATCTCAGGCAATGGGCAAGACGGCGTGCTCCTCATCGGCGCAGGGACGACCGGCAACTTTGTTTCGGGCAACTACATCGGTACCAATGCCGCGGGTGATGCATCAGTGGCAAACGGGCGGGCCGGTGTGTATGTCGACAACGCCGCAGCAACCAACGACATCGGCGGACCCACCTCTGACTGGGGCAACGTCATCTCCGGCAACACCGAGGATGGCATCTACATCACCGACGCCGGTACCGACCTGAACCGTGTCAAGCACAACTACATCGGAACCAACGCCGCCGGTGACGCTGCAGTGCCCAACGGTGACCGCGGTGTCCAGGTGGAATCGGGGGCATCATTCACCTGGATCGGCGACGTTGGGCAGGGCAACGTCATCTCTGGCAACACGGGGGACGGGATCATCATCGCCGACTGGCTGTCCCTGGGTACCTCCGACAACTACATCATCGAGAACCTCATCGGGGTAGCTGCCGATGGCACGACACCGCTCGGCAATGGGGCCAACGGTGTCCATATCGACCCAGTGGCGGACACGCTGATCGGTACCAATACGATTGCCCACAACGCTTGGGACGGCGTGCTCCTCGAGCCGACCTCGTTGACCGGGAACTCCATCGTCGGCAACTCGATCTACTCCAATGGGCAGCTCGGCATCGATCTCGGCAACGACGGGGTCACCACCAACGACCCCGGCGACGGTGACCCGGGACCGAACAACTTCCTCAACTATCCCGAGATCACGTCCGCAGTCGCCGCCAGCGGCAACATCACCATCCAATTCGACCTGGATGTACCTCCCGGTGACTATCGCATCGAGTTCTTCGACAACTCAATCGCCGACCCGTCGGGTAACGGTGAAGGCGAGACCTACGTCGATTCCTACGATGTTCTTGCTCATCCGGGCGGATCTGCGGGCTACAGCACATCGATTCCCGGTACTGCCTACGACATCATCACGGCCACGACGACAGAGCAGGTGGCGGCGCCTTACGGCTCATCGTCAGAGTTCTCAGCGGAATTCGTCGCTACTGCGGGGACGATGACGGTCAACTCGACCGGTGATGGGGGAGACACCGTTGTCGGCGATGGGCTTTGCGACACCGGTGGGCTCAATAGCGCAGGTGACCCGGAATGCACCCTGAGAGCGGCGATCGAGGAGGCCAACTTCGACGCCGGTGCCGACGACATCGAATTCGATATCCCCGTCGGCGACCCCAACCACAGCGCCGGCATATGGACCATCGCGCCGGGATCGCAGTACGACAACCTCAATACAACGATGTCGATCAACGGAGCTACTCAGCCGGGCTGGGCGGGAGATCCCGTCATCCAGATCGACGGCTCGGCAGATCTCACCAGTTCCGCCGGTCTGAACGTCTTCAGCAGCAACACCGAGATCCGGGGTCTCATACTCCACAGCTTCCCCGACGAAGGTATCGAATCCGACGGTTCGCTGGGCGGCGGCGACAACAACACGTTTGCAGGGAACTGGGTCGGCATTGACGCCAGCGGTGCAGCGGCGCCAAACGGCGGATTCGGCATCCTGTTGACCGATGGGGCCGCAAACAACACGGTAGGCGGCCCGAATCCCGAAGACGCCAACGTTGTTGGCGGCAACGCCGTAGGCGGAATCGGTGTGTGGTTGCTGGGTACCGACGACAATCGCGTCTACGGCAACTTCATAGGTGTGCTCAATGACGGTGTAACGCCTGTTCCCAACAGCGGCCACGGCATCGACATCGACAGTCAAGCTACAGGCAACGAGATTGGTGGAACGAGTGCGCAGGCCAACACCATCCGCTCAAACACTGGCCACGGTGTCTATCTCTCGGCCACCGCTGGATCCGGCAACTCGATTCTGCGCAACGTTATCGCCGCCAACAGCGGCCTCGGCATCAACCTCGACGATCCGGCCGACCCAGCCAGCGGAGTGACTCCCAACGATCCAGGTGACGGCGACGGCGGGCCCAACGGCCTCCTCAACCACCCGGTCATTGACTCGGCGGTGATTGCGCCACCTTGGATCACGGTCAACTACACCATCGACGCGCCGCCAGGTGACTATGTGGTCGAGTTCTTCTCCAACCCGTCCGGGGCCGATCCAAGCGGCAACGGTGAGGGGGAGGCATTCGAATACCGCGATCCGATCAGTCATCCGGGCGGTTCCCAATCGTACGTTGCGGTGTTCTCCGGCTTCATCACCGACGAGCTGACCGCAACTCTGACTGAGGACCTAAGTGGCAGCTTCGGATCCACATCGGAGTTCTCCGCGGTCGCCCCGGTGACGGCAGGAACACTTGTAGTCAACTCGACCGGCAACGCTATTGATGCAGCGCCCGGCAACGGTGCCTGCGACACCGGCGGAACGATTGTTGGTGGCGATCCGGAATGCACCCTCAACGCAGCCATCCAGGAGGCCAACGCCCTCGGCGGAACCAACGAGATCCACTTCGCCATACCCGACAGCGATGCCGGCTACCAGAACCTCGGAGCGGGGTCGAGCTACTGGAAGATCCGGCCCGCCGGGTCGATCGATCCGCTCACCGCAGACGACACCACCATCGACGCAACCACGCAGACCAGCTACGCAGTCGGGCAGGGGTTCTTCGTCAACGACCTCGGTCCTGAAGTCGAACTCGACGGCTCGCTGGCCGGTGGCAACGGTCTCGAGATCCAGAGCAGCAACAACGAGGCCCGCGGGTTCGTGATCAACCGGTTCGCCACAGGAATCGCCGTTCTGTCCGGTGACGGCAATGTGATCGCCGGCAACTTCATCGGTCCCGATCCGACCGGGGCGGTCGGACAGGTGGGCAACACAATCGAAGGCGTCGAGGTCGACGGCGCCGCCAACACGGTCATTGGTGGATCCGCTGTTGCGGATCGCAACGTCATCTCCGGGAACAATCAACGGGGCATCGCCCTCGATGTTGACAACCCGGGAACGGCCGGCACGCAGATCCTCGGCAACTACATCGGCACCAACGCTGCCGGTGACGCCGCCCTCCTCTACAACGCCACGGATGTCCAGGAGATTGGCGTCTACATACTCAACAACCCCGACACCGTGGTCGGCACGGCCGCCGACGGCAACGTCATCTCCGGCAACAGCTGGTTCGGTATCTACGGCTGGGGCCCGCTCGCCACCGGGACGATCATCCAGGGCAACATCATCGGGCTCGATGCGACCGGGTCGTCTCCTGTGCCGAATGCCACCGATCTCGGCGGAGCTCGCGCCGGTGTCTCCTTCTCCAGCATCCCCGGTGCGCTGATCGGTGGCGACGTCGCCGGCCAGGGCAACGTCATTGCGGAAAACGCTGAGTACGGAATCGTCCTGTACGCGGCGGCCGCCACCAGCACCACGATGATCGGCAACCAGATCTACAGCAATGCCGACCTCGGCATCGATCTCAACGGAGACGGCGTCTCCGTCAACGCTCCAGGTGACCCCCTCAACTACCCCGAGATCACGTCTGCTACCGAATCCGGCGGCACCGTCACCGTCGACTTCGATCTCGATGTACCCCTTGGCAACTACCGCATCGAGTTCTTTGTCAATCCGTCTGGCGGCGACCCAAGCGGATACGGCGAAGGGGAGACCCTGGTCCACTCGTACAACGTCGTAGGTCATCCGGGCGGTGCGGCTTCCTATGGCACGTCCTTCGCCGGGACTGCGGGGGACATCATCACCGCAACGACCACCGAAGGAACGGCGGCCCCGTACGGGTCGACTTCAGAGTTCTCGGCTGCCGTGACGGTCACGTTCCTCGACACAACACCGCCGGTGATCACCCTGATCGGCGCCAACCCGCAGGTGATCGAGGTCGGTTCACCGTACGTGGAGCTGGGAGCGACCGCGCTCGACGATGTCGATGGCGATATCACCGGCTTGATTGTGATCGATGCCACTGCGGTCAACACCGCGGTGCTCGGTTCCTACCCGGTGACCTACAACGTTTCGGATTCGGCGGGCAACCCGGCCATCGAAGTGACCCGCACCGTTGACGTTGTCGATACGACAGCCCCGGTCTTGACCCTGGTGGGAGCCAATCCGCAGGTCATCGAAGTCGGCTCACCCTATGTGGAGCTGGGCGCAACGGCTACCGACAACTACGACGGTGATCTGACCGGCTCGATTGTGATCAACTCGTCGGCGGTCAACACCGCAGTCGTCGGGACGTACGTTGTCACCTATGACGTAGTTGACAGCTCCGGCAACCCGGCGTCCGGGTTCCGCACCGTCGATGTGGTTGACACCACTGCTCCGGTGATCACTCTGATCGGCGCCAACCCGCAGACCATCGAGGTCGGTTCACCGTATGTGGAGTTGGGCGCCACGGCCAGCGACAACTATGACGGTGATCTGACCGGCTCGATCGTGATCGACGCCTCTGCGGTGAATACGGCGGTTGTTGGCTCCTACTCGGTGACCTATGACGTGACCGACTCGCAAGGGAATCCTGCGGTGCAGGTGGTGCGCACCGTCGATGTGGTGGATACGACGGCTCCGGTGATCACGCTGGTAGGGGCGAATCCGCAGACCATTGAGGTTGGTTCGCCGTATGTCGAGCTCGGGGCAACAGCGTTTGATGTGGGTGACGGAGACCTGACGGGATCGATCGTGATCGACGCTACTGCGGTCAATACGGCAGTAGTTGGCAGCTACTCGGTCACATACGACGTGACCGACTCGCAAGGCAACCCGGCCATCCAGGTCATCAGGACTGTGGATGTGGTGGATACGACGGCTCCGGTGATCACGCTGGTGGGGGCGAATCCGCAGACCATTGAGGCTGGGTCGCCGTATGTGGAGCTGGGGGCGACAGCTACCGACAACTATGACGGGAACATCACCGGGGCGATCGTCATCGATGCCTCCGCGGTCGACACCGGCGTTGTCGGCTCCTACCCCGTGACCTACGACGTGACCGACTCGCAAGGGAATCCTGCGGTGCAGGTCATCAGGACTGTGGATGTGGTGGATACGACGGCTCCGGTGATCACGCTGGTGGGCGCCAACCCGCAGACCATCAATGTGATGTCGCCGTATGTAGAGCTCGGCGCAACCGCGCTCGACAACCACGACGGGGACATCACCGGGTCGATCGTCATCGACGCCACCGCTGTCAATACGGCTGTGGTTGGCAGCTACTCGGTCACCTACGACGTGACGGACTCGCAAGGCAACCCGGCCATCCAGGTCATCAGGACTGTGGATGTTGTGAACGTGGCTCCAACGCTGGGGGCAATTGCCGACCAGACCGTCGACGAGCTGACACTTGCCACGTTCACGGCAACCGCATCTGACCCCGATCCCACGGACGGCCTTGCGTTCGGCCTGTCCGGGGAACCGAGTGGCGCAACCATCGACCCGGTGTCTGGTGTCTTCACCTGGACACCAACCGAGGCGCAGGGTCCCAACAGCTACACGTTTGACGTGGTGGTCACCGACTCCGGGGCGCCGCCCCTGGCGGACTCGCAAACGATCACGATCACCGTCTCCGAGGTGAACCTACAGCCGACCCTGAACCCGATTCCACCGCAGACCGTCGACGAACAGACCGTAATGAGCTTTGTTGCCACCGCTGGCGACCCCGACGTTCCGGCCAATGGCCTGACCTTCATCCTTTCCGGGGCGCCAGCGGGGGCGGCAATCGACCCTGCAACCGGGGTGTTCACCTGGATCCCGGCTGAGGACCAAGGCCCCGGTATCTACAGCTTCGACGTTCAAGTATCGGACAATGGGGCACCTGTGCTGAGTGATACCCAGCCGGTAACCATCACAGTCAATGAGGTGAACACTGCGCCCGTCGTGACCGATCCGGGTCCGCAGACAGATGCTGAAGCGGATACGGTCTCCCTGCCGATTGCAGCCAGCGACGGCGACGTTCCTGCGAATGTCCTGACATATTCCGCCGCTGGGCTTCCGGACGGTCTCTCGATCGACCCCGTCAGCGGTCTGATCTCGGGGACCATCGACTATTCCGCCAATGCGGGATCCCCGTTCTCCGTAACGGTTGCCGCGACCGACGACGGGACCCCAACGAGGACCGGCCAGACAACCTTCGTGTGGACGGTCAACGACACCAACCGTCCCCCGGTCGCAGTTGACGACGTCGCTGTGGTTGACGAAGACACACCGGTCACCATCGACGTTGTGGCTAATGACTCTGACCCCGATGGAGACGCCCCGTTCGTGTCCGGGTTCGGCGGTGCAAGCCACGGCACCGTATCCCTTGTTGGGCCGAACCTCGTGTACGTCCCGGATCCCAACTACAACGGTTCCGATACATTCGGCTACACGCTCTCCGATGGGCGTGGAGGATTCGCCGGTGCAACTGTTCTCGTTTCGGTCACGCCGGTGAACGACGCTCCAAGCCTCAGCGCGGTGACTCAGCTCTACGTAGATGAAGGCAACCTCGCAACCTTCGTCGCATCGGCGAGCGATCTCGAGGGCGACGTGGTGACCTTCTCGCTGCAAGGCGAGCCGACCGGGGCAACGATCGACCCGTCGAGTGGCACCTTCACGTGGATTCCCGCAGAGAATCAAGGTCCGGGCAGCTACACCTTTGCCGTCCGTGGTACGGACAACGGCGCGCCACCGGCGAGCGCGTCCAGATCTGTGCAGATCCACGTGGCGGAGGTCAACCGGGCCCCGATCGTCACCAACCCCGGCACCCTCGTACACGCCGAGAACCAGAGTGTATCGGCAACCATCACCGGGACGGATCCGGATATTCCCGCAGGAAGCCTGACCTACTCAGCCGTCGGGCTACCGCCCGGGTTGGCAATCGACCCGCTCAGCGGCGAGGTCAGCGGGCTGGTGCCGTTCGATGCCTCCGCCGGTTCGCCGTACGTCGTCACCGTCACCGCAACCGACGATGGAGGTCCGGCCCTTAGCGGTTCGACCACATTCAACTGGGTCATAACCAACACGAACCGGCCCCCGGCGGCGTTCGACATCACGGTCTTCGCCGATGCAGGAGTGCCGGTCTCGTTCGTGCTGAACGGAACGGATCCGGATGGCGATGTCCTCAGTTTCGCCATCGCCGGTCCGCCGAGCCAGGGCATCCTGAGTGGCGGTCCACGCCTGTATGACTACACGCCAGCCATCACCGCCGGCGGCACCGACGTGTTCACCTTCGTCGTGTCAGACGGTGCCTTGCAAGCCACCGGAACCGTGACCGTCTTCATCACGCCCAACCTGCCGCCGGAGGGTGGATCCGATGAGTACACCGTCCGCGACCAAGGTGTGCTCGTCGTCGAACCGCCGGGTGTGCTGGCCAATGACAGCGACCCCGAGGGTCGACCGATCTCTGCCATCGTCGACACCCAGCCGGCCCACGGAACACTCCAATTGAGGCCGGACGGATCGTTTGTCTACCGGCATCTCGGTTCCGTGGCGGACATCGACGTCTTCAGCTATCGCATCGATGACGGCATGCAGCTGTCGGCTCCGATCTCAGTGGTCGTCAACATCGAAGAGAACGTGGCACCTGTGGCGGTGGCCGACGAAGTCGTCACCAACGAGGACACGGCAGTGCTCATCCGGGCCCTTGACAACGACTATGACCCCAATAACGAGACGGTTGTCGTATCGGATGTGATTGAGCTGCAGGAAGGGTCGGTCTCGTGGAGCATCGACGGTGTCTTCCGGTACACGCCCCCGCCCAACTGGTACGGCTCCGACGTGATCAGATACGAGATCACCGATGGCGAACTGGTCGCTTCGGCGGTCATCTCGATCGAGGTGCTCCCGGTGAATGACCCACCGCAAGCGTTCGAGGCTGAGTTGACCGGCGATTCGGGGGAAATGATGCTGATCGACCTCTCGCCGTATGCCACGGACGCCGATGGTGATGTTCTCGACTTCCTGCTCGAGTCGCCTCCAACCTCGCCGGTTCGCAAGGTCGGTGCGGCAACGTTCGAGCTTGACCTCGACGGCGTCATCGCCGACCTGGCCCCACTCACTTTCATCGTTTCTGACCCGTCGGGAGCCAGAGACGCCTCGTCGCTGATGCTCCGGGTGAGGATTCCAGCCGAGCTGGTCGGGATACCGTCCTTGGTAGCGGATGACATCAGGAGGGGCGAAGACCCAGACGGAGGCATCGCGGGCGGTACCCCGACGAATGGCGGGCCAATGGTGACTGGACTGCGCCTGATGGTGGGATCGGTGCTCGACACGTTCCGCGCCTTCCGGTTCCCAATGCTCGGCCTGGTAGTCGTGCTGCTTGCATCGCTGTGGCTTGGGCTCAGCAGGAGGTTTGCATTCTCAGCCACCCCAACCCTGCTTCC
>JASJEG010000050.1 GCA_030064765.1 Acidimicrobiia bacterium | reverse complement strand
GAGGCTGCCTTCTATGCAGCGCCGATCGGTCTGCTGCTCTACGCAGTCTTCGGTACGTCGCGCCAGCTCGTGGTGGCGGTCTCCTCGGCGATTGCGGTGATGTCTGCTTCGATCATCGGTCAGCAGGGAGCTGCCGACGCCGCCGAGTTTGCTGCACTAACGGCACTGCTGGCGATTCTCGCTGGAGTGGTCGGTGTCGTGGCCGGTGTTCTCAAGCTGGGGCGGATCGCCCGGTTCTTCTCAGGGTCGGTGCTGGCCGGCTTCGTGTCCGGGTTAGCGATAGTGATCATGACTAAGCAACTGCCCAAGGTCTTTGGGCTCGAGGGCGGCGAAGGCAACGTCTGGGAACGGCTATGGCACCTCGCCGGCGACCTCGGCGAGACCGAAGGCATCACCCTGTTCATCGGCGCCAGCACGATTGCCATCATGTGGGCGCTGGAGAAATGGTTCCACCGCATCCCTGCTGCGCTGGTGGCCCTCGTCTACGGAATTCTGGTCGTCTCCATCTTCGACCTCGCCTCCGAAACCCATGTCGTCGGCGAGATCCCAAGCGGGTTGGCGCTGCCGAGGTGGCCCGATGTC
Source organism: Acidimicrobiia bacterium (assembly GCA_030064765.1). Taxonomy (GTDB): domain Bacteria; phylum Actinomycetota; class Acidimicrobiia; order Spongiisociales; family UBA5794; genus JAAETI01. The sequence continues at coordinate 41,350 of JASJEG010000050.1, read as the reverse complement.
GGTACCGCGGAGCTCCTGGCGCTGCTGCCGGGAGCGGTGGCCATCACCCTTGTGATGTTCGCCGAAGCGGTTGGACCGGCCCGCAGTTTCGCCTCCAAGCATCGCTATCGGATCAACGAGGACCAGGAACTGGTCGGCATGGGAATGGCCAACCTAGGCGCTGGGTTCTTCCAGGGCTTCCCGATCGGGGCCAGCCTCTCCAAGTCGGCGGCCGCCGACGCGGCCGGGGGCCGCAGCCAGATGTCGGGAATTGTGGCGGCCGTTGCCACCGCGCTGGTTGCCCTGTTCCTGACCCCGCTGTTCGAGAACCTGCCGGAGGCGGCGCTGGGGGCCATCGTCATCGTGGCCGTTTCCGGCATGTTCAAGCTCGGCGAACTGAAGCGTCTCTATCGCCTCCGCAAGACCGACTTCTGGCTGGCGATCATTGCTCTGCTCGGCGTGATGACTTTCGAAGAAGTCCTCTACGGGCTCCTGATTGCGGTTCTCGCATCTCTGGTTGCGTTCATCATGCGAACCCGGCGTCCCCAGATCAGCGAGCTGGGAAGAATGCCGGGAACCCTCCAGTTCCGCAGCCTGGCGGCCCACCCCGAGGCGCGACGGAGCACCGGCTTGCTGATCGTTCGCCCCGACGAAACCGTCTTCTTCGCCAATGCCTCATCGATTCGGGAGGGCGTTCGCGACATGGTCGACGGTGCAGGTCGGCCGGTGGAAACCGTGCTACTCGACCTAGAGCTGACCAACGAACTCGACGTCCCGGCCGCCGAGATGATCGAAGAGCTCCACGAGGAACTGGAGCGGGTCGACATAGAGCTCTATCTGGCCGGGGCTCACGCCGCCGTCGAAGACATGCTCGAGCGCAGTGGCGTCCTCGAGGCAATCACCCCCGACGCGCTCTTCAGCGACGTGAGCAATGCGGTGCTGGCCCTCGCCGAGAGAGCCCCCGCTGCATTGGACGACCCCGATCGCGCTGCGGTAATCGCTCGCATACACGAACTGGCGGACCTGGCGCTGGCCCATGCTGCAGAGATGACGGAGGAGGAGCGTCGGCGACTGGCCGCGGTGGTAGCGCAGCTAGACACGATTGCCCGACGAGATCAGCAGTGATCCCCGACCGCCACATCTCACTCAAGTCGGACTAGCTGGTGGTCGGTACGCGGACGATCATGACGGACACTTGCTCACCCTGCAGGGCGGTGAGCCCGGTCGCCGGCTTGAGGTCCCACGATTCGTCGAGTTCAGCTGCGGTTGCTGAATCGATCAGAATCTGATCTTTGGCAGCAATTCCGGCGAGTGCCAAGGCAGTACGCGGCGGATCCCCGAACACTCCGTAGGTCAGCTGGTCGGCAGCCACCAGTCTGGCGATCAGCTGACCCGCACTGACGCCCGCTCTGTAGGTCACCTCTACTGCGTGGTCGTCTCTGAACTGGTCGATCGCCTGCGAAACCCCGACGGCGAACTCGGTGGCGACCATTGCCGCACTTGAAGGGGTATCGAGCCCGGCCACAAAGAGATGCTGATCGGAGGAGGAGCGTACTCTCTCGACTCCGAGGTGATCGGCGAGCGTCTCCATGCGACCGGAGAGCTCGGTCGACAATTCGACCCCGGCCTCCTCGCTGATCCCGGCGCCGCCGGCAAGGCCGTCGACATCTATGGCGACGACGGTCGCCGTATCGACAAGGTCCGGCAGGTCTTGCTCCCCGCTCCGCAACGCCTCGACCAGCCGCTCCGGTAGCACAGAGAGAAGCAGTCGTCTGATTTCCTGCTCCTCGCTAGCGAGAGCTTCCTCTCTTTCCCGCAGCGCTGCGGTGAGGCGATTGAGGCGGCGGGCCACATCACCGAATTCGTTCCGACCCAGGTCTGGCAGAGTCGTACTGAGGTCGCCACCGGCGACAGCACCCGCCGCCGCGACCACAGGTTTGACGGGCTTGGTCATGCGGTCGGCAAACAACAGAGCAAGCAAGACAACGATGGGTATCAAGACCAAACCGGCGATGAGGATCCTGGTCAGATAGGAGCCGAGGGGATCGTTGGCTTCGGCTGCCGCAACCTCTGCGACAACCACCCAATCGAGCAAATCGGATCCGACGGGACCGGCGGAGGTGAGCGACCTCCGCCCGAGATAGTTGCTGGTCCTGCCGAGGAACTGTTCGCCACTCAGGGCTTCCAGTACTGCATCAGATTCGACCGGCTGCAGCAGAACGGGCGAGCCGAAGATGGCGATCAGGTCGCCCAGTTGCGGGTCGTAGTCCTCCTTCTCCAGCAAACGCTGGTATTCGTCAGGATCCTCGATCCACAACCGGGAGTCTGTTCGCATCAGCTGATCGCGCCCCACGACATAGACTTCCCCGGTGTCGCCGAAGCCGGTTTCCTCCCAATTCGCCTGACCGACGGTCAGGGTGTTGAGCGTCTCGATCGGTACCTCGACGAGAAGGGCACCAACCGTACGGGACTCGCTGCGAATCGCGGCACCGATGAATAGAGAGGGGCTCCCCTCAGCCGGCAAGTAGATCTCGAAGTCAACGAAGACGGCTTCGCCGATAGGAACGGCCGGAATCCCGTTGGTGACCGCACCCCCCACGCCGGTCGTCCGGTACGGGCCGGCTGTCATGTTGGTGGCGTAGTCCAGTCGCTTGTCTGTCGAGTAGACAACGTTGCCCGCTGGGTCGACCAGCAGCAGATCACCGAACCCAAGTTGCGCGCGAAGCTGCACAAGGGCGGGATGACGTGCAGCATGGACTGCCCCATAGGTGGATTGGTCACCCGGCGCACTGGCCATCTCGCTGCGGTCCTCGGCCGGGTTGGCGATGATGTAGTGATACTGCAGGTAGCGGCCAACGTCGGAGCCGGGGATCAACTCGTCAGCGGACGGAGCATCCAAACCTGCCTCGGCGATGGCGTCGACAACGACGTTGTAGGTTTCCTGCAGAGCCTGCAACTCACCAGATTCCAGCGAACTGCTCGAGTCCGCTTCGCTGAACGCTGCCGAGAACTCGACGACGCCCTCAATGACTTCGCGGCTACGTGCGGCTACAACGACCGTTTGCTCGAGCCGTTCGATGCCGCTACGAATCGCCAACGCCTTTGCCCTTTGCTGGTTGACGAGTTGATCACTGATGGACTCAGTGAGAAGGTTGCGTGCCTGGTAGTAGTTGAGAATTCCCAGCAGCACTACCGACACGAGCGAAACCGCCGAGAACGTAATTACCAGGCTGCGGCGCAGTGACCGCGGTCGCCGGGTCCGTTGCTCGCGGCCGTTGGCACGGTCAGCGCTCATTGCTCGTCGCTTTCGGCAGAACCGGAAGACCCAATAGGCGGAGCCTTCCGCGGCGTGCGGGCGGCGGCCGCCTCAACCACACGATCAATGCGGCGCCGGCGGGCGTTGATGACCTGATTGAGAGCAGCAGCGAGTGCGGGATTGTGGCTCGTCACCGATTGCGCCGTTGCGTTGTCGATGATCACCACTTCACAGTCGCTGATGGCAACGGTCCTGGGTGGTTGCGGCCAAGTGTCGGAACGTCCCATCAGGCCGAACACGTCGCCGGGAGCGAAATCTGCGATGCGAAGGGAAGAACCCTCGTGCCCCTCGATCGACATCTGGGCAGAGCCGGCCCACAAGACGTGGAGCCCGGAGTTCTCACGACCCGCCTGGAGGATTACCTCATTCTCGGCAAATCGCTCCGCTCGGGCGGCCGCCGCCAGCCGATCGAGGGCATCCTCGTCGAGTTGGTCGAGCAGAGGAGATACCCGCAGACGTCCTCTGATCTCAGCTCGGTCGGGGATGCCCGATTCTCCCGCCTCAACGCCGTCGTAGAGGTAGAGGTCCTGCGCCGGACTGGGCAGAGGAACGTTGTGACGGTGGGAGGCGTACCACACCAGTGAACCGAATGTGCTGGAAACCTGGGGGGCATCGCGGAAGTCGTCGATCCACATGTGGACTTCGTAGCCCATCATCGGATCGTCTATCTGCACAACTGCGACCGAAGGAGGCGGGTCCTCGAGAACACCGGGGGTGGAGCGCGCCGCGTCCAGCAACATCTCCCGGGCGAGGGTGGGGGGACTCACGTACGCAACCTGAACAGGCACAACAACCCGGTGCAAACCCGACGGCTTTCCGTAGTTGATCACCTTGTCCTTTGCCAGCTGGGAATTCGGAACGACATGGAGGTCACCGTTGCGATCACGGATCCGGGAACTGCGCCAGTTGATGTCGATGACCGTTCCTTGCAGGTCGCCAAACTGAATCCAGTCTCCCGGTTTGAAGGGGGCGTCGGTCAAGAGCAGTGCACCCGACGCAAGGCCGCTGAGCGTGTCCTGAAGAGCAAAGGACACCACAAGTGAGGTCACGCCGAGCGCGGTCAGCGCCGCAGATAGATCCACCCCCCACACGCCGTCGATCAAGAACCAGCCGGTGACGATCAGTACTGCGACCCGCGGCAGCGCGAGCAGCAATTGGGGGATCCCACGTCGGTCGTCGTCGGCTTCGCCCCACGACCGCAGCCAGGCCACGAGAAGACGCACGACGGCGAGTCCTGCCGCCGCCGCAGACAGGATCAAGCCCGTGCCCAGGAGGCGGACCACCAACCTGGCGCCTTCCAGACCAAATAGACCACGGGTCAGCGCCCAACCCGCAAAGAATGGAATGGTCCACGATCTCAGAATCGATACGACGGGCGTCAACAACGAATCGCGTTGGCGGAGCCGTTCCTCCAACTCCGCAGCGCCAATGATCACCACGGGTAACACGACCACGAGGATCAGCGCCCATACGGCTGCCGGATCTGCGACGAGGTCACTCATGGCTTGCCTCTACCGGGGAGTGTTCGCCCTCCACCGCGAACACTGCCATGTCCTGCACAATGCCCGGCTTGGCGGCAACTATGACATCGGGCGGCAACAGGGTGCGCACGTCATCTGTCACGAGAATCTCACCGTCGTGCGCCTGACGCGCCAGGAAGTGGGCGACCCGCACTGCTTCGCCCCATAGGTCGTATACGAGTCGCATGCTGCCGGTGAGACCGACAGTTACCGGACCGCTATGGATTCCGACGGCAGGGCGCAACCGGGTCTTGTGGCGCAGGTTGATTTCGTTGACGATGTCGATGACATCCAGCGCAAAGGAGACCGATCGGGGAACGTGGTCGAGATAGGGCTGGCTCAGCCCACATCCGGCGAAGTAGGCGTCGCCGATCAGCTTGACTCGCTCCAGGCCGTGGTGAATGGCGGCGGAATCGACTTCATGAATCAACGAATCGAGCAACACTTGAGTCTGTCTCGCCCCTTGCTCGGCCACCAGGTCCCCAAGACCGTCGGTTATCACGACGACGATGCCTGCCTGCGGTATCTGCTCGATTACCTCCCGATCGCCGCTCTCTACCCGCTCCGCAACGGCGGGCGGAAGCAGACTGCGAAGAGTGGCGATGCGCTCCGCAGAAGCCGTTTCGAGTTCGGTCTTCCGCCGATCCAAGGCCTCGAGCATCTCATCGATACTGTTGGCCAGGTTCGTGAAGTCCGTCGGAACCCGATCTGTTGCTGGGGCCGGTGAATCCATTTCCGCAACGGATCGGCCATCGAGGACGTCTCGCAGCTTCTCGCTGAGGTTGCGCACCGGTCGAAACACCCCCCGGGCCCAGCCAACGGTGCCGAAGGTGATCCCAATCACGAACACTGCGACAGCGACCAAGAGGGCACGACGGAAATCGGTGATAGGAGCAGAAAGCTCCTCGTCTTCAACCTGGGAGATCACGTACCACGTGAACGCCCCCAGGTCGACCTGCTCGACAGCGGAAGACACTGCTCGCAACAGATAGTTGTTGGCAAGCTTGGTTCCGCTTGGATCAGCGGCAGCGACTAGGGCGCGCGTATCGGCCGCCTTGAGGAACATGGCAGTTGTGCCGACCCCCGCCATCGCCGCCCGCTCAGCTTCCGTGGCTGTGCCGGCTGCTTCCAGCTCGGCGAGCAGGCCGGTGGGGTCCTCGACAAAGGGCCTGGCGACCGACCTCATTCTTCCATCCGCACCAACGAGAAAGACTTCTCCCGTATCCCCAAAGCCCTCGTCGCCCCAGCTTCCTTCTGACGTCATGATGGCATCGAGGGGCTGCCCGGATATCTTGAGAACAAGGACGCCTTCGAGTTGATTCCCTTGGAACACCGGACTTGCCATGAACAACATCGGCGACCCCAGATCGGCCACGTAGGGAGCCATGTCGATGAGAGTGACGGTGCCGGGTTGGGGCGCTTCCCGGACGGTGCGCACCAGGGTTCCCAGTGTGCTTCCCCCGTGAGGACCAACATCGAGGCTCGTTGCGAAATCGGCGGCTTTGGAGGCGGAATAGACGATCGCTCCGCTTGCCGGATCCACGAGATAAAGGTCATCGGCACCAAGGCGGACAGTCGTATCGAGGAGACCCAGATGCAACTCCCGGTGCACCGCAGACCACGTGCTTCCGTCGCCGGCGTCGTCGATGAGCCCTTCGCCAACTTGTTCGGCTGCGGCGACGTAGTGGCGCTGGAGATAGACCCCTGCGTCGGTGACTGGGAGGAGCGATCGCCACGATATCGATGCTCCGATCGTTTCCTCGAGGGCCGGGGCGAATCTCTCTCGATAGAAGGAATCGACGATCTCGGACGATTCGTCGATCACCGCAGCTCCGAGACTTCCGAGCTCGGCATAGGCATCGGCAAATCGGCCTACTGCGTCGACCGTGCCCTCGCTCGACGCGATGGCGGCCGTCCGCCGACGCATTGCCTCGACGTAGCGGGCTACTTCCTCGGCCTTGACAGTCGCTCGACCGGCGAGCTCGCTTTCCGAGACGTCGTTGGCGAGGTCCTGGCCGTAGGTGAGGCTGAGAATGGAAGTGACGACCAGAGAGGTCACAGTGACCACGAGCACGGCAACGGCCAGCCAGGTCGCCATCGAGATATTGCGAGGAGCAGCCAGTAGCCGCCGTAGCCAGGCACCGGTTCTTTGTGGCGCGCTCGTCACTGCCTCTCCCCTGGGTGAGGACCCTTCCGACTTCGTTGCGGATGGCCGGCAATCATTGGCTACAAACTAGCTCTTTTGTTGCTCACTTCCCCGATCGGGCGGTGAGTTCCTAGAGCTCGCTCGTTTGCTCTGCAACCGGCTGCGGTGGTCGCGTAACCAAACCGATGATCCCGGTCAGCAACGACATGATCATCAGCCCCACGACGAGGTGAATCGCGACCAGCCACGCCTTCTGCGCATCACCGACATCGAGAGTCAAAGGCCATAGCAGTGACAGCAGCAGCACCACGGAGCCAAGGGCCCGGAAGAACCGAATCGTGTTGGGCACCACATACAGCATCAGGTTCAAGACCGCGGCCCCGGCACCGGTGGCAATCATCGCCGTCCAGAAGGCCCGTCCATCCGATAACGGCACCAGTGCATCCGCGCCGCTGCGCTCGGTGACAAGCAACGGTGTATCGAAGATATCTCCCGCAAACCGGAGAATCACCACGGCTGCAAAACCGACAATCAACCCCGAGAAGACTGCGGTGCTCCAGTAGCGCAGCAAGTCGACTTCGACCAGCGGCTCCCGGTAGAACCCACTCGATCCTTCAGGTGCTGTCATGGCGGTCCTCCTTTGCGGTGACGATAACAGTGCCGAAGTCGCCGCCCGGGGTGGTCGATGACGCCTGCCCTGGCACAGGCGGGGGCATTACTGCCACAATCCAGCCGCAGAGTTACGAGAGGGCAGCTTCTTGGACATCAAACGATGGCACGGGCCGCTGGTCAGGACTTCCGACTGGGCATGGCGCATCCTGGTCGTCCTGGCGCTGGGTGCCGTCGTGGTCTGGGCAGGCATCTCGCTGGCGGCGATCGTCATCCCCGCCTTGCTGGCGGTCGTGATCATCCCGGTTGGGCGGCCGCTCGTGGAACGTTTGGAGCGTCGCCTGCCGAGCGCGGTCGCCGCGGCGCTTGTGCTCCTACTGGCGCTGCTGATTCTGGTGGCCGCAGGTTGGCTGATGGTGGCTTCGATTGCCGCTAACTGGCAGGCACTCTGGGACGGTCTGGCCGGTGCGGTGACCGTCATCGTCGATTGGATCGATGTTCAGATCGAAGGCTTGGAGGACAGCCAGGTACTCGAGATCAGGGAGAACCTGCGGGATCTCGTTGGGACTGTGTCGGCCGTTCTAATCGGTGGTGCCACCCGCAGTGTTGCCATTTTGGGATCGCTGTTAGTCGGCACCTTCCTCTTCGTGGTAACCCTCTATTTCGGGCTGCGGGATTGGCCCAAGTTCCAAGCATGGTTGGTGCGCAGCACCCATGCCGACACGCAGCAAAAGGCCGAGGCCTTCATGGGACGCTTTGATGTCGTGCTCCGCAACTACTGGAAAGGGCAGGCCTTGATCGGCCTGTTCGGGGCGGTGGCGCTCGGGCTCGGTTTGTGGCTGATCGGCGTACCGCTGGCTGCACCGATCGCAGTGCTCACCTTTGTCATCTCGTTCATTCCCTATGTCGGCGCGACCGTCTCCACCGCCCTGGCGGTGTTCGTTGCCCTGGGCACATCGGGCATAGGCGACGCGACGCTCGCTTTGTTGTTGGCGCTGTTCATCTTCAACACCGGCGAGAATCTGATGCGACCTTGGCTCGTCGGGGAGACGATCAAGCTGCCGACGTTCGTGGTGTTCATCGCCAGCACCGTCGGCGTATTGCTGGCAGGCGCGCTGGGGGCGGTGCTGGCGATTCCGGTGGTGGCGCTGGTGGGCGAGGCGCAGCGAATCTTCATGGGCGGAGCAGAAGAAGCAGTGGCGGAGACTCCCTAGTCGCCGTTGACGACAAACCTCTCTTCGGGAACCCACCGCACCACGGTCGTCACGTTCCGCTGCAGTTCAGTGTCCAACGCAGCATCGAGATCCTCGGTGTCATCGGGGCGGTCGCCACCCACCAGGACCAACTCGACCTGGTCCGGCGCCACGGTGTACGAGACCAGATTCAAAGAGCGGTCACCGATCCAACTATCGACTACCTCGGCAACGTTGTCCCGGTCGAAGCTCTGCGCCCGGATGCGCTCGCTCGTCGAGCCCAAGACGACCAGCACGACTATCGCCAAGATTCCGATCAAGGTTGTGGTGTTGCGGATCCAAACCCTCTCGCTCACCAGTTTGGCAACGGGCACGACGCCCGTGAGCAGGAAGACGAGCGCTCCCACCAGCAGGATGGCGACCATATTGGTGGTGAAGAGCATCAGGGCACCGAAGGCTTCGCTGAACTGCCTGGCTTCCAACATCAAGCCAACCACGGCCAACGGTGGAACAAGAGCGATCGCAACTGCGACACCGGGAAGTGCGTCGGAGACGTCAGGTCGCGACAAGGCGAACGCACCGGCGCCCCCAGCAGCGATTGCAATGATCAGATCAATCAAGGTGGGGGCGACGCGCGACGCGACCTGACTATTGGTGACGGGGTCGATGCCCCACGCCAGAGTTCCGCCGTACACCGCAGACAGCCCGATGGCCAGCGCCACTCCGCCAAGGGCAACACCGGCGGACATGGCGGCCCGCTTTGGCCAGCCCATTGTCAGCGACAGGGAGGTTCCCATCAGCGGAGTCATCAGAGGAGCAACCAGCATGGCCCCGATCACGACTGCGGTGGAATCGGAGATTATGCCGAACGCGGCGATCGTCGTCGCAAAACCCATGAGCAGGAAGAAGCGGGAAAGGCGACGGGCCGCCATCGCCCCCTCGTAGAAGATCTTGCCGTATAGCTGGCTGCGGTCGTCGGCGGTATGCGGCCGCTGTTCCAGCCAGCGGAAGATTCGGTACCACACGTCGGTGACGTCGACGTCATCTTCTGCCATCCCGGTGAAGTTGCCCACCGCAGTGGCGATACCGGTGATGATCCAGAATCCTGCAAAGAGGGTAATGACGAGGCTGAGCATGGTTGCCGGAGCCACCCACAAGGCAATGCCCACTGCGACCTGGAACAAGCCACGAATGACACCCCACACGTGGACATGGTCGTCATCCCGCCGGATCGCCCGATAGAGGTCACGCGCTCCCACAAAGATGATCGCGCCCCCGAGCAGCCTGGAGATGATCCGCCCCGTCACGTCGGGCCACACCAGCAGCGCGACGCCGATACCAGCCAGCAGCAGAGCGGTTGTCAGCCTCTGGACACGACCCTCTGCTGTCGGGGCACTGAATTCGGAGACCGCCCACACGACGAGCACGATGGCGAGGATGAGCGACAGCGCAGTCGTTGACTGGTCGGAGAAGAGGAATACGAGGCCGCCGACCAGTGCTGCCAAGCCCCGCAAGGTGGGCGGGTTGAGGAGACGGCTCCACGCCAGCTCGGCCCGGAACGGCACCAGCTCGCCGTGGTAGTCGGCGAACTCATCGCTCAACTCGGTGACATCTACGCCGTCGTCCACTGCCTCATCTCCGTGTCGCGGCCGAATCTAGCGGCGGCCTCCCGTGCCGGCGAGATTCGGCTTGCGGGCCTATCCGAGGCGAAGGTGCCCCGGGTAGTATCGGCGAGCCGCCGGCGGCGCCATCGCATGGGAAGGGAACCAGTGGACGCAGTCCTTGCAGTCATGAACGCCGTATTCCTGGCATTTGTGGTGTCAACGATGTTCAACGTTGGACTGCAAACCACATGGGAACAGCTGTCTGCGGTTCTCGCCAACCTCCGCTGGCTCCTCGGAGCCGTGCTGGCCTCCTTGGTGGCGGTCCCCCTCATCGGCTGGGGTCTCGCCGAGGCATTCCCGCTCGAGGGAGCGACGTTCGTTGCATTGGTGATCGTCGCCAGCTCGCCGGGAGCGCCGTTCGCCGTGTCGCTCACCGGCATTGCCAAGGGGGATCTCATCTCCGGCGCCGCCACCATGGCCATCCTGGCGGTGATCGGATCGGTCACCGCACCGCTGACCGTAGGTTTGATTCTCGGAGGCAACGACGTGGCTGCTGCCGGTGGTGGCTCGATCGATGTCGGTGAGTTGGTGCTCTCGATCGTGCTGCTGCAGATCGTCCCCTTCATCACCGGGATGGCGATACGAGCCTGGGCGCCGGCGATCGCTGACGCGTGGGCGCCGCCGGCGAAGAAGGTGTCGTCGGTCACCTTTGGGCTCGTCATGCTGGCAATCGTTGTCGGGGGTATGCAACAGGTGATCGACCTCATCGGCTCGTGGATCATCATTGCGGGCTTCGTTGCCGGGATCACTTGGTTTGCGGCGGGAGCCTTGCTGGCTCCGAGCCCGCAGCGGACCCGCGCCACCGGCGGAATCTTGGCCGCCAATCGCAACGCCGGTCCCGTGCTGGTCATTGCGACCGCATCGTTTGCCGAGGTTGAGGGAGTCATCCCCGCCATCATCACCGTCCTCATTGTTCAGCTGGTCACCCAGGTAGTGCTGGCTTCCTGGCTGGGAAGACGCAAGGAAGAAGTGGAGGCCACTGCGTGAAGCTGCGTAACCCGTTCCAAGGCTGGAAGATGCCCTTCCAACGCGAGACACTGCGCGACGACGGCATCGCCGGCGTAGTGCTCGGCGTACAGAGCGTCCCCGACGGGCTGGCCGGTGGTCTGCTGGCTGCGGTCAATCCGCTCTACGGGCTGTATGCCTACATGATCGGGACGTTTACCGGAGCCCTGCTGACCAGTTCTGCCTTCATGGCGGTGCAAGCGACCGGGGCGATGGCAATTGTGGTCGCCGATGTGGGGGCCGTCCATGATGCCAAGGATCCGACCCAAGCGCTGTTCACTCTGGCCATTCTCACCGGGGTCGTAATGTTGCTCGCCGGCCTGTTGCAGCTGGGTTCGATCCTGCGGTTTGTGTCGAACGCGGTGATGGTCGGCTTCATCAATGCGGTCGGCATCAACATCGTTCTCGGCCAGCTCGACAGCTTTACCGGCTTCTCGTCAGAAGGAGCCAACCGAGTGCTGCGCGCCATCGACACGGTGCTGAGTCCACTACAGCTGCATTGGCCGACGGTGCTCATCGGGATCGCGACCATCGTTCTCATCGTCACCCTGGAGAAGACCAGACTCGGACCACTGGGCATGGTGCTGGCGATCGTGCTGACCTCGGCGATCGTCGCCTTGTTTGGGATGGACGATGTCGCCCAGCTGCGTGACATCGCCGAGGTGCCCCGCTCATTGCCGGCCCCCGGCCTGCCGGACCTGGGCCTGGTCCCTGCCCTACTGATACCTGCTGTCGCACTGGCATTTGTGGGACTGGTACAAGGCGCCGGGATCTCGGCCAACTTTGTGAATCCGGATGGCAAGTACCCCGATGCATCGCAGGACTTCATCGGGCAAGGTGCCGCCAACATCGCGTCCGGCTTCTTCTCGGGAATGCCGGTGGGCGGATCGATGTCGGCTACGGCTCTGGTGACATCGGCGGGTGCCAAGTCCCGTCAGGCCAACCTGATCGCCGGTGTCGTGATTGCAATTGTGATCCTGGTGTTTGGCGGAGCTGTGGGGCTGGTGGCCATGCCTGCGATTGCCGGCCTCCTGATGGTGGTCGGCTATCGAACCGTCAAGCCGCACGACTTGAAGGCGGTGTGGAAGACCGGCCGGACCCAGCAAGTCGTGATGGGCGTTACGTTTGTTCTCACCATGATCATCCCCTTGCAGAACGCGGTCATGGTCGGGGTTGGGATTTCGGTGATTCTCTATGTCATCAGTCAGTCGAATCAGGTGGCAATCAAGCAGTGGAGTGTCGATGACGCCGGCGGTGTCATCGAAAGCGATCCCCCCGACCGTCTCGAGTCGCACGCGGTCGTAGTGCTGCAGCCGTACGGCAGCCTCTTCTTTGCGGCGGCGCCGGTGTTCGAGAAGGCGCTTCCCACGGTCACTGTCGACTCCGCCGGATCTGTTGTGATCCTACGGCTGCGCGGCCGCAACGACATGGGGACGACGTTCATGGACGTCCTGACTCGGTATGGCGAATCGCTGCGGGATGTCGGCAGCAAACTCGTCATCGTCTCCGGCGATGAACAGCTCAACGCACAACTGGCCGTAACCGGGGTGACGGCTGTGGTTGGCGCGTCCAACATCTACACCAGCGACGAGCGGGTCGGGGCCACGGTGCGGCGGGCCTACGCAGAAGCACTCGATTGGGTCGAGTCGCAACGCGGCGGAGGGGACTGAGCAACTGCAGCGCAGCGCGGCCGAAACTCTGGCCGGTTCGGGCCTTCCGGACGACGCAGCCTGCACCTCCTACCAAAGGCTGTGGTCGTATGACCAAGTAGTGTTCGACACTTCCGTGAGGGCCGACACTTGAAACGATTTCTGCCGATCTTCGACTGGCTGGGAAGCTACGACCGCGCCTGGCTGCAAACCGACCTCGTTGCCGGGGCCACCGTCTGGGCCGTCCTAATCCCCTCCGCCCTGGCCTACGCCGGCATCGTCGGTGTCGACCCGGTCGTCGGGTTGTACACCGTCCCGCTGGCGCTGGTGGGGTATGCGCTGTTTGGCGGTTCCCGCCTGCTGGTGGTCGGCCCCGATGCCGCCTTATCGGTGCTGTCGGCTGCCACCGTGGCCGCAGTGCTGATCGGAGGCGAGTTCCTCGAGCTGACCATCGCCCTGGCGCTGGTCATCGGAGCCATCTATCTGGTTATGTCGGCGTTGCACATGGGATGGATCGCCGACCTGATTCCCGACCCGGTGCTCAAGGGGTTCATCGAAGGGCTGGTCTGGGTGACGATCCTCGACCAGCTGCCCAAGGTCATCGGCGTCGGCTTAGAGCATGGAGACGCCGGGTTCTTCCGAAAGCTGGTGGATCTGGTCGAGGTGCTGCCCGATCTACAAGTGGAGACGACGATCCTTGGTCTCGTTTGCATCGTCGCCTTGTTTGCGATCAAGCGCTTTGCCCACCGCCTCCCCGGCCCGCTGATCGTTCTGGTATTGGCAATCGCAGCGGTGGCGGCGTTCGGGCTCGACGACAACGGGGTTGCAGTGGTGGGAGAGACCAGCGGCGGGTTTGCCGACTTCGGTTTGCCCACCGGACTGGAAGCCAGGCAATGGTGGGGACTGGTACCGGGAGCATTGGCGATGGTGGTGTTGGGGTTCACTCAGAGTGTCGGTGCCGCCAAGCGCGCCGCCGAGGCGACTGGCGAGCGCACCGACCCGGACCAGGAGTTGAGGGCGCTCGGCGTTGCCAACCTCGGAGCCGGGCTCAGCGGCGGCTTTGTTGTCGGTGGCGCCCTGTCCAAGACGGCCGTCGCCATCAGCGCAGGTGGCAGGACGCAGGTCGGCAACCTGTTTGCCGCGGCGCTCGGTGTGCTCACGATTCTCTTCCTGCTCCCCTTGTTCGAGTCGCTGGCATTTGCGGCGCTCGGGGCGATCGTCATCGTCGCCATGTACGGGCTGTCCGACTTCGGCTACTTCCGATCTCTCTGGCGTGTCCGCAAGCTGGAGTTTGCGATTGCAGTAGCGGCGATGCTCGGGGTCCTCACCGTCGGCGTACTCGCCGGAGTCATGGTTGGTGTTCTGCTGTCCCTGGTCGCAATCGTCGAGCACGTCGGCAAGCCGCCCACAGCCGTTTTGGGCCGTACGCCCGACGGCAACTTCGTCGACGTGAACACTGATCCGCGTGCCGAGCAAATCCCGGGCATGCTCATCTGGCGCCAGGACGCACCGCTGATCTTCCTCAACGTACGACGACTGGTGGGCGAGTTGGAGACCCTCACCGCAGATCGGGATGATCTCGAACTCGTGGTAATCGACTGCTCGGCAATGTCGGACATAGACAGCACCGCCACGCTGGCCTTTGCGCGCTTGTCGCGAGCGTTCGAGGGGCGGCAGATCGACTTCTGGGCCACTCACATCCGCGACCGCATATGGGATCGGGCGCTGGCTGCGCTTGATCCAAATCGCGAGCGCCACGTTCAGCGATTTGCCACCAACGCCGACGCCGTCGTCGCCTTCACAGAGCGGAGGCAATCGGCGGGATGATCGACGGGCGGGCCTGCTAGCTTGGCCGACACGCCGAAGGAGACGGAAGGGACGACCATGCCGAACGGTAAGCCGAACATCCTGGTCCTCTGGGGGGATGACATCGGGATCACCAACCTGAGTTGCTACAGCGACGGGTTGATGGGATATCGCACCCCCAATATCGACCGGATTGCCAACGAGGGAGTCCGCTTCACCGACTACTACGGCGAGCAGAGTTGCACTGCCGGTCGCGCCGCTTTCATCACCGGCCAGAACCCCTACCGGACCGGGCTCACCAAGGTGGGCTTGCCGGGTGCCGACCTAGGGATCCGGGATGAGGACCCAACCATCGCCACTGCGCTCAAGAACCTGGGCTACACCACGGGCCAGTTCGGCAAGAACCACTTCGGCGACCGGGACGAGTTCCTCCCCACGAATCACGGCTTCGACGAGTTCTTCGGCAACCTCTACCACCTCAACGCTGAGGAGGAACCGGAACACATCGACTACCCGAATCCGGATAACTTCCCCAATTTCCGGGAGCGCTTCGGACCGCGCGGCGTGATCCACAGCTGGGCCAACGATGACGGTACCCAACGCATCGAGGATACTGGGCCGCTCACCAAGAAGCGGATGGAGACCGTCGACGACGAGATCATCCCCGAGGCCCAGCGCTTCATCAAGGATGCCGTGGACAGCGACACGCCGTTCTTCGTTTGGTTCAACACCACCGGGATGCACTTCCGCACCCACATCGCCGACGAGATCCGGGGTCAGGCCGGCCGTTGGCAGTCGGAGTACCACGACGCCATGGTCGAACACGACAAGCGCATCGGGCAGATGCTCGACCAGCTCGACGAGCTCGGGATCGCCGACGACACGATCGTGCTCTACAGCACCGACAACGGTGTCCACATGAACACCTGGCCCGACGCCGGCATGACCCCTTTCCGCAACGAGAAGAATTCGTGCTGGGAGGGCGCCTTCCGGGTGCCGTCGCTTGCCAGATGGCCGGGTCACATCGAACCGGGCACCGTGCTCAACGACATCGTCAGTCACAACGACTGGTTCGTCACACTGCTGGCGGCGGCCGGGGAACCCGACATCGCCGGCAAGCTGAAGGCCGGGTACGAGATGAACGGCACCACCTACGAGGTCCATCTCGACGGCTTCAACCAGCTCGACTATCTGACGGGCGAGGAAGAGGAGAGTCCCCGGGATTACTTCTTCTATGTGTCCGACGACGGTGATCTGATGGCCTTGCGGTTCTACACCTGGAAGTTTGTGTTCCTCGAGCAGCGGGCGGAGGGGACGCTCCAGATCTGGGCGGAACCGTTCACTGAGCTGCGGGTTCCCAAGCTCTTCAACCTTCGCACCGACCCGTTCGAACGGGCGGATGTGACGTCGAATACCTACTACGACTGGTTGATCGACCACGCCTTCCTGTTCATCCCTGCCCAGGCGTTTGTGGCCCAAATGGCGCAGACTCTGATGGAGTTCCCGCCCCGACAGGAGTCGGCAAGCTTCACAGTGGGGGCGATGCTCGAGAAACTCAAGGCCGGGCTACCGAGCTCCTGAGAAACACACATCTATCGAGGAGGGGCGCCAGACGGCGCCCCTTCTCTTTGTCTAACAGGTCCGGCTAGTGCTGGCCGGCTCCTCAGAGCTGGGCTGCGATCTTGCCGACCACCCTGATCTGGAATGCACGCAGTATGTCGAGGAATCCCTTCATTAGCGCCCACATGCCGGCAAACACGAGCAACATGTACGCCTTGTCGAAGAAGAACTGACCGCCCACCCAGAAGGCGATGATCAGCATCAAGATGCCCGACAGCAGCGTGAGCCACCAGAAGTCGCTGAAGCCCTTGATCGCAAGAGCCTCGACTACCCAGATGATCCCCACGAAGGCAAACAGGAAACCGAGCATGTCGGCAACGTTGGCGAAGGCGCGGGCCGGGTTGAGCATGGCGGTGGTTCCGCTGACAACCAGCACGATGCCAAAGATCCCCCACAGCCACTTCCAACCTTCGGCCACCATCGCGACCAGAAGATACTGCACGCCTGCCACGAACAACATGGCACCGACGATGAAGCCAACCGTCCGCACCGAAGCCGCATTCAGCTGGAGGATGATCATGGCGACGACGATCCAGGCAATGCCGACGACCAACCACAGCCACCACCACTTGGCGATGTCGACTACAGCTTCCTTGACTTCTTCTCGGGTTGCCACGGCTCACCTTCTCCCTTTGACACTGTGGGAAGTCTACGGACTGGAAGCACCCAGGATCACTCAATACGCGCACAACCGGCGCCGCGGCGCCGGTTGTGAAAGAAACGACCGTTCGTCTCAGCTGCCGAGGATCTTGGCCTTCTGGGCGGCAAATTCCTCGTCGGTGAGGATGCCCTGGGCATGCAGCTCGCCGAGTTTCTTGAGCTCTTCGTAGGGATCTGCTGCCGGTGCCGGGGCGGGCGGCGGGGCAGCCTGCGGTGCTGGTGCCGGCTCGGGCGGCGGGGCGGCAGCGGCAGACATCATGTCCTGGCGGCGGCTGACCCGGCGGGCAGTGCGGCGCGAGGTACGCCGGGCGGTGCGGCGCATCTGTCGTCTCATCGGAGGCATCGGAGACCCTTTCTCGGTGACTGAGGGTGGTCAGCTTAGAGGAAGCCTCTTCGCGCCGGAGCAGTTTCTTAATCCCTAGGACCTGCGGCTCCCAGCGGTACGATCCGGAGCGTTGCTCAGCACCGGGAGGTGATCTTGCAGACTGAGGCGCAGAGTTCTGAGCTGGAGCAGATCGCCGATTCGCTCGAACCGCTGAACCTCGATTGGCTGTCGCTCGGGATCGCCATCGTGGTCTTCATCGCCTCGATCGTTCTCGCAAGGTTCGCCCGACGCGGCCTGCGCCAACTGGCCGGTCGAGTCGACATCGGATCGCCGGCGCTATGGGCGGCAAGTGCCCGCATCAGCTCGTGGCTAATCGTCTTCTTTGGTTTGGTCGGCTCCTTGCGAGTGTTGGGGATCGACTTCATCCCGCTGATGGCGGGTCTTGGTGTTGCCGCAGTCATTGTGGCCGTGGCGCTGCGACCGTTCCTGGAGAACTTCGCTGCCGGATTGACCCTCCAGCTGCAGCGCCCGATCGAAGTTGGCGACCAGATCTCCGTCGCCGGTGTCGAGGGTGAGGTGAAGGAACTCACCGCCCGCACCGTGGTCATCAGGACGATGGATGGGCGCACCGTGCACATACCCAACAGCACAGTCCTCGAATCTCCTATCACCAACTTCACCGACGGCCCCCAGCGCCGCAGTGTCATCGACGTGGGCCTGGCATACGACACCAACCTGGCCGAAGCAGTCGAGGTGATGATCAGCGCCGTTGCTGCGGCACCAGGAGTGATCCAGGAACCGCCCCCCGAGGCTTTCATCCACGAGTTTGCCGACTCCACCATCAACGCCCGAGTGCGGTTCTGGCATGAACCGCAAATCAGGGCGGGGTGGACGATTCGCCACGAAGTAGCGGTCGCTATCAAGCGTGCGCTCGATGAGCGCGACATCGAGATCGCCTTCCCGCAGCGCGTGCTTTGGCAGGGAGACGCCGACGGCGAGCCGGCCCTCCCCGGGTTGAGTTAGCCCTCCAGAGCAGCCTCGGCGCCAAAGGCGATGAGAGTCTCCGGGTTGAGGAAGTCCTGGGCGATGAGGATGCCGCCCTGGGCCCGCATGGCGTCGCGCATCGGGATCATCCACTGGTGCTCAACGACCAACATCAAGCCGGCGCCCCCAGCAGGGATGTCCTCAGCGATAGTCGACAGCGCCTCCTCGTCCAGCCCGTACTCGTATTCGTCCATGGCGCTCACTGCACCGACGATGGCTCCCATCTCCGCTCCGGCCTCGCCGCCTGCTCCGAGCCCGATGAGGGCACCAACCCAGGCTCCGTAGGAGATCGCTTCGTCCTCGGTGAGCTCACTCATCTCGGCGGCCAGGACGTTGCCATCTTCATCCTTGTAAACACCCAGCAGATCAACCACTCGGATCAACCCGGCGTTGCTGGCATCTTCCAGCGCTTCCAGGACGCTGCCGTCGAGCTGCGGATCGGTGAAACCGATGACAAAAAGCTGAAGCGGGCCAAACTCCATTACATCTCCCTTGGGGAATCGACTGCGGCCGAGCCTAGCGGACAGGAGACGGCTAGCTCGGCTGGTGTATCTTGATGCGATCGTCGAGCGGAGAGTGAGAAATGACGGAAGAAACGCCCGAACCTCAGGTCGATTTCAGCACTGCGCAATCTGATGTGGCGAAGCTGCGGAACGAGCTCCAGGGCGGCACAGCCGTTGAGACCGCAGTCACCTCCATCAACGGCCAGACCTTCGAATTTGTCACCTCACTCGATGTGCCGGTGCCGCTGGGCGGTTTCGTCACGATCGAGACTCAGGATGGCCGGAGTTACCTGGGCCAAGTAACCGACCGATCGGCCGACCTCCGGCGCGGGGCCCGGGTCATGATCGACGTACCCGAAGTTGAGGTGGGCGCAGCCCGGGTGTCGCAGGCCGAGATCCAGTTGGAGCAACGCACAGTCGTTGGCGGCGGCACACTGCTGGCGCGGATCTCGGACGACGAGCTCGGCGGGACCCATCACGACGATGTCTTTGACAGAGCCGACATGGCCATCGCTCCGGTCGAGTTGGTCGAGCAGTTCATGGAGTCGGCAGGGAGAGGCGCCGCCGGTCTCGACATCGGATGGTCCCCTTTTGCCTCCCCCGAGGTGCGTACCACCCTCCGCCCCGGTGGCTTCAACCGACACACGTTCCTCTGCGGCCAATCCGGATCGGGCAAGACTTTCTCGCTCGGAGTAGTCCTCGAGCGGCTGCTGCTCGACACTTCACTCCCGATGATCATCATCGACCCCAACTCCGATTTCGTGAAGCTCGGCCAGATGCGGGGTAAGCAAGGCTTCGACAAGACACTGTCGGGGCCGACGAGCGAGGACGGTTACGCCGAGCTGGAGCGTCGCTACAACGCGGCCACCGCAGGTTTGCGGATCTTGCGCCCCGGTGATGCGGAGACCCCCCTGCAGATCAGATTCAGCGAACTGACCCCCCATGAGCAGGCGGCAGTGCTGCGACTCGATCCGCTGCAGGATCGGGAGGAGTTCAGTGCGTATTGGCGGATTGCCGAGAGTCTCGGCGATGGCCGCTACACCCTTGGGGACGTGCGCCGGGCCGCCCTCGAAACGCTCGATGAGGATGCCCGCCAGATCGGTTTGCGGCTCGACAACCTCGGTGTGGCCGGCTGGGACGTGTGGGCCGAAGGTGCGGCAAGTGCCCTCGGCGATCACCTGGCCGATGATTGGCGTGGTCTGATCCTCGACGTGGGAGGTCTCGGGTCTTCGGCAGAGCAGAGCGTCGTCGCTATGAGCCTCCTGGGCCGCCTATGGCGCAAGCGCGAGGAGCGCCAGCCCGTTTTGGTGGTCATCGACGAAGCCCACAACGTATGTCCCGCCGAACCCGACAACGACCTCCAGGCGCTGGCAACGGAACACGTCGTGCGGATTGCGGGTGAAGGCCGCAAGTTCGGCATCTATCTGCTGCTGTCGACGCAGCGACCGCAGAAGCTGCATCCAAACGTGCTGTCGCAATGTGACAACCTGATCCTGATGCGGATGAACTCGCTGGCCGACGTCGCCCACCTGAGTGACACGTTCTCTTTCGTTCCGCCCCGTCTGCTGGAGCAGTCCACCGGATTCACACTCGGTAGGGCGTTGCTGGCCGGCAAGATCTCACCGACCCCGACTCTTACCAAGTTCGAGGGCCGCCTCAGCCTCGAAGGAGGCGGCGATGTGGCTTCAACCTGGGCGAAAGAGCGACAAGAGTGACGGAGTCCTCCCAACGGGACGCTCGAATGAGGCGAACCAGGTCGGTGGCAACCACCATCCTGGTGATCCTCGCCTCGCTCGGCGTTGTCGTCTCGCTTGTCGGCGGGTGGGTCAGGAGCACACTCTTCGACACAGACACGTTCATCGAGGTGGTCGACGTCACGCTGACCAGCGAAGAGGTCGTGACCGTCATCAGCGACGTCCTCTCTGAGCAGACGACACTGGCGCTCGACATCGAGGGTCGTCTCGAAACCAGATTGGGCGCGATCGACACCTATCTCTCTGAAACGCTGGCGGACGTGCTTGACCTTGGTCCGACCCAGCGGGCGTTGCTGAGCAGGATTGAACTGCCGAGTTTCGCCAGCCTGGCGGAGCCGATTGCGGAACCAATTGAACGACGGATCGAGGAATCCGTCACCAACCTGGTCGCTTCCGACGGGTTCCAGCAGCGACTGCCGGAGGCAATTGCGTTCGCCCACCGTGGGGCGGTGGCGTTGATCCAAGATGACGTTGACGAGTTGGAGAACGTGTCCATCGTCGCCGGGGAGGTGCGATGGAACATCTTGCCCTTGGTAGAGCAAGCGATTGGACATGTGTTCGGGGAAGGGATCCTGACTTCGGTGATCGATTCGCTCAACCTGTCGGGGGCAACGTATGTAGGGGTGCGGGAGGACGCTCTCGCCAAGTTGGGTGAGGCGCTCGGCACAGTGCTCCCCGACGATTTTGCTCAGGTAACCGTGATGAGCGAGGAGCGTCTCGAGAACTGGCAAGGGCTGGCACGTACTCTCGACCGTGCCGCCATCCTGGCCATCGTGGCGACGATCGCGTTCGGGTTTGCTGCGCTACTCGTAACCGGCAAGAGACGACGCACGCTCGTTCAGCTGGCGATTGGCAGCGTGGTTGCCCTGCTGGTGGCCGCCATCGTCAAGCGAAACGTGCTCGCTGCCCTCGATGCGGCGATCCCAGGGCCACCCGAACAAGCCGCTGCTGAAGTCCTCTTCGATGCGGTATTCGCCAACCTGAGGGCGGTGTGGTGGGTCTTCATAACCGTCGCGGTCATCGTCGGACTATCTGCCTACCTGGCGGGTCGGCCCGCCTGGCTGGAGGCTCTGCGGCAGAGGAAGTCTGAGTCGGGCGTCCTGGCCAGAATCGACCGGGTTGTTGCAGCCCACAGCGACGCCTTCATCGCCGGTGGTATTGCGGCCGCCCTGATCATTTGGTGGCGAGTCGGAATCAACCTGGTGAGCTTCCTGATCGTGGGTCTGCTGCTCGGCGCCTACCTCTGGTACGTGAGCCGATTGGCGACCCAAGACGAGGTCCCGGCAACCGAGCCTTGACGACCGCCCCTGACTCCACGTTCTTGCGTAACTGGCGGCGCATATCGGCCGTCATGTACGCAAGAACGGAATGGGGTCACCTAATGTCGGGAAGAATCGCCCGTTGGAAGCTCGGTTGAGAGGATGACCTGAGGATGACAACTAGATCAGCATTGCCGCGCCGATTTGGGAAAGCGCTGCTCGAGTCCGACACCTCGCAACGCGTCGCCCGGTGGCTCAATCCCCTCTTCGGCAGCCCGTCGTCGCCGCTGGAAACCCGAGCCTTCCTCGACTCCTTTGGCCCTTCCTTGATGCCGCGGACCTCGACGTTGCAGGGCGTCGTTGCGGGAATGAACGTTCTCGCCGCCCGCGCTATCACAGGCGTTGTCGAGGGTGGCATCAACAGAGTCGTGCCACCGACCGCCTCGCTTCCGGTCCGGCTGGGCGCCAGGGCGGTCACCGCCGGCGTCGGCGTTGCGCTGGGGCAAACACCCGAAAGTGAGGACGAAACTCTCTACCAGGCCGGCGCCCGCACCACCGGCAGCCTGCTGCGGGTTGCAGCCGTCGGTGGAGCGATCTACGACCTTGGCAAGTACGCGCAGCGGCGGTTTCCTGCGCAAAAGGCAACGCGTCCCGCCGCGATCAGTGCCCTGGCTCTGGCCGGTGTCGGCTACTGGGCAGCTCAGCGGATAGCCCAGCGCAAGAAGGAAATCGAACGCTGGCCGGTTCCCCAGAAGGAAGCGCTCCCCGGTGCGGTAGGAGTTGCCACCGTTGTGACCGTGGTTGGGACGGGTGCGGCCCGCGGCTACATCGGGACCCGCAACATGTTGGTCAGCTGGATGGGCCCCGGACTCACCAAGAACGTCCTCGCCCGCGTCGCCAATGCCGGATTGTGGTCCTTCGGCCTATCCACGCTCTACAACGCCGGAGTCGGCTACATCGGACGTGCCAACGAGAAGGTGGATCCCGGCTACGCCACGCCACCGCCCAGCCCGCTCATGTCGGGCCACGAAGAGAGCATCGTCGACTTCGAGGACTTGGGACAGCAGGGCAGACGCTACGTCAACGATGTCGCCACCCCAGAACTGATCGAAGAAGTGATGCAAGAACCGGCGGCGGCCCAGCCGATCCGGGTCTATATCGGCTACAACACCGAGCCTGTCTATCCGACCGGTCGCGCCGAGCTGGCGCTTGCTGAACTCGATCGAACCGGTGCCTTCGACCGGAAGTATCTCCTGTTGGTGGCTCCCACCGGGACCGGCTGGGTCGACCACACCATGATCGAAGCGGCCGAGCTGCTCAGCCGCGGCGATATCGCCACCTGCTGTATCCAGTACGGGCGCTTCCCCTCATTCCTGTCCATCCAGAAGGTCGCCACTGGGCGCGCCCAGTTCCGACTACTGCTGTGGGGGGTCAAGCAGCGGTTGCAGGCGATGCCACCCGAGAAACGGCCCAAGGTGCTGGTCTTCGGCGAGAGTCTGGGGGCGTGGGCATCGTCCGATGTCGTGATGTATCAAGGAATCGGCGGTTTCGACCACTACGGGATCGACAAGGCTTTGTGGTTCGGGCTCCCCGGACTGGCCAAGTGGTCGCGCAACGGCATGGCCCGCGGCTCGAGCTCTCTGGTACCACCGGGCACGGTCGGGGTATTCGACCACCCGGAGCAGCTTGCCACCTTGAGCGACGACGACCGCTCCAAGCTGCGCGCGATCATCCTGTCCCACGACAATGATCCCATCGCCCAATTGGTCCCCGACATTGCAATCCAACGACCTTCCTGGCTGTCCGAGGACGGCGAGAGAGGTCGCGGTGTCGCCGAGAGCATGGATTGGATCCCGATCGTGACCTTCTGGCAGACCGCCATCGACGCGGCTAACGCCATGGTCACGATCCCCGGTGAGTTCCTCTCCTTCGGTCACGACTACCGGGCGGACACGGCCCAATTCGTCCACATGGCGTACGAGTTCCCACCCGTTTCCGAGGAGCAGATGGAGAGGGTGGAGGATCTGCTGCGAAAGCTGGAAGTGGAACGGACCGAGCGCCGCAAGGCGGCCACCGCCGACGAGGCCCCGCCGCCGCCGGCACAGCAAGCCGCCCCGGCCACCATGGCCGGAGGCGTGCCGTTGCAGGAAGCGCGGACCCGGGGTGCCCGCTGGAAGACGGTCTTGAACCGGCCCAAGCCCAGCAGCGCAGAAAGCTGATGTGAGCGACCGAACTCAATCGAAGTGGCTGGATCCCTCATGGTTCGACGCGCCGGCGTTGCGCCCCCAGCGGTGGCCGAGCTTCGAGCTTCTTGCGGTTGCCGTTCTCTTCCTGTGGAACTTGACCGTCAACCTCGTAGTACCCGATGTTGCGGCGTATGCCGTCGTGAGCTCAGGTGCTCTCCTACTGCTCCTCATCGCCCACCGCTCCGGTGCCGATTGGAAACGTCTCGGCCTGGCTCCGGCGGCCCTGCGCGATGGTGTTCGCTACGGCCTGGTCATAGTGTTCATCGTTGCGGCTGCGATTTTGCTGGCGGCGCTGGTACCGGCATCGCGCAGTGCCCTCGGCGACGATCGCTTCCTTGGGATCGCAACCGGGGAAATGCTCGTCGAGGTCCTGGTCCGGATCCCGCTCGTTACGGCTCTCGGCGAGGAGATCGCCTTCCGGGCCGTCCTCCTCGGCCTCCTGCTTGCCTGGTACTCCCCATTCCGCGCCGCAGTCTTGTCATCGGCGCTGTTTGGTCTGTGGCACGTGCTGCCGGGGGTTGACGCGCTGGAGACGACGACGGTAACCCAGGCCGCCACCGGGTTCATGGGTGTGGTTTCGGTTGCCGGCCAGGTGATCGTGACCGGCTTCGCCGGCATGGGCTTTGCCTGGTTGCGGCTGCGCAGCGGGAGCTTGGCCGCACCGGTGCTGGCGCACTGGGGATTGAACGCAACGGCATACTTCGCCGGATGGCTGATCGTGAGGAACTCGTGGGCGTGACGGGAGATCAGGAGACGACCGAGCCGACCCGCAACATCTGGCGAGACGTTGCGCTTCGTGTTACCGGCCTGGCAGTCGTCGCCATCGTGCTCTGGCTGCTGTTCACCCGACTCGTTGCGTGGAGCGACGTGGCCGAAGCCATCGCCGACCTCGACAACGGCGATTGGGCGTGGCTGATTGCGATTTCGGCGATCCGGGTTGCAATCGAACCGCTCCTGTTGATGGCGTCCACTCCCAAACTGCGATGGGCTAAGGCGTTGCCGGGTTTCCTGGCGCCCGCAGCCGCTGCCAGTGTCGTACCGGGTCCTTCTGACCTGGCCGCCCGCTATGCGATGTTCCGTAGCTGGGGATACTCGGGTGCCCAAACGAGCGCGTCAGTGATCCTGGTCTTCCTATACACGACCTTTGCCAAGGTCGCTCTTCCGGTTGTCGCCGCAGTGCTGTTCGTGGCGTTCGGCCGGTCGAATGCCCAGCTCGAGACGCTGGCAGTCATCGCCGGAGGAATCCTCGTCGGCGGCGTGTTCCTCATCTTCCTGCTGCTCCGTTCGGAAACGACCGCCCGCCGGCTGGGTCACGCTGCCGGAATAGCCGCCAGAAGAGTTGCGTCCTGGTTCCGGATCAAGACCCCGGAGACCCTGGCGGCCGACTTGGCCGACAGGGCCGCCCACTTTCGCGATCGCACCGGCGACGTGGTGCGCACCCGGACACATCTGGCAGCCGGTGCGGCCGCACTGGGCCAGGCCGGGCTTTTTGCCATCTTGCTGGTTTCAGTGCGGGTGGTCGGCATTCGCTCGGGTGATCTCGACTGGGTCTCAGTTTTTGCGGCGTTTGCCCTTGTCCAACTACTGACTTCGGTTCCAATCACACCTTCCGGGCTCGGTATTGCCGAAGCCGCATACGTCGCCCTCCTCACCGCTGAAAGCAACGCGGGACTCGCCGGGCACATCGCTGCGGCGGCCATCATCTATAGACTCTTCAGCTGGGTCTTGCTGGTACCGCTCGGCGCACTGTCTTGGTTGTGGTGGAGCCGGACGCGACGCAATTCCTCCGATGACCCGCTAGAGGCAAAGCCGTGAATATCGACCTCAGAAACCGAACCGAAGCAGTCACCGCCGGGTACTTCCTAAACACCGGAGATGACCCGCGGGTGCGCCGGGCGCGTGATGCCGTCAAGCTCGGGCTGGG
Organism: Acidimicrobiia bacterium; assembly: GCA_030064765.1. Lineage (GTDB taxonomy): Bacteria > Actinomycetota > Acidimicrobiia > Spongiisociales > UBA5794 > JAAETI01. Next base: position 15,128 of record JASJEG010000050.1, on the reverse strand, counting down.
GCTGCTGCTCCTGCTCATAGGCGCCTCCGACTATGTCCGGTTCAGCTCGCTGCAGGAGACTCTCAACGGGGTCATGGACTCCCTACCCGGCTGGACCGACCTGGGCTTCTGGACCGGCTACGCCCTGGCAGCCCTTTATGCGCTCGGCGTCATTGCGGCTGTACTCATCCGAGCGAGACAAAACTCGCAGGCAGCTCGCGACGTCGTGCTTGCGGCGGCTGCCTCCGTGGCGCTGGCCTTCCTGGTGATGCAATGGCAAGAAGGAGTCTGGCCCGACTTGCTCCCCGAGTTCGGAACCGAGACACCGGAGCCGAGGTTCCCCATCTTGCGAGTAGCGCTCGTGACTGCCGTAGTGCTGGCGGCGGCGCCTCATGTGACCCGTGTATTGCGGCGTTTCGGTTTGATCATGGTTGCCCTGACGGCGATCGCCGGCTTCGGGCTGAGCTTTGGCTACCCATCAGATGCCGCAGGGGCTCTAGGCATCGGCATGATCTCCGCCGGTGCGGTGCTTCTTGGATTCGGTTCACCCGGCGGATTCCCGGATACGGCCGTAGTTGCCAACGCACTCGAGCAACTCGGGATAGTGGTTCGCGACCTGCGCCCGGCAGCTGATCAGTCGTGGGGTACCCGCCGTCTGGTCGGACGTGACGAGACCGGAGCAACCATTGAGGTCAAGGCCTATGGGCGCGACGCTGCTGATACCCAATGGGCGGCGAAGGTGTGGCGCTCCTTGTGGTACCGAGACTCGGGTCCACCGATGGCGTCCCGGATGCAGGCGGTAGAGCACGAGGCGTTGATGGCTCTGTTTGCGGAGCGGACGGGTATGAGTGTCGCCGAGCCGCTGACCGCTGGCCTGGCGGGCGATGACGTCGCCATCCTGGCGGTCCACCGCCCAGGATCATCCCTCGAAAGCATTGACCCCGCCGAGGTCAGCGACTCCCTCCTCGAGAGCGTGTGGCAAGACCTAGCCCGTCTCCACTCGGCAGACATGGCTCACGGAGCGCCGCGCACCGGAGCAATCATGCTCACGCCGCAGGGTCATGTCTTCGATGACTTTGCAATGGGATCACTGGGGGCAGGAGATCGGACCAATCTCGACGTGGTCAACCTCCTGTTCTCCCTCGCAGCCTGGGCAGATGTCGATCGAGCGGTAGCCAGCGCCCAGGCCGGAATGGGCAGCGAGCGGCTCGCCGACGCCCTCCCCTACCTGCAGCTGCCGGCACTCGACCGGCGGCTGCGCCGGCAGACGGCAAAGCCCAAGAACCTGGTCAAGGACTTGAAAGCTGCGGTAGCGGAAGCCACAGGCGTCGAACCGCCTGAAGAAGTCAAACTGCGACGGGTTTCGGTGGGCAGCGTGCTCATGGCGGTCCTGATCCTGGTGGCGGCCAATGCACTTATCACCCAGCTGGCGGGGATCGACTTCGGTGCAGTGTGGGAGGTGGTGCGCGACGCCTCGCCCCTCGGGATCCTGCTCGCCTACTTCGTCGCTCACCTGAGCTTCGTGCCCGAGGCCACCGGGATGATTGCCGCAGTGGGGCGGCCGCTGCCCCTGCAACCGGTGGTTGTATTGCAGCTGTCGGCACGATTCATCGGGCTGGCAGTACCCAGCGCGGCGGGACGGGTCGCCATGAACAGCGCTTTCCTGATGAAGTTCGGAGTCGGAGCGACTGCTGCCGTGGTCCAAGGCGCCATCGACGGTATCTCCGGCTTCATCGTCGAGGCGGTCATCCTCGTCGTCGGTCTGATGTTCATCGAAGGAAGCTTCGACCTGGGCGGAGACGTCGACTGGCAGGCGATTCTGTTGATTGCGCTGGCCGTGGTGGTCGTCGGGGTGACGATCTTGTTCCTGGTCGAACGCCTCCGCCGGCTCGTGCTGCCGGTTCTCAAAGACGCCCTCGGATCGGTGACATCAGTACTCAAGGACCCGCGTCGGGCAATCACGCTGCTGACGAGCAACTTCCTGGCCCGCCTCGCCCTAGCCGTAACCCTCTGGCTGATACTGCGGTCGATCGGCGTCGAGATGTCGTTAGCGCTGGTGCTGGTCGTAACGGTGGCGACCAACCTGCTGGCCGGGCTGGTCCCGATACCCGGCGGCATCGGGATAGCCGAAGCCGTGCTGACGTCGTGGCTGGTACTGGTAGGAGTCCCCGAGACGTCGGCGTTCGCCGCCACGGTTGTTTACCGCATGTGGACGTTCTATCTACCCGCGGTCGAGGGGTTCTTTGCGATGCGCTGGCTGGAGCGCCGCGACTACTTGTGAGTCTGGTCTCCCCTTACAGCCCTCGGGAAACCACGCCTATTCGCTGGGTTCTGCGGCAGGTGGCTCCGCAGCACCTTGCTCAGACTGATACACGACCTCATGGCTGGCGGCGTAGTTGGAAATCACCGATGAGATCAACGCTGCGACCGGGAGCGCGGTGAACGCACCCATCGGTCCGGCAATCGCTCCCCCGGCCAGCGCTGCGCCAAAGGCCACCCCACCGTTGAGGCTCATCGTCTCAGCGCTGATCTTCGGGCTCAGCCAGTAGTTCTCCAGCTGCTGATAGAGCAGCACGTATCCGAGGACGATGATCCCGGCCGTTAGACCTTGTAACGCCAGCGTCAGCAGGATCGGAATCGCCCCACCGATGTAGGTACCGATCGCCGGGATGAACACCGAAACAAACGCGCCGAAGACGGCGAGCGAGATCGCCAACGTGGTCGGAACGCCGACGAGGACCATCGTGAAGAAGAACCCCACCCCGTTGATCGCCATGAGGATCATTCGCGAGTAGAAGTAGCCACCCGTCTGGATGATCGCCTGGTCCCAGGTCCAACCTACGCGCTGCTGGGTCGTGGGACTGAACAGGCGCAGCACCGCTTGCTGCACCTGCGGTGCCGCCGCGGTGAGATAGAACGTGAACATCGCGATTGTTGCCAGGCTGAAGATCAGCCCGATACCGGCCGAGGCGATACCTAAGACGGCGCCGAAGGCCTCGTCGGCCCATTCCCCAAGAACCTCATCGGTGCTCGACGCGATGTCACCGGCGGTGGACGCACCAAACACCTCCACTCCAAACCAATCCTCGAGTTGCTCATCGATGGTGTTCAGCCACTCCTGACCGTTCTCGCCGATGGCTCTGGCCAGCTCCGCGATGGCAGGTATCAGCACCGCAATCATGAAGGCGGCAAACAGGAACCCGGCAACGTAGATGACCCCGACTGCGGAACCACGCCGCCAGCCATACCGGCTGGTGAGTGAGCGCACCGCGGGATCCAACGCCAAGCTGAAGAAGAACGAGATCAACACCATCGAGACGACGCCCCAGGCAGCATTGACAGTCCACAGCAAAGCCAGGGTCAAGAGAATCGCGCCGATGACCTGCCAGATGGTCCTACCGGAGATCCGCACTTCGAGGACGTTGCCCGGTGCTTCTCCGGTGGATGTCGAATCGGCCCCGCTTCCCCGGGGCATCTCCTGTGTGTCCAAGTCGCACCCTTTCCTTGCACGGACGAACATAAACGCGCGGGCGGTGACTGCCGTGGCAATGCGCCAATGGCGGCAGCGGGCCGGGGTTGTGCGCTGCTATCGTCCTCGCGGTTAGGTAAGCAAAATCAGCGAGGTTCTCAACTATGCCGGTACTCGACGTTCTTTTCTCCATGCTCTTCTTCTTCCTGTTCATTGCATGGATCTGGGTCCTGATCTCGGTGATCGGCGACATCTTCAGGAGTGACATGGGCGGCGCTGCCAAGGCCGTATGGGTGCTGTTCGTCATGTTGCTGCCATGGCTGGGTGTTCTCATCTATCTCATCGCCAACGGCGATGCCATGACCGAGCGTACGGCCAAGCAAGCGGCTGCGATGGAAGAGGCACAACGCGCCTACATCAAGGACGCGGCCGGCACCACGTCTCCAGCCGACGAGCTCACCAAGCTCGCCGCTCTGAAGGACTCCGGCGCCATCTCCGACGCGGAATACCAGAAGCTGCGGGCCCAGGTCATCGGCTAAGGAAGCACAAGTCTGTCGGACAAGTGACCGCCCTTCGGGGCGGTCACTTCTTTGTGTCCCGGCCGATGGCGACTGGCTATCGTGGAGCCGTCTCTTCGTCTAATCCCCGGGAGCCGTCAATGTCAGACGACAACATCCAGATGGAGATCGTCGCCGCCATATATCCCAACCTCTACGACGCGCAGGCCACGCTCAACGACCTGGTGAAGCTACACAACTCAGGTGCAATCGAGCTGATCGATGCGGCAGTAATGGTGCGAGAGCGCTCCGGCAACCTCACGATCACCGAACGCGCCGAATTGACACCGGCCAAGGGAGCCAAGCGGGGTGCGCTGATTGGTGCCGTCCTGGGTGTTGTCTTCCCACCGTCGCTGCTGGCCAGTGCTGCGCTCGGAGCTGCCGCAGGTGCGGTCGCCGGGAAAGCCACCGACCAGGGCTTCGAGAACCAGATGCTCGAGGACTTGGCTCAGGACTTAGAACCCGGCAAGTCGGCGATCCTTGCGGTGGTCGAGCACACCCTCTACGAGAAGATGCTCGAGGCCGTCGAAGGCTACGACCGTGTCCTCAATCGCACCTACTTTGCAGACGAAGCCGGGAGCATCGAGCTCTAGCAACCGGCGACCCCGACAAGAAAGGAAAGCCGATGGTACGTGGCCTTCTCTTCGCACTCATCGTGTTCCTGATCGCAACCTTCCCGGCCAACTGGCTCCTGATGCTGTTCCTGGGCAACATTGGGATGGAGTTGTCCTATTGGGCGACGCTCCCGCTGGGCATCCTGGTATCCGCCTTGCTGGCCGGTTCGTCTTCCAACGCCGGGCCGTAGAGCTCGAACCAGGTCGACCCTGCGCCGGCCGGCGCGACGCCCTACAATCCCGGCTCTAACGAGCCGTGGAGGAGCAGCATGAGCGATCTCGACCGCATCTTCAGCGAGCTATCAGAGATCTCGCTGAAGCTGAGCGACCTGCCCGAGGATGCATACGACGAACGAGCCGAGCTGGAAGGCCGGCGCGAAGCCCTTCACGCCGAGGCTGCAGGGCTGCGGGCGAGCATCGGCGATCCCCGTCCCACGCCGGAGATCGAGACTGAACTCGAGTCGCTCCGCGAGCGATTGCAGCAGATCAAGGGCTCGCAGATCGATGTCGTCTCCCAGCAAGGTGGAAGCGCCTTGGAGTCAGCGGGATCTGCCGGCACGTTCGATATCAACCGGCAGATTGCCGCAGGTCAGGGCGCCGCTGAGCTAGAAGCCAGGATCAACGATCTAGAAAGGGTCTTGGCTGACAGGGCCGACTCCGGTAGCTAGCTCGGACTCGATTCGTCGGACTCGGTGACCGACTTCCTCGCCAGATAGGCCGAGATCGGCACCGGCAGCTCGGCGGTGCGCGGACCCCAGTCGTAGATGACTGCCGATCCGGCAACCACGTCGTGCAGCGCTCTGCGTTCCCGACCGAAGATGATGCCCAGGAAGCCAAAGCCAAACAGCAAGTAACTGAACGGCAACGAAATCGCCCGCAACGCGCTGCGGAATGACGACAGAATCTCGCCGTCTCGGGTAACCACGCGCAGCCCGAGCAGCGCTTTCCCAATCGTCTTGCCCGCCACCGCAATCGACACCCACCAGTAAAGGAACAGCCAGACTGAAGCGGCCGTCGCCGTCCACACTTCAGGATTGTCGGTTACGGCATCCACACCAACGATTGTCTGCAAGACGTAGTCGAGTGCTGCCAGACCGATCACAAACAGCAAGCCCGCAACGGCGATGTCTACTGAGTGTGCCAGCAGTCTGGTCACGGCGCCGGCGTAATTGCCGGACACGTCCTGGCGGCTCGACCTCATCCGCCGTCCTCCGCCGTAATCAGACGCGGCCTCTGCGGAAGATCAGCTGCTTGTCTTCTGAGGACTCGCTGTGCGAGCCCGTAGACGACGAGATCTAGGCCGACTGCGATACGACGCACGAAGTCAATGAAGGAAGCGGCCATATGGCTGGTGCTCTCCTGGACGATCTCGGGAATGCCGGCGCGCTGTGCCAGCTCATCAACCGGTACCCGATCGAGCACCGCATCGAGGTCGACCCTCGCAATGAGAGCGTTCACATCGATCCGGTTGAGGAGTCGCTCGACATCGACACGGTCGAGCAATGCGTTGGCATCGACTCTGCTGAGAAGAGCATCGACCTCGACGCGATCGAGCAATGCGTTCACATCGACACGGTCCAGCAATGCGTTGGCATCGACACGGTCGAGCAATGCGTTGGCATCGACTCTGGCGATCACCCTGTCGATGTCGACGGTATCGAGCACCGCATCCATGTCGGCTTGCTGCAGGATGGCATCGATATCGGACTGATCCATGATCTCGAGGATGTCGATCTGATCAATGATTCCTGCAATATCGATCTCCGACACGAGCTGCGGCAAGTCGAGCGTCTGCACTACGCGAGCTGCGATTGCATTGGCCAGCTTGCCGAGTCGGCCCTGAAGCGGATCCTGATAGGTCATGCAACGGTGAGGATAATCACCGGCCGGGACCCGTTGCGTATGCCCGCTTCGTGTTGCGGTGCCTGCCCGTGCCCTAGTCTGCTGCGATGCCCGACGCTTCCACGCCGCTACCGATGCCGACCCGCCGCACCGGCCATGAGCAAGAACGCGCCTGGTCACCGGACGCCGTCCACATCCTGGGCAAGCCCACCGGAGCCATCTGCAATCTGGGCTGCAGCTACTGCTTCTTCCTCGACAAGGAACAGCTCTATGAAGGCGACCGGTTCCGGATGTCGGACGAGATGCTCGACAACTACATCCGGTCGCTCATCGAGATGCACAAGGTCCCACAAGTAACCGTCGCCTGGCAGGGGGGCGAGCCGACTCTGATGGGCATCGATTTCTACCGCAAGTCGATCGAGTTGCAGGAGCGCTATCGCAAGCCGGGCATGACCTTCCTCAACACGATGCAGACCAACGGAACTCTGCTCAACGACGAGTGGTGTGAGTTTCTTGCCGAGCACGACTACCTGATCGGGATCAGCATCGACGGGCCTCGGGAACTGCATGACGCCTACCGGGTCAACAAGCGGGGCGAGGGTACCTTCGACAAGGTGATGGAAGGGCTCCGCCTCCTCCAGAAGCACAACGTGGAGTACAACGTCCTCACCACGGTCAATCACATCAACGGCGACTATCCGCTGGAGGTCTATCGCTTCCTGCGCGACGACGCCGGCACGGACTGGATGCAGTTCATTCCGGTTGTGGAGAGGGTCGACGAACACGGCAACCCCGCCGACTTGCGCGGGTCGTATGCGTCAGATCGTTCGGTGGGGGCCGAGCAGTTCGGGAGCTTCCTGATCACGGTGTTCGATGAATGGTTGCGGCACGACGTGGGCTCGGTCTTTGTGCAGACCATCGAGGCCGCGGCCCGCAACTGGGCCGGGATGGACCAATCGGGAATGTGCGTGTTCAACGAAACCTGCGGCCTCGGTCTGGCGCTCGAGCACAACGGCGATCTGTACTCGTGTGATCACTTCGTTGACCCCGAGTTCCTCATCGGCAATATCGGTGAGGCATCGATCGACACGCTGGTGTCGAGCCGGCAGCAATACGACTTTGGTCAGGACAAGCGCACCAGCCTTCCCCAATACTGTCTCGACTGCGACGTTCGCTTCGCCTGCCACGGCGAGTGTCCGAAGAACCGGTTCATCACCACCCCGGACGGAGAGCCCGGGCTGAACTACCTGTGTGCCGGGTTCAAGAACTTCTTCCATCACATCGATCGGCCGATGCGGATCATGATCGACCTGATGCGCCGGGGTCAGCCTGCCGCAGGTGTGATGGACATCCTTGCCGCCGAGGAACGGAGCTTCCGCGACAGGTTGCAGGCGGCGGGTAGAAACGGGCCATGCCCGTGCGGCAGTGGGCGCAAGGTCAAGCAGTGTCATGGTGCTCCCCAGAGCCCGGTTCCGGCCAGAGATCTTCCCGATCAGTTGGGAGTGCCCCGGGCTCCGGTCACCGAACGGGGAAGAAAGGCCGCGGAGAGGGCGGCTGGGACGCCTCCGGGATCGGGGCCTATGCTGACGCCAGGGAAGGAGTAGTTCTCATGCCGTTGCTTGATCTGATCTGGGTGATGTTGGTCTTCTTCGTCTTCACTGCGTGGATCTGCGCGATCATCGGGATAGTGGCCGACGTCTTTCTCAGTGCGGATCTGAACGGTGCTGCCAAAGCCGGCTGGGTGCTGGTCGTCATAGCATTCCCATGGCTAGGCGTCGCTGTCTACCTAATGGCAAGAGGCGGCGGTCTGCCCGCACGCTATCGCGAAGCTCTCACCCCGCGGTCGTGGAGTCGGGGTTTTGTTGACCCGCGGACCTTCACCCCGGCAAAGGTCGACTGATGAAGATCAGCTGGTACCCGCCGGGTTGGACCTGCGGTGCAGCCGGCTCTTCCTGAGTCTCAGTCATGACCGATCACGACTCCGCTGGCAGCACGATTCCACTCACCGGGTGGCGTGCGTCACTCCGCTCAATCGAGGCAGCCGCAGTCGCCGGCTTGGTGGCAGCAGTTGGGTGGATCTACGCGCTGGTGCGACTACTCGATGGGCCCGGGGTGGAAGCTTCCGAGGAAGAGATCACCCGCTACTTCTCGGACCCAGATACGGGGTGGGACACGCTGTTCGTCCTGCAGGTCCTCGTGATTGCCACTGCCGGATTCCTGTGGTTCATAGGAGTGATCCGCAACCGTGTCGGAACCCCCACCCCCAAGTTGTTCGACACGGTCTTCTTCGGGGGTGGGATCCTCGTCGCCGGGATGATCTTCATCGGGTCCGCAGCCCTGGCGGCACCATTCATCCTCGCCGACAGGGGAATGGACGTCGATCCCGGCGCCGCATCGATGATTCGCTCGTATGCCCTGGTTGTGCTGGCCGTCTTTGCGCCTCGGGTCGCTGCGCTTGTCGTCTTCTCGTCTTCGACGCTCGGGTTGCGGACCGGTGTGCTGCCACGATGGATGATCCTCGTTGGATACGCGGTGGGCGTCAGCATGCTGCTCAACGTCACCTTCTACTCCCCCAGCGTCTACATCTTCCCCGGCTGGATCGCCTTGCTCAGCCTGGTACTGCTCTTCCACCACCACCCCCAGCGGCCCCGGTCCGAGTAGTCAGACCCCTTTTTCTGTTCTTGCGTAACTGACGGCTGATATCGGCCGCCATCTACGCAAGAACGGTGGGGAGCGGCTCTGATTAGAGTCGGCGTATGAAGTTCGCCAATCCCGGTGCGCAGATCTTCGTGCCGGATGGTGCCGAGCCGGACGCAGCACTGCAACGGAGCACCCACCTCGCGATCGGGGCACATCCGGACGACATTCCGATCATGGCCTTCGATGGGATCGGGCGGTGCTTCGGAAAGAGCGACAGCTGGTTTCTCGGCATCACCGTCACCGACGGTGCCGGCAGTCCGCGGTCAGGTCCCTTCTCCGACCACAGCGATGCCGAGATGCGTGCAGTTCGCATTGCCGAAGAGAAGAAGGCAGCCACCATCGGGGAGTACTCGGCTGCGGTTCTGCTGGACTATCCGAGCTCTGCGGTCAAAGACGGCCGGCACGATTCAGTCGTCAACGAACTCGCCGCGCTCATCAATGGAGCCCGGCCCGAGGTCGTCTACACCCACAACCTCGCCGACAAACACGACACCCATGTCGCAGTGGCGCTGCGTACCTTGGCCGCCATCCGGCGACTGCCCAACAACACCCGACCAGCGGCCGTCTATGGATGCGAAGTGTGGCGTGATCTCGACTGGATGCTCGACGCCGACAAGGTGGTCTTTGACGTGAGCGATCACCAAAGCCTGGCGCAGGCACTGATCGCCGTCTACGACTCGCAGATTCGAGGAGGCAAGCGCTATGACCTCGCAGCAGCGGGGAGGAGGCTCGCCCATGCCACCTTCTCGGAAAGCCACCAAGTCGACACCGCCAAAGCCTCCACCTACGCCATGGATCTGACTCCACTGACAGCGGACTCGGGGGATGTGGCCACCTACGTGAGCGATCACATCTGGCGGTTGGAGGAAGATGTTTCCGATCGAATCGATCGCCTTTCGTAGAGTTTCCCCTCCGCTACCGCATAGTGAGTTCGATTGCATCGAACTCAAAGCTGCTATCAGCAGCCAGGATCGGGCGACTGTCCCCTGACCCCCCTCCCCTCGCGGACCTCCGGTCCGCTCGACCCTCCCTCCAGGGGAGGGTTGCCCGGAACGATCCCCCCTTGATGGGGGGATCGACGGACGGCTACGCCGCGGGCAGCGATTCGAGGAACTGCGCAACCGCTCGGGTCAATGGTTCCGCGCTTCCCCGGTCCAGTCCCAGGTTGTGGTCGGCCCCGTCGAGCCGAACGTGGCTGCCGTCGCTGAGCAGACCTAGAGCGTGGGAGACGTACCGGTCGGTTAGGACCGCTCCCAGCTCGGGATCCGCCTGTATCAACAAGGTTGGCGCCGCAATCCGATCCAGCAGGTCGTCTCCGTCGAAGTCCTCGAACAGGTCCAAGAAACGTCCTTCTGCGTGGCAGTCGACCACCCGCGGGTCTACATGCTCGAGAGCGATGGCCATTGCGCTGCGAACACTCGGCTCGAGATCGGCCCGCAGCACGGATAGCCGGTCGGCAATTTCGGCGGCCGGCTGGCCGGCAAGGTGGCGTAGCGCGCAGTAGTAGCCGGTCGACTCCGGGGTACTGGTCAAGCGCTCGAGGTGCTCGAGATCAAACATCATGTCGCCAACGATGACGCCGCGGCTGAGTTCGGGATGACGAGCCGCCACCTCCATGGCCGGAAACGCCCCGGCTGAGTGGCCGATGAACACGGCAGGTTCGCCGACGACGCTCTCAGCCAGCGCTACAACATCGGCAGCGAGGTCAGTGTGTAGGTAGACGCCGGTTGGCGATCTTCCCGACCGACCGTGCCCCCGCATGTCAGGGGCAAACACCCGCCACCGACTGTCGAGAGCTTGAACGAGAGGGAGCAAGGACTGCCACCGGTCCGTGAGCCCGTGGAGAAGAACCACCGGAGGACCTGCACCGTCGTTGGTGGCGTAGTTGATCGAAATGGGTCCCGCATCAAACGACTGCTCGGTCAACCTCATGCTCGATTCACCCGATCCTCGAGGCACTCACCAAGCCTAGAAGGGCATGTCGAGCCGGGGTCGGCGGTCGACCGCCAGGGGAGGGTTGTCCCCGGAACGATCCCCCCTTGATGGGGGGATCGACGGACGAAGTCCGTCGAGGGGGGTGGGCTGATTGCATCGGCCAGCGTCCGTGGTGCCGATGACGTTTGGCCCTGCCCAACGGTGCTTGACAGTTTGTAAGCTTCTTTCATTGGTTGGAGGAGGTTTGCTTTGGTGATCGCCAAGGAGTTCGAGTATCGACGTCCGGCAACACTCGGGGAGGCGACCCACCTCCTGGCCGATCATCCCGGATCGGTGCGGGTACTCGCCGGTGGCACCGACCTCGTCGCCTGGCTGCGCGATGACGCCGTTGCTCCCGACCTCGTCGTCGACATCAAGGACATCCCCGAGCTGCGGGATATCCGTCTGGATGGGCAGACGCTCCATGTCGGCTCGCTGGTCACGTTCACCGATCTCATTGAGTCCGATCTCGTCCACGACCATGCCCCGCTACTGGTCGAGATGGCGGAGACAGTCGCTTCGCCGGGAATCCGCAATCGGGCCACGATGGTCGGCAACATCTGCTCCGCGGTCCCCTCATGCGATGCCGGACCGGTGCTGCTGGCCTACAACACCACTGTTCACGTCACCGGGCCTAACGGCAGCCGCAGCATCGACATCAACGATTGGTTCACCGGCTTACGGGAAACCGCCAGAACCGAGGACGAGGTCGTCACCCATCTAGCCATCGAGGTACCCAAGCACGGTGGTGTGTACGTCAAGCTGATGCGCTACGCCGGCGAGGATCTCGCCCAGGCCGCGGTCGGGATCGTGGTCTATCCCAACCTCGACTACCGGGTTGCCTTCGGCGCGCTTGCCCCAACCCCGATCCGATCGACTGCGATCGAGGCTGAGTTGCAGGGCAAGGAATTGGATGACGCTCTGATCAACCGGGTCGTCGAAATGGTGCCCGACGAGATCAGCCCGATCACGGATATGCGGGCCACAGCGGAGTACCGCACCCACATCACAGGTGTGATGCTGCGCAGAGGCCTGGTGGCAGCGGTCGAAAGACTCGAAGGAAAGGGCCCCGAGTACGGCACCCGACTCATCTGAGAGGACGGCAATGGAGCTAGAAGTCAAGGTCAATGGTGAGCAGTGGATGCTCAACGTCGCTCCCGCCGACGTCCTGCTCGACGTACTTCGGGAGCACGTCGGAACCAAGAGCACCAAGATCGGATGTGAACGCGGGGATTGCGGATCCTGCACGATCCTGATGGACGGACGCACCGTGCGCAGCTGCCTGGTCCTTGCCGTCGAAGCGGAAGGTCACGAAATCGTCACCGTCGAGGGCATCAGCTACGAGGGCTTGAGCGAGTTGCAGAACCTGTTCCTCCGTATCAACGCATTCCAATGCGGATTCTGCGCCCCGGGCATCGTGCTGTCTGCAACCGAACTCCTCGAGCACAACCCCAATCCAACCCGGCATGACGTTCAGGAAGCCCTAGCGGGCAACCTGTGTCGCTGCACCGGGTACGAGCCGATCATCGAGGCGGTACTGGCAGCCGGCCGGCCGGAGAGTGGCCCCGGACAAGGAGAAACGCCATGACGACGACGTTCCCCTTCGAAGCCGATGCCAAGGACGAGGATCTGAAGGCCGTCGGCACCGACGCCGTGCGCATCGATGGTCTCGACAAGATCAGCGGGGCCGCCGAGTTCGTCGACGACATCGACTTTGGACCCGGCCTGCTGCATGCTGCGATTGTCGAGAGCCCGCACGCCTACGCCCGCATCATCTCGATCGACACGGCCGCTGCCGAACAAGCCAAAGGCGTGGTCAGGGTCGTAACCGGCGAGGACTTCCCGTACAAGTTCGGGATGTACATGGAGGACCGCTACATCTTCGCTCAGGACCATGTGCGCTTTGTCGGCGAGCAGGTCGCCGGAGTGATCGCCCGGACACATCGCGAGGCAGTACAGGCAGCCAAGCTGGTGGAGGTCGAGTACGAAGTTCTCGACCCGATCCTCGACCCGAAGCAGGCGTTCGAGGCCGACGCCGGACTCATCCACCCAGATCTGGGCGACTACACCCACGTCCCCTGGTTCTTCCCGAAGGCCGACACCAACATCGCCCACTGGCGCAAGATCAGGAAAGGCGATACCGAGAAGGCGTTCGCTGAGGCCGACTACGTGCTGGAAGACACCTACACCGTCCCCCGCTACGCCCACTGTGCGATCGAGCCGCATGTCACGGTGAGCAAGCTGGACCATGCGGACCGGCTGACGGTGTGGACCGCATCCCAGTCGCCTCACACCCAGCGCCACCTGTTCGCCGAGGCACTGGCCCCGCTCGGCTTCACCCACAAAGACGTGCGCGTCATCACGCCGTACATCGGTGGCGGCTTTGGCGGCAAGGCCGGGGTCTCGATGGAGATCCTTGGCGCCTCCATGGCGACCCTGGTGAAGGGACGCCCGGTGAAACTGCGCTGGACCCGGGAACAGGAGTTCTACAACACCTACCAACGGCAGGGAGTGGTAGCAGAGCTCAAGGTGGGCGTGATGGACGACGGCACCATCACCGCCGTCGAACACAAGCTGTACTGGGACGCCGGCGCGTACGTGGAGTACGGCGCCAACGTCGTCAACGCAGCAGGGCTGTCGGCAACGGGGCCCTATCGGGTCCCCAACATCACCAACGACTCGCTGTGCATGTATACCAACCTGCCCCCCGGCGGTCCGTACCGCGGCTTCGGCTACTCCGAATTCCACTTCGGGCTCGAGTCGCACATGGACCGCATCGCCGAGGCGATAGGAATGGACCCGGTCGAGTTTCGCCGTAAGAACGCCATCGTCGAGGGCGACGAGCTCTCCTACGGCGCCCATATGAACCCCTCCGGCCTGATCGAGGCGATCGACAAGGTTGCGGAGGCTATCGAGTGGGATGTCGAAGAGGAGTCGGACAACCCGAACACGGTGATGGGCAAGGGAATGGCGTTGTTCTGGAAGGCGCCGGCGATGCCGCCGAACGCCTCGTCTGCCTCGTTCCTCAAGTTCAACGAGGACGGCAGCATCAACATCACCGTCTCCGGCATGGAGCTGGGGCAGGGCTACCTCACGGTGATGGCCCAGATCGCCAGCGAGGTGCTCACGGTCCCGGTGGAGAAGATCAGGGTGGAAACACCCGATACCGACCGAAATCCCTACGAATGGCAAACCGTGGCGTCCCATGTCACATGGAGTTCCGGCCTTGCCGTCGAGAAGGCTGCCGTCGAGGCACGGGGCAAAATCTTTGACGTCATCCACCAGGTGTACGGCTACGAGGACGACTCGCTGTATCTGGAAAACGAGCGCGTCAAATGCAAGACCGACCCCGAGTTCGAGAAGCCGCTCAGCGACTTTGTCATCGACGGGATCCAAACCGATGAAGGGACCTGGCGGGGTGGACCGATCATCGCCAGCGGCAAGTTCATGCCGGAGTTCACCAACGCACTCAGCGATCCGGAAACCGGGCAGGGTGGTCACCCCAACGTGCACTACACCGTCGGAGCTACCGGAGTAGTCATCGAGATCGACAAGGACACCGGGCGCATCTGGGTGCGGAAGGCAGCGCTGGCGGTCGATGCCGGCAGGGCGATCAACCCCGATCTGGTCAGGGGACAAATCGTCGGCGGTCTGGTGCAGGGCCTGGCCACCGTCCTCTACGAGGACATGCGGTTCGACGAGGGCGGCAAGATGCTCAACCCAAACTTCACCGACTACAAGATCCCGACGGCATTCGACATCCCCGACGAGGTCATTCCGATCATTGTCGAGGTCCCGCAGCCGGACGGCCCCTTTGGAGCGCGCGGTGTTGGGGAGCACACGATGATCGCCGCCGCACCGGTGATCGCCAACGCGGTCTACAACGCAATGGGCATTCGCATCAAGTCGATGCCGGTGACCCAGGAGAAGATCGCCATGGCCTACCTCGACAAGTCCAAGTCCTGACCCAACAGAACAGGAGACACGCGAAAT
>JASJEG010000049.1 GCA_030064765.1 Acidimicrobiia bacterium | reverse complement strand
CGGCAGCTCGATCACGGCGCGGGCCTTGAACAACGTGCCGCCATCCATGGGCGCCGCGGTCGTCTCGGTTTCCAACTCTTCGATGTTGACTTCGCGAGTTGCCAGGGCGTCCGATATCTCGCGGACGATGCCGGGTTGATCGAGGCCAATCAACTCGAGCGTCAGCCGTGTCGCCCCGGTCGGAGGCGGCACGGTTGTCAGCTCGGCGGTTATATGGAGCAACCCCTGGTCCTCGAGTGGCTGCAGGTCACGAACCAGCGCCTCAGTGTTGTCGTCCGCAACCGTGACCATGACGATTCCGGCGAACTTCCCGGCCAGATGAGCCATGCGGCTTGTTTCCCAGTTGCCGCCGTGGTCGGCGATCACCGCAGAGAGTTCCTTCACCAGGCCGGCATGATCGTCTCCGATCACGGTTAGTACGAGCGTTGCCATGGGGTCAGGTTACAAGAGGAGGATGAGGCTCAGCTGCTGAACGCCTCAACGGCCTCCATCACCCGGAGCACGTTATCTCCGAGGACCTTGCGGATATCCTCCTCCTGCCAGCCGCGCCGCAGCATCTCCGCCGTGATGTTTGGGTAGCAGGAGACATCTTCGAGTCCCGCAGGGACGATGTGGATACCGTCGAAATCGGAACCCAATCCAACATGATCGGTTCCCATAACGCGCGCGGCGTGTTCGATGTGGTCGACGATCGTCGCAACTTCGCCGGTGTCTTCGACTTCGTCCCACCTGGCGGCGATTGCCTCCTCGACTGCCGCCTCATCGCCCAGCTGTTCCATGAGCCGGTCGGCGTCTTCGAAAAGGCTCATGGAGCGAGCCGCAAGCTCCGGTAGCACAAACGGTGGATAGAAGTTGATCATCACCACTCCACCGTTGTCTGCGACCCTCTCCAGAATCTCGTCCGGGATGTTGCGGGGATGCGGCGCCAACGCAAAGCAGCTGGAGTGCGAGGCGATAACCGGCACGACGCTGGAGTCCAGCGCATCGCTCATGGTTCCCACTGAGACGTGCGAAATGTCAACCATCATGCCCATGTGATTCATCTCACGGACCACGCTGCGCCCGAAGTCGGTGAGTCCTCCGTGGCGCGCCTCATCTGTAGCGGAGTCGGCCCAGCTCAATGTCTTCGAGTGAGTCAGCGTCATGTAGCGCACCCCAACCTCGTACAGATCACGGAGGTTCGGGAGCGACCCTTCGATGCTGTGCCCTCCCTCCGCTCCGAGTAGGCAGGCAATGCGACCCTGATCGCGGATCCGCCGGATGTCGGCAGCGGTCGTTGCGGATTCGAGCTGATCCGGGTTCGCCCTCACCATCTGGTCGACCAAGGCCGCTTGCTGCAGTGTCTCCGCGAACGGCCGCTTCGACCATGCCGAGACATAGACCGACCAGAACTGGGCACCGACTCCGCCGGCGAAGAGGCGGTCGATATCGGTGTGGTAGCCCGCCAGCCGCGTCGCCGGGTTGGCGACCTCGAGCGAGCCGCCGGCACGGGTCCTGATTGCCCACGGTAGGTCGTTGTGGCCATCAACCACAGGAAGGCTCCCGTGAATGCGGCGGGCGTGGTCGTGGAAGTCAGTCACCGTCCTCAAACCATTTCTCGAGCTGAACTCCCAGGCCGTTGGCTACCCGATTGGCGTATGCGTAGTAGGCAGTGACCTCACAGATATCGAGTACGTCTCGATCCGAGAAACCCGCCTCACGCAAGCGGCCGAGATCGCGTGCGGTTACCTGTTCCGGCTGTTTGGTGAGCTTGACTGCATAATCGAGCATGCTGTGGCGACGCTCATCCAGCCCGGCGGTCCTCCAATCCTTCTCGATTAGTCGCAGCAAACCGTCGTCGACGAGGAGACGGCGCAGACCGCGCCGGTGGTGGGCTAGTCAGTAGTGACATTCGTTTGTCTGTGAAACGACGAAGGCGATCATCTCGCGGTCGACTTTGCGCAGACTGCGGGTGCCTGCCATGGCAGACCCATACAGCGTGTTGTGCGCAGCCATTCCCCGTGGGTTCAGGGAGTGGATCTGCATGATGTTGTCGACGGAGTCATCCGCCGGATCGGCTAACTCCGTCCGGAGCAGAGCAAGCTCCTCGGTCCAGGCAGATGGAGGAATTGTCTCGATCCAGGCCACAGCCTTCCTTTCACGGCGTCCTGTTCACGCTAGAACGCCATGGTGGCAGTTCAACTACCGACTTCTGGGGCCAAGGCAACGTCGAGGGGTTCCGAAGTCACGACCGCCCCGGTCACCGCTCCGTCTCCGTCGAAGATAGGGGCGCAGTAGGTGCGGGTGTGGATCTGGGAGCCATCGCTGCGCCGCACGATCAGGATGAAGGGTCCAGTCGCTTTTCCTGTTCGGATGGCGGTTGTCACCGGCGCGTTGTCAACCGACAGCGGAGTTCCGTCTGCGAATCGCACGTCGAACTTGTGTTGGCTCGCACCTAGCTCCCGAGGGCGATGGCTGTCTTCTTCGATTTGGAGCAGCTCGCGTTCCTTCCGGTTCATGTCGATCACGCGGGGCGGATCGCCGGCGAAGATCGAGACCGCGATCGGCAGCTCATCCATGACCGAGGCCCGCAGTCGTCGCTCGAACACAACGTCCTGAGATAGTGCCGCTCTGGCTATCGCAGGGGCGGTCAGATCGGCCAAAGCCGTCGTTACGGCCGCAGCGGATCCGGTTGGTAACGAGTCGGTGCCCTTCCAACCAACCGCTAGAACCGCAACGACATCTCGACCATCGTGGACCGGCAGGAGCATTGCGGAACCCCCACCCAGGTTGGTCTCAGAGGCCCAATCGAGGTCCCTGATGTCATCAATGCGCAGCGGCTCGCCTTCGCTGATGACTTGCGCAAGCTCGGGGGCGTCCTCGGCACGGACGACAATGCCCTTGCCGTAAGGGCCGGCAGTGCTGAATGTGCCGTCGGGGCGGGCGAGTAACAGCAGTCCGCCGGTTGCCCCCAGCAACTCCGTATACAGCTTCTGGATACCACCCACCGCATTGTCGAGAGATTGCTCGGACAGTGCCTCTGCTAGATCAATCAGCAGACGAGAGCGCGGCGAGTACGCCCGCGACCGGTCGGGCGAGATGATTTCGCTGGGCTCGTCCGGCGCCGCCGTCCTGCCACTTGCGGGAAGGGTGAGGCTGAATTGGGCGCCGGGTTCGCCGGAATTGTCCAGGGTGAGATCGCCACCCATCGCAATGGCAAGCTGACGGCTCAGACTGAGTCCAAGTCCCAACCCTTGTGCACTCGAGGCATCGTCAAAGATCTTGTCAGCCCGATACGAAGGGATCCCGGGCCCCGCATCGGAGAACGTCGCTGTTAGTTCATTGTCGCGTTCGGAGAAGCTGATGCGTACTTCTCCGTCCGGCGCGTAGCGCTCGATGTTCTGCACCAGATTCGTAACTATTTGCATGATCAGCTGGGGATCGCCCACAACTCCGGCTTTGCCACCGGGGCTGAGATAACAGCGACGGGCGACCCCGGGGGATCGGGCAACGGCCTTCTCGACTACTCCCCTCAGGTTGGTGACCACCGCCTCGGGTCGGAGGATGGCTCGGTCCAATCGTGATCTGGCATGGAGGTTGCCGACGACGTGAAGCAGGTGATTGGCGTCTCCATGAGCGGCTATGAGCAACTCATCGATCTCGCTGGGCTCGAGCGGAACCGTGGACTCGGTCAGCAGCTCCAAGGTGCCCAAGATGCCGGTCAGCGGGGTGCGCAGCTCGTGGGAAACCTCTGCAAT
This sequence comes from Acidimicrobiia bacterium, assembly GCA_030064765.1. Taxonomy (GTDB): domain Bacteria; phylum Actinomycetota; class Acidimicrobiia; order Spongiisociales; family UBA5794; genus JAAETI01. The sequence continues at coordinate 14,518 of JASJEG010000049.1, read as the reverse complement.
CGTCGCGTAGCTGTCACGCTCGGTCGGCCGGTAGTACAAGGCTCCACCGATCGCCGCGATCGCCAACAGGTTCAGGGGAACGATGGCGGCAAGTGACATGCCGAAACCGGCAAGCAGGATTGCGATTGCTGCCGCGGCAATGGCAGCCGCAAGCAGAGCGCGATGCAACCGAGTCGAGTCCTTCACGTAATGCCTAACAAGAGCTTTCGGATTGTATCGGCCCTCAGCACGGGTCGGTTGAGCGGCCAGAGCTCCCAGGTCCTACCTAGATCTGGGTTACGCAGTCCTCTTCGGAGTGGGTATGCGGGCTGACAACCGGAACGCCGGGGGCATTCGCCGATTCGAGAAGGCCAGCAACAATTCCCTGATCGAGCTTGCACACGATCTCGGGATGCTTCGATGCGGTCTCCCCGAATGGGCAGAAGCGGGTGACGATAACGCGTTCGTCCGTGTCGGCTTCGGTCTCGAAGCCCACTCCCATCAACACCTTGGCGACTGCGGTAACCGCGGTATCAAAGCCCTCGTCCCGGGCCAGGCCAACCTCGGCCGCCAGTTCCCTCCCGTACTCCTTCCCGACCTGCTCGGCGATCTCGGCAGCCGAATCTGGAGCAACCCGTTCGACGACCCGCGCCAGTAGTTCCGCCAGCAAGTCGTAGCGACGAGCCGGGAATTGGACCGAGATCTCCTTGCCTGTCGTTTCGTAGTACTTGGCAGGGCGCCCTGCACCGGGTCCGCGCCGCTCAGTGCGGCGGCGGCGGGTTACCTGCAGATAGCCATCCTCTACAAGACGATCCAGATGGTGCCGCGCCACATTGGTGTGGATCTCGAATAGGTCGCTTATCTGGCCGGCGGTAACGGGCTCCACGGCCTCGCGGACGGTTATGTATATACCGCGTCGGGTCGCGTCCCCCAGCGTCGCAGCCAGATCCCCGATTTGCTGATTGAGTCTTGCTGCGTCCATAGCCGTCTCCTGCTCGGACCAAAATCGATGGTTCCAGACACAACTATAGTTTCTATTCACTACGCGGATAGGAGAAGTACTGGTGGTCGATCTTGCAGCTCTACGTGCCGCTATCGGCAAGGTTGAGGATCCCGAGATCCATCGGACGTTGGAAGAACTCAACATGCTGCGGGAAGTTGATGTGGCCGATGACGGGTCTGTCACTGTGCTGGTTGCACTCACCATTCCCGGCTGCCCGCTGAAGGACAAGCTCACAACGGATGTGACTGCGGCCGCCAAATCGGTCGCCGGCGTGACAGATGTTGTTGTCAACTTCACGTCAATGACCGACGAAGAGCGCTCGGCTCTCGTGACCGACATCCGGGGCGGTGAGCAACGGGAAATCGCAGTAGCTCGCCCTGGGAGTAGAACTCGGATCATCGCCGTTTCGTCTGGCAAGGGGGGTGTGGGGAAGTCCTCGGTCACGACGAACCTGGCGGTCGCTCTCGCCCAAATGGACCGCACGGTCGGCGTTATCGACGCCGATGTGTGGGGTTTCTCGATACCTCGCATGCTTGGCATCGATCGGCCGCCGACGGTGGTTGACGAGACGTTGTTCCCTCCTGAGGCCCACGGGGTCAAGGCTATGTCGATGGACTTCTTCGTCGGCGACGAGCAGGCAGTCATCTGGCGCGGACCCATGTTGCACAAGGCACTCGAGCAGTTCCTCGCCGACGTTCACTGGGGGGATCCGGATTACCTGCTCATCGACATGCCGCCGGGCACAGGCGACATCTCGATCTCGATATCGCAGTTCCTACCCATGGCGCAGGCGCTGATTGTGACCACACCGCAGATCACAGCGCAACGTGTCGCCAAGCGCGCCGGGCTGATGGCGCGCAAGGTCAACCAAACCATCCTCGGGGTAGTCGAGAACATGTCGTGGTTCACCGGTGACGACGGCAAGCGCTATCCGATATTCGGCGAAGGCGGGGGTGAGGCGCTTGCCAAGGAGCTAGAGGTTCCACTACTGGGTCGGATTCCGCTGGTTGCGGAGCTGCGATCCGGGGCAGACGCCGGTCAGCCAACTGCTGTTACGGCCCCGGATGGGGAAGCGGCCGAGGCATTCGCCGAGATTGCCCGGGAGGTTGAGAACCGCAAGCCGCGACTGCGCAGCCATCCGCAGTTGGTGATCAACTAGCAGTCTGTTCGGCAATGCCGTTTCGTGACACGTGGAGTCCGGCGGGCTCGCCGCTACGATCGGGTCGACGCGAGCGATGAGGATCTAAATGAGCAATGGCGGGCGGATGCGAATCGGCATCGAAGGGGCGCGCGAAATCGAGATCGAGGTCGAGGATGTGAAATCGGCTGCAAAAGATCTCGAAGCTGGTCTTACTGAGAAGGCGATCGTGTGGATCACTGATACCAAGGGTGATCAACACGGAATCGTTAGTGCCCGGCTGGCCTTCGTAGAGGTCGAAGAAACGCGCGATCGGCCGGTCGGCTTCGGGTACTAGGAGGCTTGGCGCTCAGCTTCCTGACGCCGCCGGCGACGGTCGGCCAGCCAGCGCTTGCGAAGCCGTCGACGATCCTCTTCCGGGTATCCGCCCCATACTCCGGATTCCTGATTTGTCTCTAGCGCGTACTGAAGACACTCTTCCCGCACGGAACAGGCTGTGCATATAGCACGAGCCTTCTCGATGTGGCCTACGGCCGGGCCCGTTGTGCCAATCGGAAAGAACACTTCCGGATCGCTATCCCTGCAAGCGGAGAGCTCTCTCCAGTCGGTCAATGTGAGCATGGCGCCTCGTTCTCCTACATCTTGTGAATGTGAACGCATTCACAAGCCTTACTCCAATAAAAGGGGGCACATATATATGTGGCCCCGAATGCGCAGTTTAAAGGACCGCGAGGGCGCGATTCAAGGGGGTATTCCGTCCCGGAAATTAGGGACCGAGTCCTCGACCTCAGGCTGCTAACGCTCCATCTCATGAGACCGGCCATCACCGCTACTCTTGCCTTGTTCGAATGGGAGATCTCGATGACCATCCAGGAAGAGCTCGCAAGCGAGCTCAAAGAAGCCATCAAGACAGGAGATGCGGCGCGCCGCAATGTGATTCGCCAAGTTGAAACAGAGATCGCAGTCGCCAAAGCGGCTCCCGGCTTCAAGGGTGATGTCGACGACGAGCTCTACTCCAAGACCATCGCCTCCTACGTCAAGAAGATGGAGAAGGCCCGCCAGGAGTTCACCGCACTCGGGGACCGCGGCGCCGACCAGGCCGCCAAACTGGCCTACGAGGTCGACTACCTGTCTCGCTGGATGCCACAACTCGCCGGAGAAGAAGAGACCCGCGCTCTCGTCCGAGCAGCTATTGCGGAATTGGGTGTCGATGATCCCAAGATGGCGGGGCGGGTGACGGGGCACATCATGAAGTCGGCGAGCGGTCTCGACGGCGGCCTGGTGAACCGGTTGGTACGCGAGGAGCTCGGCGCATAGCTGGTCGACTTGGCGGGCTCTACCGGCCGATGCTGGCGACGCCGTGGCAGGCGCCGTTCATCGACGATGACTGGTTGTTCGAACTCAAGTGGGACGGCGTGCGATGCATTCTGAGCGCCGACCCGGGCGGAGTGAAGCTGCACAGTCGGACCGGCAAAGACATGACCGAACGCTATCCGCAGGTCAGCGCGGCAAGCTACCCCCAGGGGCTTGTGCTCGACGGTGAAATCGTTGCGCTCGGCGATGACGGCCTGCCGTCCTTCGAACGACTGCAAGGTGCGGCCGGACGGTCTGTCGAAGTCAGCTTCGTTGTCTTCGATCTGCTCCATGCAGGGGAGCCAATGATCATGCAGCCGCTGCATGAGAGGGTGCGGAGACTCGACGCCGTGGACCTGCCGCCAAACTGCACCGTACCCGACAGGTTCGAAAGTGATCCCTCCTCGTTATGGGAGTTTGTGAGACGGCACGATCTGGAGGGGATCGTGGCCAAGCGTCGCGACTCTGTCTACCGACCCGGAGTCCGTTCCCCTGATTGGCGCAAGGTCAGCAACTGGCAGCAGGTTCGTGCTGTCGTTGGGGGATTCACGCGGGGTACGGGAGGGCGCGCTGCGAGCTTCGGTGCACTGCTCCTCGGCCTGTGGGTGGAGGGCGGCCTCCGTTTCGTGGGATCGGTCGGCACCGGATTCGACGACGCCACCCTCCATGCGATTCGGGCTGCACTAGATGAGATGGCCGTCCCAGACTCGCCGTTCGTACCGACCGAAGGCATACCCCACGGGACATGGGTTGCTCCTCGACTCGTTGCCGTTGTCCGCTTCAAGCAGTGGACAGCAGCCGGTAGGTTGCGTGCGCCGGCGTTCAAGGGCTTCAGCGATATCCCAACGGCTGACGCCTCATGGCTCAGGGAAGGCCCTAGGTAGCGCGTTCGAGCGCTTCACCCGCAGCGCCGTGCTTCGCGGAAGCGCCCCACCTGGGTGAGGCGCTTCCGTCTCGTAGGGTGGTCACGTTTACCGTGCCCACCGCAGTGTGGCTAGCTCCAGCTGTTGCCGCTTTTCATGCAGCCCCCTTCTCTGGAGTGTCCCTTCTATGCCCTGATTTGGGTCAGGGCCTGCGGTGAGGTTAGCGACACTGATTGGTCGGATCGACTTTCCGAGCGTGGCTGGCGCTCGCAAGTGGGCGGGCCCCGATCATTTCTGCTGCCGGGCCCTAACTAGGATCGGGCCATGTCTCAAACGACAAGTCGCGGCGAAGACGCTGATCTGAGAGAGGAGATATCTCGCTTCGCTCCGCTGCGAGTGGTCGGCTTCCGATGGCTGATGTCCGCTCAGCTCGTGTCCGAGATCGGCGACTGGGCGGCGCGCGTCGCACTCCAATTGCTCGTACTGGAGAAGACCGGCAACGCAGCTCTGTCGGCATTGGTCATTGCTGTCAGCTTGGCCCCCTGGATCGGCATCGGGCAAGTACTGGCGAGTATCGGGGACCGCTTTCCGCGCAGAACCGTTCTCATCGTCTGTGATCTCAGCCGGGCCATCATCTTCGTGGTGATTGCTGCGGTCGAAGTCCCCACCGGCGTGATCTTGCTCCTCGCCTTCGTTGCAGGCTGCTTCGATCCGCCGTTCGAGGCGTCGCGATCGGCTCTGATACCGCAGCTTGTCGGCACGACCATCTACGGTCACGCCCTGGCTCTATCTGCCTACGTGTCGAACCTGGGTCTCTTGACCGGGTACGTGCTCGGCGGGGGCCTGTCCGGATGGTTGGGTCCGCAGGGAGCCTTGCTGGTGAATGCGGCCACCTTTGTGTTGTCCTCTTCCCTCGTTTCCAGGCTGCCCAACGAGGCGGGCAATCCGTCGCGCCGCCCCGACCTCAGAGCAGCGGCGCGCTTCATCTTGACTGACCGAGTCGTTCTCTCCTCAGTCGTCATCTACGGGCTGGTTGCCTTCTTCGGGATGAGCGTTGAGGGCATTGCTGCCCCGTACGCAGTTGATGAGCTGGGTCTCAGTGATGTCGGCGTTGGGGCGCTGCTCGCAATGGTCCCGGCCGGAACGATCGCCGGGACCTTGGCGATACGCGCTGACGGTAGCGACCGGCGTCTACTGAGACTGAGCGGGCTCGCCGCGCTCGTTGCCGGCGGTCTGGCCCTGCCGGTGTTCGGGCTCGAGCTCGTCGGATTGCTTCCCTACATCGGTTTCTTCGGCATTGGCATCTCGTTTGTGGCCTCCATTCCAACGAACACCGCGGCGGGGCGACGAATCCCCGATGAGATTCGGGCGTCGACGTTCGGCATCTTGCAGGGGGTCGTCATCGGAGCCCACGCGCTCGGGGCCGCCACCGGGGGTGTGCTGGCGAATCGGATCTCGCTCGACTTCGCAGCAACGTTCGGCGCGGCAACGCTCCTCGGTCTCGGTCTATTGATCATGCTCGCCACGCCTGTCCTGACATCGGGAGAGGACTGGCAAGTTCGCGAAAACTGAGCGTTAAGGACTAGTCCGTTCCCGGCGATAGGGAACACATGGTCGCGATCAATGCGCTCGTCACAGCAATCACGTTGACACTCGTGCTGATTGCCCTGCGCCTCACAATCGAGCTCGAAGCACTCGAGCGGGACTGAGGCCGGTCTAGGTTCCTAGACCGCCTTCTTCTCCTTGGTCGCCTCGACGCTGGCTCGCAGGGCGTCCATGAGATCCACCACGCCGGTTGCCTCCGGGATGTCGGGCGCGACGATCTCCTCACCCTCGATCTTCCTGGCGGCGGCAGCTTCCACTGCTTCGCGCGACTCGTCGTGCCACGCCGAGGGATCGAATGTCCCTGCGAGGTTGTCGATGATCATCGTTGCCATCGCCATTTCCTCGTCGCGAATCTCGATCTCTTCCTCGAGCGTTTCGAACAACGGTTCACGGATCTCATCGGGCCAGTACATGGTCTCCATTATCAGGACGCCCTCCTCGGACCGGATCGTGGCGAGATACTCCCGTTCCCGAATGGCGACCTTGGCGATCCCTACCATGTCCTTGTCTTCCAAACCGGCGAGAAGTATGCGGTACGCCTTGATTCCCGTCTTCTCCGGAGCCAGGTAGTAGGAGCTGCGGAAGTAGATCGGGTCGATCTCGCTTCGCTCCACGAACTGGACGACATCGACAATCCCGCCCGTGATGCCCTTCATGATGTCTTGCAGCTCTTCGGAGGTGAAGACTACGTAGCGTTCCTTGTCGATCTCGTAGCCTTTGACGATGCTGTCGTTCGGCACCTCTTCGCCGTCGGCCTCAGCGACCTTCTTGTAGCGAATGCGGGAATGGTCCGACTCACGCAGCTGGCGGAAGCTGGGTCGCTTGCTCTCGGTCGCCGAGTACAGGCCGACCGGGATCGTGACCAAGCCGAAAGATATGGCACCTTTCCAAATTGGGCGCATCGAAGACCTCCGAGTACGCGAAAAACCATAGTCATCGATTCCGACTGGTGGGCACAAAACCTTGGAAACGGTGTACCTGGGCGCAGGGCCGCCGTACACTTCCGGCACGCCAAGGAGGTTGGTTGCCGACGCGGAGGAGGTTTGGTTGCTGACGCGAGTGCCGGACCTTTCGCTCGACCTCGAGATCCGCGACGGCAAGAAGGCAGACAGAGACGCGTTTGTCGTCCTGATGGCCGGCACATTGCTGCTGTTCGTGTTCCACTACTGGGGTCGTCCCCAGTTCTACGTGAGTTCCGGGTTGATCGAATGGGTTTCCGAACGTGTTGGTGGGACGCTGGAGGGTCATCCGGGAGTAGGGGCGTACCTCTACTGGGGGGCTACGTCGCTCGTGCTGCGCACCCTGCTGCCGATTGCGGTTGTGGTTTGGATCATCAAGGACTCCCCGCGGGACTACGGCTTCCGCATCCGTGGCATCGCCAGGCACTTCCCGGTCTACCTGGCGATGTACGTCGTCATGTTCCCGGTGCTGATTTGGGCCTCCAGCTTCGAGAGTTTCCTCAACTACTACCCGTTCTACGATCGGGCCGCCGAGGGAGGCATCGCTTTCTGGCTGTACGAAATCGGCTACGGATTCCAGTTTGTTGGAATCGAGGCCTTCTTCCGCGGCTTCTTGACGTTTGGGCTGGCCAAACGATTCGGTTTGCTCGGGGTTCCCATCATGACCGTGCCCTACGTCATGATCCACTTCGGGAAGCCGGCTCCCGAGGCATTTGCTGCGATCATCGCCGGGCTGGCGCTTGGGTATCTAGCGCTGCGATCCAAGAGCTTCGTCCCTGGAGTCTTTCTCCATGTCGGTGTCGCCATCACCATGGACCTTCTCGTCTTGTGGCGGCTCGGAGTGCTTGGGAATGTGCTCTAGTGACTGGATTCTCTGCCCGGTGGGTGAGTCGAGCCGAGCGCGGCCACCCATGTCGGCCGTGTTCCCTCCGTTCTAACCACCCGCGATCGGCTATAGAAACGCCAATCCTCGCCCCGGCCCTGCGCCGGGGCAGTACCGTGTGTCCCGCAGTCCTGCGTGACAACCGCGCGTTCGTGTTGGGGATACTGCAAGAGGCGACTGAACACGCAAGGGGAACACATTGGGTGGGAAGCTAAGTATCAATGTACCGAGGGTGGTTCATGAGACGATTGATGGTGAAGTCATTGTGATTGACCTTGCCACCGGTACCTACTTCAGTTTGCAGGGCGGAGCTGCCGACGTCTGGACTCTGATATCGGCAGGCCACTCATCCGAAGCGATGGTCGACGCGCTAGCTGCGGCCTACGGCGAGAGTCAGGATTCGATACGCTCCACACTGGAACCATTTGTGAAGGAACTCGAGTCCGAAGCACTGGTGGTTGATGCGGGAGACCAGAGCTCGGCTCAGACCGGCACCGCTGAGATCAGCGTGGATGGAGCGTTCTCACCGTATCTGGAGAAACACACAGATATGGCAGAACTGATCCTGTTGGATCCTGTTCACGAGGTCGACTCTATGGGTTGGCCGCACCGCCCCGAAGACGCGTAGCGCCGGTTGGCTAGTTGTGGGAGTCCACAATCGGTCCGCAGTGACAGAAGCCGATCCAGCGGCCCCCAGAGCTAGCTTCCCCGCGATTCGGATATCGGTAGTGACAAGCCGATGAAAGTTGTCGTCACCGGCGGGAATGGTCTCCTGGGGCGATACGTCGTCGCAGAGTTGACGAAGCCGATACCGGGAAGCGCCCCACACACAATCGTCGTGTTCGACCGGTCGCAACGTCGAGTTCCCCGCGGCGTCGCCCAGGTTGTCGGCGACCATGGCAATGTGGACGAACTGCTGGCCGCCTTCGAAGGCGCCGATGCGGTCCTGCATCTATCTGCGCTGCAGCCCCCGGTACAGCCCGGGGAGGACATATTCGGGGCCAATGTCAAAGGGACGATGAACGTTTTCGATGCAGCACACCGCTGTGGCGTCAAGAGGGTCGTCAATTGGAGCAGCATCTGGGCACTCGGATGGTCGCAGCCGGGCAACACCTTCATTCCGGATTATCTGCCGATTGACGAGGACCATGCTCTGCGGGCGGACGATGACTACGGACGGTCCAAGATCGAGGGCGAGGCGATCGCCAAATCATTCCACGGTCGCGACGGCCTGCAAGCCATGACGCTACGGCCGGTCTACACCGCATTGCCGGCCACGCTGGCGAGGCTCTGGCGCACGGACGGCCTGAGAGACCCCGCCTATTCCCACCTTGCGTACGTCGATGTCCGTGACCAGGCAAGGGCTGCTCGGTGTGCCCTCGAGGTCCAGAGCGATGGCTACACCACGGCCAATGTTGCTGCGGACGACTCACGAGTTGCAGAGCCACTGTGTGAACTGCTTCCCAGACTCCACTCCCCGATCGGTGACCGGGCGGACCAGTTGACCGGGGCACGCTCATCGATTTCCAACGAGCGAGCCCGGGAAGTGTTGGGCTGGATCCCGCAGTACTCCTGGCGAAACTTGAGCGCTACACAAAAGGTGCGAGGGTATGTCGCCGCGAGCTTGCGCAGCGGCGCCGCAAAGGTCATACCCGCCACAGCGAGAGAACGGCTGGGGAGTCGGTACCGATGACAAGCTGCATGAACACCGGGAGAGCTGATGTCGAACGATGAACTGATGACGATATCGTTGCCGCCGATCGGGTCTGTGGCGGAATCGTTCGACGCTGCAGCTGGCCGCCTTCCCGTGTTTGACCGTTGGTTCCGCATCGCGGAGGCCGTCTTCCACATCCGCATCGCCGGCGAGCCATTGGTCGAGCCGCTGACGAGAGCGCTCGCACATCTTGCAACGGAGCCCGTCGAACAACCGGACATCGTGATCAACTGTTGGGACCGAGCAACATCGGGCTTGGCTCCTCCGTTTCCGCCGATTGATCGCGCCATGCGCGACGGCGTTGCGACCGAGCGCGGCGATGAAGGATTGATAGCCTGGGGATCGCCAACACTGATCGCAGATTCTGACGAAGGTTGGGCCGTATGGCGGCCTGCCTTCGGTACATTCAATGCGGTGACGCCGGGCGCCAACGAGGCCTGGCACTGGGTTGAGGCGGCCGGCGGGATTCGGTACTGGGACGTTTCCGCGCCCTTCAAGGCAATCCTCCATCGCTGGGCTCGCGCACGCGGTAAGCAACTGTTGCACGCCGGTGCCGTGGGCACCGACGATGGAGCCGCACTGATCGTGGGTAAGGGTGGCTCCGGGAAGTCGACCACGTCGCTGGTGTGTCTCGACGCAGGGATGAAGTACCTGGGCGATGACTACGTGATGGTGAGCCTGGACCCGGAGCCGCGCGTTCACAGCACGTCGTGCGCGGCCAAATTGGAAGTTCCGCAGATACGGCGGCACCCGCACTTGATGCCGACGATCTGGAACGGTGATCGGCTCGGTGAGGAACGGGAGGAGAAGGCGGTTGCGTTCGTCGATCACACTCCAACTGCCTTGGCCAGCTCACTTCCACTGAAGATGGTGATTGTCCCCCGCATCACCGGCGCCACCGATACCAAGGTTTCGCAACTCTCTGGCGGCGGCGCGTTCTTGGCCCTTGCGCCCAGCACGATCATCCAGATGCCCGGGGCTCGCAACCCAGAGCTCGCAGCCATGGGCGAGCTGGTGAGGAAGGTCTCCGTCGCCGGCCTCGAGCTAGGTTCGGATCTGTCGACAATCGCTCCCGCAATCAAGGAATTGCTCAGACAATGCCAGTAGATCGCCCACTAATAACCATCGCGATTCCAGTTCACAATGGCGAGAAGTTCATTGGCGAAACTATTGAGAGCGCTCTGTCGCAGTCTTATCGACCGGTTGAGGTTGTCGTCGTTGACGACGGGTCGACCGATGCGAGTCTCGCGATTGCCGCAGCTTTCGAAGACATCATCGTCCATCAACAAACCCAGGGCGGGCCTTCTGCTGCACGCAATCAGGGGCTGCAGATGGCGACAGGCGAGTTGATCACATTCATCGATGCGGATGATCAGATGACCCCGAAGGGGTTGGAGACTCAGTACCGGCACTTGCTTTCCCACCCGCAGCTGGACTGTGTGTTCGGCTATGCGAATACCAAACTCGAACCGGGAACCCGGCTGCCATCATGGCTCAAGACGCCGGCCGGTCACGACTCGGTTGTTCCATTCCCGTCGGCACTGTTCCGGACCGCCACGCTGCGGGAAGTCGGGGGATTCGATGAATCGGTGCGTGTCGGCGAGTGGTTCGAGCTGTTCACCCGGTTGCGGGAGCGGACCTTTGAGGTGGCCGTTGTACCCTTCGAGGTCATCCACAAGAGGGTTCACTCCAGGAACCTGAGCCACCAGCAAGAGGCAATGCAAGCGGAGATGTTCCTCAGCCTCAAGAAGCGAATGGACCGGCAGCGAAGACAACAGGACGGGGGATCGGAGAAGAAATGAAAGCCGTGAGCGTCATCATCCCCGTCTACAACTACGAGATGTACCTCGCTGAAGCGATTCAAAGTGTCCTCGACCAGTCCTTCACAGAGGTCGAGCTCACCGTGGTGGATGACGGTTCTTCGGACGGGAGCGGGGATGTCGCCAAGGGCTTCGGAGATGCCATCACTTATCTCCGCCAGGATCGCGGTGGCAACGGCGCCGCCCGCAACCTGGGGGTCGCCAACTCGAGTGGTAGCTATCTGTCCTTCCTCGATGCTGACGACCGCTGGCATCCAACGAAGATCGAACGAGAGGTAGCCCTCCTAGAAGCGGATGCCGAGCTCGACGGCGCCCGAAGCCTGGTGCGCGAGTTCATCAGCCCGGAACTGGATGGGGAGGAGCGGCACAGAGTCCGTGCAACCCACGATGTCATCCCCGGATTGCTGCACTACGGCACTATGCGGCGTACCGCCTTCGAGCAAATCGGTGGGTTCACCACAGACCTGCAGCTTGCCGTCGGCGTTGATTTCTCGGCGCGCTGGGCGGATGCCGGTCTCCGCTCAGAGCTCGTTGAGGAAGTGCTCATCGAACGCCGACTCCACTCGAGCAACAACTGGGCAAGGGAATCCAATCGCCGCGGTGACCTGGCAATGGCGGTGAAGGCATCTCTGGAGCGGCGCCGCAAGGCCGCCGAGGCCAAGCAGAAGGACCCGGGAAGTTGAGAGGTAGCTCCGAGAGGCGGGTACGAAGTAGGCCCTACCGGCTTGGCGGAGGGATCCCGCGGTGAGTGAGGTTCCAAGCGGCGGCATGTGGCCTACGGCATCGGATCTCGCCTTCCTGCGAGCTCTGATTGTGCCGCACTCTGCGAGTGATCCAGTCTGGGACGAGTTGCGCACAACCTATCCCTCAGCATTGGACATTGTCTCCCGGCAGCCGAGGTTGGCGGCCCTCTTCCACTACCGATTGCGGGAAGCCGACATGGACTGGCCGGATGCGGCTGCTTTGGCCGATTCAGCCCGACGGGTCTGGGGCAGCAATCAGATGCGGATGTTCCGGGCAGCTGAGATTCACGCCGCTCTCGATGCGGCCGGGATCGAGTCGCTCTTTCTCAAGGGCCTCGCCCTTCTTAGGTTGTATCCCGCCGAGGCCACGCGCCTGATGCACGACATCGATGTTCTGGTTCACCGCTCCGACTTCGATGCAGCCATGGGCGTGCTTGCGGACCTCGGGTGGGAAGCATCCTTCCCGATCACCGACTCGACTCGTCGTTACGATCATGCGGCCACTCTCGTTAACGCCGCTGGGGATGAACTCGATCTCCATTGGCGACTTGCGCCAGGCTCATTCTCGGATGCGGCATCGCTGAGTCCATGGGACTCGAGCCAGACCATCCCGATCGCGGGTCGATCGATCAGGGTCCTCTCGCCGACGTACCAGTTGTATCACACCATCAGCCATGGGCTGGAGTGGGCGAAGGCTGCGTCGCTGCAGTGGATCCCCGATGCTTCGTTCCTCGTCAATTCAGCGGGCGATGCAATTGACTGGGAGCAACTGCTCTCGCTCGCCGACAGCAATCATCGCGGGGTGGCGGTCCGGGAAGGGCTCTGTCTGCTGTCGAAGGGCCTGGATGTTGCAGTCCCCGAATGGGCGTCGCAACCGACGGCCGCACCGGGTCCCGAGCGCCGCGAAGCCTGGTTCCTCCGTCACGTGGGGCCGAAGTCGTTGCTTGGTGCCATACCCGACCGCTGGTACCTATACCGCCGAGTTGCCTCGAGCATCGGGGAGACCCCCGCGCCATGGGGATTCTGGCGCTACCTGCAGTGGCGGTGGGCTCCACACGGCTCGCTCATGGAAACGATCAAGACGAAGATCGCGGATCGGATCACGGTAGTCAGGGATCGGGCCTAGCGACGGGTCGGCAGTTGCCGAGTAGACGGTCGAGGCAGCATCGCCGGCTACGGCGAAGGGGGACTCGAACTGTTCCTGATTCTGCGGAGCGTCTTGGCGAACACGTCGCGGGTCGTATCGACGTTGTACACGCTCTTGGCGAAGCGAACGAAGCCAACTGGCTCGTCGTCTTTGGTCTTTCCGGCCGCTCGCCGGTACCAAGCCGGTAGTCGGGCGAGGCGCCGGCCCCGCCGGTGGAACCAGAACTCCAGGTGTTGGCGGCGAGTTGGTCGCATCTTGTCCGCCAACTCTCGCGCTGGGGAAGCCAGCGCTCCGGGGATCTCGTCAGCGATGACCCCGAATGCTTCGCCGATCGGCACCGCAAGGGGCGTGTCTTGGTAGCCAGCGATCAGGTCGGTCCACTCGTCGGCCGGATCCGCCTGCCGGGTGAGCATGGCCAGGTCGATCAGGCATTGGTACTGCGACATCGGCACCGACAGCCCAAAGGCCGTGGCTACCGCTATTGAATCGCTCGGAGCAAGGGTGCCGACCTGCAATCCGTCATGCGGGAGGGAGATGCGATGGTCTCGGAGAGGCTCCTCTAGCGTCCCCGACCAACCCGGCCCGTAGACGAACTCGCGAATGTCGATTCGGCCACCACTCTGGTGAACCAGAATGGTCGGGAGGCCGTACCCGGGCAACCCAATGCGTCCGTCAACTGCGAAACCTGCCTTTGTGAGCAAGTCGATACCGGTGGTAATGCGTTCGGGCTCCACAAGAACCCGAGCCGCGTCCATCATCCGTAGACCGAGTTCACCGTATGGTCCCAACGCCAGGGCAAGGCCGCGGACGAGGGTCAACTCGATCTGGGCCTCGGCCAATACGTCCGTCGCTCGTCTCACAGCTTCGAGATGGCGCTGATTGCGATACCAGGTCTTCCGGTAGACACCACGCAGTCGATTGAGCTCGGGTGGCGACATGCCGATGTCGGCAAGTCGCCGGTAGAGCAGTGGGAGGAGCCGGTGGGTCGCCGGATCGACCGAATCCAGGTCTGTGTGCCAGCACCACTCATCCAGGTGGGTAGCGGCCGGCTCGTCCGGAAGGAGAAGACCACGCAGCAGGGTCTTGGTTGAACGGTCCAGCCTCATACCGATTCCTCGCCGAGCCGCGGGTCGCGTTGTGAGGTTGGGACAATCATCGGCGCACGAACGGCAAGAAGAACACAGGCTGAATGTCCATCGTCCTGCGTACCCAGGTCAAGTTGGCAAGGTTCACTCCGGCCGTGCTGAGCGCCGTTGCGATCGCCGCGCCATTGATCCCAAGCGTCGGGATCAATGTGACGTTGAGAACGAT
>JASJEG010000222.1 GCA_030064765.1 Acidimicrobiia bacterium | reverse complement strand
ACTTGATGTCGGTTCTGAGGTGCACCACGCTTGTAGGCCACCCAATATCTCTCGACGCATGGCAGCAACTCACGACACCCCCGATACCGAACCGATCGCTGATCCGGAGCTGATGACGAGTCGGCTCGGCCGCATCGTCTACGGATTGCTCGGCTTCGTGTTTCTCGGATTGGGCATCGCCGGCTACGTCGTGCCCGTGCTTCCCGGCACGGTATTCATTCTGTTGGCGGCCTGGGCCTTCTTCCGGTCGAACGAACGCATGTATCGATGGGTCCTCACCCACCCGCGGTTCGGGCCAACCATCCGGGACTATCGGGCCGGGTACGGCATCAGGAGACGCATCAAGGTCTACGCCATAACACTCATCGTCATCAGTGTTGGGTTGTCCACACTGGCGATCGATGGCACCTGGTTGCGGGTATTCCTCGTTGCGCTTGCCGCGGTCGGTGTGGTGTTCATACTCACTCGCCCGACCACCGAGAACGTACTCAATCAGGGCTAGCCACGCTCTCTGTAGCAAACCATCTCCACGGCGCGTTTCTGCAGGTGCTCCGGTAAGGTCATAAGGAGCGCCATACACTGATTGTATGGAATGGTTTACAACTGTCCTATGGCGGAGCTAGGGTGATGCCCCCCCAGTAGCCCGCTGCCTTTGGAGACGCAGGTGACACGACGCAGAACAACAGTCGGTTGTTTGGTGAAGGCCCATGCCTCCCGCGACGACCTACGACACTCGGTCGCCCGAAGGAAAGGTTGGACTGAACACTTAGGTCGGAAGTCATCAGGCAGGCCAGTAAATATGGGACCATCGGCCCTAAGGGATTTCCACTGTCTCAGTAGAGTTATAGGTATGCCTAAACAAATGCCCAGAAGCGTGTCAGTTCTACCTGAACTCGATAGCTCGATCCGGCTACGGAGCCTGGGTGGCGTCGCACCTTCGAACAGAGCTTCTTGTGCTCCCGCGTAGCGCGACGTCGGCGGAACCGCTGGGTGCCGATCGGATGACCCTGGCCTCAGCCGAGCGCCATTCCAGGGTTCGGGTCACTCGCGTGTCCGGGCGACCTCGAGTAATTCAGCGACTGGCTGCGTTGGGTGTGGTGCCGGGTGTGATCATGACGGTACTGAAGCCACATGGCCCGACGCTCGTGTCGATGGGTGGGGCGCGGATTGCAATTGGTAGGGCTGCAGCGGACCAGGTTGAGATCGAGGTGGAGCAGTGACGACTCCGGTGGCCGCTGTCGCCGGTAGCCCGAATGCGGGCAAGACCTCGTTGTTCAATCAGCTCACAGGCGCCCGCCAGAAGGTCGGCAATTGGCCCGGCCAAACCGTCGAGAAATACACCGGCAGATTCAAGGTCGACGGATCAACGGTTGAGGTTGTCGATCTGCCGGGAGCATATGGTCTCGTTGCCGTTTCCGAGGAGGAAGCGATTGCGGCAACCTTCCTGGCCGAGGGGCGACCAGATGTGGTGGTGACGGTGGTGGACTCCTCGAACCTCACGGGGAGTCTCCACCTGGCCGCCCAGATAGCCGAAGCGGGCGTGCGCCAGGTCATCGCGCTCAACATGGTCGATGTTGCCGAACGGCGCGGCATCGACATAGACGAGACGGTGCTGGCGGATCGCCTCGGTGTCGAGGTGGTGCGCACAGTTGCCAGGCGGGGTACCGGCATCGACGAGCTGAAACAGGCCGTGCTGCGCGCCCTCGAGCGTCCGCCACGCCAGCTGATCGTCGACTACGGGCCGGTCGTCGAGCGTCACCTTGGTGGCCTCGTCGAAAGAATCATCGATCACCCTGCTGTTGCCGCAGCTCAGTCACCACGCTGGAGTGCCCTCCAGCTGCTGGCCGGCGACCGCGGCCTGCGGCGCCGGCTCAGCGAAGTTGCCGGGGGCGACGAGGTCGTGGCCGCAGCCGATGATCTCCGCGCCGGTATCAGCGCAGAGGCCGCGTCGAGCTGCGAGATGGAGCTGGCAGAGCACCGCTTCAACTGGATTGCCCAGCTGGTGGACGAAATGACGGGTGTGGCGGTTGAAAGAACGACTTGGTCGGACCGTATCGACCGCGTGCTGACCAATCGGTACTTCGGGATCCCGATCTTCCTGGCAATGATGTGGGTGGTGCTGCGCGTCACTGCGGACGTCAGTGCACCGTTCCTGGACTGGATCGACGCCACCATTGCCGGGCCTATTGCGCGGTGGTTCGTTGCGCTGCTCGATCTGGTGGGCCTCGACGGAACTTGGGTCGAGAGCATGGTCGTCGATGGTGTACTTGCCGGTGTCGGCGGTGTGCTCGTGTTTGTTCCGGTCCTGTTCAGCCTGTATCTATGTCTCGCCATCCTGGAAGACACCGGCTACATGGCTCGGGCGGCCGCGGTGATGGATCGGGCGATGCGTGCCGTCGGTATCCCCGGCAAAGCCTTCCTCCCGATGATGGTCGGCTTTGGCTGCACGGTCCCGGCGATCTATGCCACCCGGACGCTCGACTCGTCACGCGATCGCCTCCTGACCGGGCTGATTACCCCCTTCATGTCCTGCGGTGCCCGGCTCCCCGTTTATGTTCTTCTGGCGGCGATCTTCTTCGCCGAGGCCAAGAGCACGGTCGTGTTCGGCATGTATGTACTCGGGATCATGGTTGCGGTGCTCATTGGTCTTCTGCTGAGCCGCACTGCGTTGCGGGAGGAAGAACCGACCCCGTTCGTCATGGTGATGCCGGAGTTTCGTCTCCCCAACGCCCGCACGGTTTGGATGTTGGTGTGGCAGCGGACCATGGCCTTTGTGAAGGGTGCCGGGACGACGATCCTGCTGGCCAGCATGGCGGTTTGGCTACTGCTGGCGATCCCGGTGGGTGGCGACGGTGGCTTCGCCGACACTGAGGTCGAGGAGAGCGCATTCGGAGTCGTCGCCGAGGGATTCGCCCCGGTGCTCGAACCGGCCGGCTTCGGCGAGTGGGAGCAGTCCGGCGCCTTGCTCTCCGGGTTTGTGGCCAAAGAGGTTGTCGTGTCGACGATGGCGCAGCTCTATGCGGTCGACGGCGGAGATGAGGCCGCGGGCGATCCCGGCTTTGTCGAAGATCTCTCCGAGATCGGCAGCAGCTTCGTCGATGCAACCCTCGATACCTTCAAGGCGATTCCCGGCGTGGTCGGGCTCGACTTCGTTGACCTAGAGGACGAGGGCGATACGGCGCTGCAAACGGCGGTACGGGATTCCTTTGAACAAAGCAGCGGTGGGTACGGCTCGTTGGCTGCACTGGCCTTCATGGTATTCGTGCTGTTGTACACGCCGTGCATGGCGGCAGTTGGTGCTTTCCGGCATGAGTTTGGAACCAAGTGGATGTGGGTGAGCGTCATCGGCCAGTTCCTGATCGCCTGGGCCGGTGCGATGATCGTCTTCCAGGGCGGCAGACTGCTGGGTCTGGGATGAAGCTGACCGCGCTGCTCAGCGCCATCAGGGAGTCGAAAGGGCCGATCACCGGGATCGAGTTGGCGCTTCGTCTGGGGGTTACCCCGGGCGAAGTGTCCGCGATGCTCGATGCGCTACGAGCGAGCGGTCAACTCGCTCCGGAGGTGCCCAGGCACGAGCCGATCGACAGCTGCGAATCCGCCGGGTCGTGTTCCTTGAGCTGTCCGGGGCCCGAGGATTGCTCGTTGGTGATCGATCTGAGCGTCACCGGTCTGCAGATCAGGTCAGCCTCGGCGCGGTAGACCTCGTCCGAGCTGGCGAGATCCTCGTCTGGTGCGGTGAGTGTATTTTTCCGCCAACGTGGCGGCGCTAATCCTCCGCAAATCAACCCCTAAGCGTTAGCCAAGCACCCTGCCGCACCGTCGGGGGGTGGACTCCAAGAACCGTGCAACGTTTGCCTTACTCCTGGTCATTGCTCTCTCCGCTGCGCTCGGCCAGCCCTGGTGGCCGTCCGGTGCCGATCGACGCAATGCCCAATCACCTCAGAATGCCGGGATTGACGTCCCTCGGATGGTCGAGGTCGTAGGAGCTACACCTCGCCAGGCCGAAGACGCTGCGTGGGCGCTCGATCGCTTTGGTGCAGCAGGGCTCGAGCTGCCCTCGCTGACGATCGTTTTCCACGACGACTACGAATCCTGCGGGATGCGGGAAGGAGTGCTCCGCATTTCGGGCGACTCAATCGTCATCCACGAGTGCGAGTCTGATCAGGCGAGATCGCGTCGCAATCTCCTCCACGAGCTTGCTCACGTGTGGGACCGCTTCGGGCCCATCGATGACGGGGCCAGGAATGAGTTTCTCAGTCTGCGCGGATTACAGGCCTGGAGCGACCGTGGCTTGTCTTGGAATCAGCGAGGCGAAGAACAGGCCGCCGAGATCATTGCCTGGGGTCTCATGCTCCGACCGGCTCCGATTCCGACATCAGTCGGCGATTGCGGGAGCCAAGCGGAGGCGGATCTAGCAGCCGCCTTCGAGCTGCTCACGGGTACGGAGCCGATGTTTCATCGCTCCGTGGTTGAGTTGTCCATCGACTCAGCCGGAGCTCAGCGGCTCGCCGGTCTCTAGCAGCGTCTTCAGGCCGGCGACGATGTACGGGATACCGCCGCTGAAGTCGTCGTACGTCTTCGACTCCGGTTCCATGTATGACTCGACGGTGACACTGGTGAGCCCATTGGCCTCATCAATGATCCACACCATGCGTACCGGGCCTTCTTCGGAGAGTTCCTGATCCCAGCGGGCGTGGAACATGAGTTCGAGGCGGCGCGGCTCATCTACAGCGATGATGATCCCGTCCGCCACTACGGAGCCGTCGGGGGATAGGTAACGGATCGGGGCAGCCTCAGTGAAGTCGGACTCGACGCGAGTTCCGTAGTAGTACTGCACGGTCTGGTCGCCGTTGACGATCGCGTCCCAGACGGCGGTTGGGTCGCAACGGATGTAGGTCTGATACACATGGCTTGGTGTTGTCATCTTCTCTCCCTCCAGTTGTTGCTTCAGTCTGCTCAACCCTCCTACTACGGGCGAGGTGTAGCGACTGATCCAGCGGTCGTGGACTTCGCGAAT
>JASJEG010000048.1 GCA_030064765.1 Acidimicrobiia bacterium | reverse complement strand
GGGTTTGCGCAGGGTCTCAAGAAGGGCAAGGTAGATCACTTCTCCGATCACGCAATTGCCCGTTACGTCGACCACATTGCCGATGCGGTGGAAGAAGCGGACAGGTACAGGTCGCGATAGCGCCGCTATCTGCAATCCGGCGGCCGCTTAGGCTGGTCACAGCTGAATTAGGGAGTATCTGGTGCAAGTAGGACTTCATGTAGCGAGTTTCAGTTGGCCTGATGGGCCCGACGGTATCGCCGCAACACTCGAGGAAGTTGCGACGGTCGCAGACCAGGGAGGCCTGGCTTCTCTTTCTGTCATGGACCACTTCTTCCAGATGGATCAGTGGTTTGATGCATCCGAGCCGATGCTCGAGGGTTACACAACGCTTGGCTACCTTGCGGCCGTGACGGAACGCGTTCGGCTCGGCCTGCTGGTCACCGGTGTCACCTATCGCCATCCCGGCGTCCTCGCCAAGATCGTCTCCACGCTCGACGTCCTGTCGCAAGGTCGCGGCGAATTGGGGATCGGTGCGGCTTGGTACGAGCGCGAGCACGTCGGGCTTGGAGTGCCCTACCCAGCGATGGCAGAGCGGTTCGAGCGGCTCGAAGAAACGCTGCAGATCTGCCTGCAGATGTGGTCCGAGGATACGGGCGCATATGAGGGCAAGCACTACCAGCTGGCGGAAACGCTCAACTCCCCGCAACCGGTCTCCAAGCCGCACCCGCCAATCATGATCGGCGGCTCAGGCGAGAAGAAGACGCTGCGTCTCGTTGCCAAGTACGGGGACGCCTGCAACCTGTTTGTCAACTCTCCCGAGGAAGCCACTCACAAGCTGCAGGTGTTGCGAGGTCACTGCGTCTCCGAGGGCACCGACTACGGCTCCATTCGCAAGACGATGTTGTACTCGGGAGCATCGCTTCTCGGAGCTGACTACGAAGGTTTCGTCTCTGAGATGGCAGGCTTTGCCGCAGCGGGGATCGAGGGAGTTATGGTCATGCCGCTGGGCCCGGACCCTGTCGGCTTCACCACAGCGGTTGCCGATCAGATAGTGCCACGATTGGCGGAGCTGTAGTCCAGCTACTGGAGGCTTCCGCATCATGGAGCATCACGCCGATTTCGCCATACCTGTTGCTCAGGACCTGAACGTGACAACCACTGCTCAACCCGACGATGGCTACGGCCCGATCGAAGGCAGAGTGATTGCTCTTGGATGGTGGGTGCAGCCGGAGACCGTCGAGGACCCAGACCATGTGCCGGCCGGCACCTTGTATTTGGTTGTCGATGAGCGGCGCCCTCGACCGATGTGGGTGCGCGAGGCGCAGCTGACGGCGGTTCGGTTGGCGGATTGAGCGAGCGGTGGTAGCCGTACCCTGACTCAGGAAAGCTCGGGAGGTGTTGTGGACACTGCTCTCTTGGGGCGTTGGACGCGTCGAGAAGCCGATCGAGCGATGCGCTACCGTCGGGGGTATGGATGCACCACCTGTATTGCTGTCACAAGATCAGATAGACGCTCGGGTCGATGAACTGGCTGCCCAGATCGATCAAACCTATGCGGATGCCGGGAGCCTGGTTCTCATCGGAGTGCTCAAGGGGAGTTTCATCTTCCTGTCGGATCTGGCGCGCCGCCTCACGATTCCGCACCGTGTCGAGTTCATCGCCGTATCTAGCTACGGCGCCAAAGAGAGCGAGGTCGCAGATCCGGTGCGGCTCATCATGGATGTGCGCCAACCCATTGACGATGAGCACGTCCTGCTAGTGGAGGACATCGTCGACACCGGACACACCTTGGCCTACCTGAAGCGTCTCTTTGGAGCCCACGATCCGGCTTCAGTGAAGACGTGCACCTTGCTTCACAAACCCGACCGGACGGAGGAGGAGGTAGACCTGGACTTCCTCGGGTTCACCATTCCCGATGTCTGGGTAGTGGGCTACGGTCTCGACTACGCGGAGCGCTACCGCACCCTGCCGTACATCGGCGAGTTGCCGCCGGAGATGCGCTGACTACTCGCTGAAGAGCGACTCGAGCTCCGCTTCGAGCTCCAAAGCGCCGGCTGTGAACATCGCCTCGAGAATGGCGCCGGCGCAGGCTTCACCATCAGCACCGGACTGTTGTATCAAGCGCGCTGCCTCTTCCGAAGTCTCTTCGAGCCACTCGAAGACTTCCTCGGCGCTGGCGGCCTCGGCCAGTTTCTGCTCAACGGCGGCGGCGTACTCCGCACAGTTCGACGCGCTGCCGCCGCATGATGTGGCCACTATTGCAATGACGGCACAAGAGATGCGGAATCGCCTCATGGGATGTCATCGGAGTCTGCCTCTCTGACCTTGATGGCTGAGAATCAGCCGCCTTTGCCCTCAGGTAGATTCGGAGGTGGGAATCGTCTGGGAAGCTCGCTGACGGCCGTCGCACATTGTCATCGTTAGCGACGACAACTTTGCCAAGTTCAGCCCAGATCTCACGCAGTTCTTTGTCCTAGCCCTGGAGATCGAGGCGCGTTGAGATAGGCAACACGCTGAGCAGTGAGCCCCCGAGACGTCTCGGGGGCTCCCTCATACCCCGATGTCCTCGTTCCACAGAGTCGGGTTTGCGGCGATGAACTCCTCCATCATGGCGATGCACTCGGCGTCGCCAATGACCTGGACCTCGACCCCGCGATCCTGCAGAAGATCTTCGGCGCCCATGAAGGTGAGGTTCTCGCCGATCACCACTCGCGGGATCCCGTAGAGGAGGATTGCGCCGGTGCACATGTCGCACGGCGACAGCGTGGTGTACATGGTGGAACGTCGGTAGATGGCAGCGGTTTGCCTGCCGGCTATCTCGAGCGCATCGGTCTCGCCGTGCCGGATGGGGGAACCCAATTGAATGCGTCGATTACGGCCGGCCCCGAGCACCCTCCCATCCGCGACCAGCGCAGCCCCAATGGGGATGCCGCCTTCGGCGAGGCCAGTCCTGGCTTGTGCGACCGCCTCGTCCAGGAATCGACGATCCTCGGGTTGCATGGCACGTCCTCCTCGGTCGGACTCCGTGACACGCTACCGTCGTTGCGGCAAAGCCGGGAGTACCTCCACAAATGAGCCAGCCGCTGACCAACGTAGGTTCACGGACCGGAGCCTACGGTCCCACCGAATGGGGCCTGACTCTTGTCATTGGGCTCATCTGGGGATCCGCCTTTCTCTGGATAGCGCTCGGGGTAGACGACCTATCTCCCGGTGTCGTCGCCTTCGGGAGAGTTGCGCTCGGCGCGGTTGCGTTGGCTGCTTTCCCCGCAGCCCGCCGCACCATCGCCCGACCCGATTGGGGTCGGGTGGCCGCAGTAGCTCTGCTCGGAAACGCCGCCCCTGCCCTCTTGTATGCGATTGCGGAGACCGAGCTGGATTCGGCAGTAGCCGGAATGATCACCAGTGGAGTCCCCATCCTCAGCTTGGCCATTGCTGCCGTGATGCTGCGCAGGCTGCCGGGCCGGCCCCAGACGATCGGCATTGGTCTCGGGTTCCTGGGAATCCTGCTCATGACCTGGCCGTCGCTGCGCGGAGCAGACGCGACGCCGATGGGGGTCGGCCTGGTTCTTCTCGCCACCCTGGGATACGGCATCAGCGGCAATCTGCTGGTCCCGCTGCAACAACGCTACGGCGGCCCCGCGGTCACACTCTGGGCGCTCATCGGCTCATCGGTGTTGCTGTTTCCCCTCGGCGTGGCAACGATATCCGAATCCGAGTTCACCTCGAGCGCGGTAATTGCAGTAGTGATCCTCGGCGTGATCGGCACCGGCGTGGCGCGTTCACTGGCGGCGACCCTCGCCGGACGCGCCGGCGCACCTCGCATGTCGACCACGACCTACCTGATCCCCGTAGTGGCCATCATTCTCGGTGTGGTCTTCCGAGATGAGACCGTGGCTCCGTTAGCCATCGCTGGTGTCGGCATAGTGTTGGCCGGAGCCTTCATCGCAAGCCGCGCTGTTGCCGAGCGGGAATAGACCAGGCTCCCTATCGTTGTCGTCAGCACGCACACAAGGGTTACCAATGTCCGACTGGAACAAGCAGATAATCGAGGAATTCCGCGCCAACGGTGGTGTTGTCGGCGGCGTCTTTACCGACCGACCACTCCTGCTACTTCATACCATCGGCGCCAAGAGCGGTCAGGCGCGGCTCCATCCACTCATGTACCAGAGCGTCGCTGGTGGCTACGCGATCTTCGGTTCCAAGGGCGGGGCTCCCAGTCATCCCGCCTGGTATCACAACGTCCTCGCCAACCCGGACGTCGAGATCGAGCTGGGAACGGAACGTCTTCCCGTGAGTGCGCGAGTGGCCACAGGCGAAGAGCGAGATGCGATCTGGACGAAGCAGAAAGCCGACTACCCGTTCTTCGCCGAATACGACGCGGGCACCGAGCGGACCATCCCCGTCGTGATCCTCGAACCGCGCTGACGCCTACGGTTCGAGCGTCGAGTTGATCACGTCGATCGAACTGCCGAGGAAGAAGATGCCGGGATAGCCTCGGGTTTCGAACCCGTCGCTTGGATTGCGGCGCAACGTCGAGTCTTCGATCCGCAATGACCCGCTACGGTCGTTGCTCACGAAAAAGATGGCGCCGCCTCCCTCGTTGGCATGGTTGTCTTCGATGACCGTGTCGATGACTTTGAGGGTGAAGAAGTTGCCGTCGTTGTAGATCGCCCCGCCACTGCCACCCCCAGGTGTGCCACCCCGTGCCGGGTTGGCACCATTACCGATCGCCCGGTTGTGAGTGAACAGGCTGTTGATGACCGTGTAGGACACGCCGATGCTGCTCAGACCGCCACCATTGGAGCAGACGTTGCCGTAGCCGACTCCCCCACCGAAGGTGCTGTTGACGACGTACACAGGCAGGCCCTGGTACTGGCTGAAGACCCGTACTGCGGCACCACCCACATCGGGTCCTGTGTCGTCGCAGACGTTGTTGAAGAAGCGGGAGTTGACGATCTTGAAGCGTCCGCCACGGACCCAGATGGCGCCTCCGCCGTCGTATTCCTCTCCCTTCGAGTTGCCGTCGATGAACGTCAGGTTCTGCACCGTCAACCGGGGGTGGTCCTGGTTCTGGCAGTGCGACGTCGTCCACACTTGGTCGCGGTCGCACGTGTTCATGTAGAGGATCCGGTTCTGGCCGCGACCGCTCAATGTCACCTTGCCTCTTCCATCCAGGACGATCTCGGGGCCGGTGTCATTGAAGACCTTCGCTGGTTCCGTCATCTCTATCGTTACCGGATCCGGGCCGCAGTCGAACACGATGATCCCTCCCTGGGCCACCGCGTCAACGACCGCCGCCGCAGTGCAACTCTGCGGGGTGCCGTTGCCGATGACTATGTCGGGATTCGACGTGTCCTCTGCCTGGCCGTCGGCCGGGACCGGAGCATTGCCATCCGGGTTGCCGGTGGGTGGGCCGGGACGGGGTGGCGGGATGAGTGGAGTGAGACCCAAGCCCCGGGTGAGAAAGGTTGCCATCTGTTCGCGCGTGACCTGTGAGTCGGGACAGAAGCGATCATTGGCCGGCGGGTTGCAGCCAACGGTTATGCCGGCTGCGGCGAGGCGGTTGATGTCATCCTCGAACACGCCGGCGCTGTCAGTGAATGGAGAGGTTGTGGTAGCCGGGAGACCGAGGGCGCGCACGAGAAAGGCGGCCATTTGGGCCCGGGTGACGGACCGATCGGGGCAGTAGCGATTGTTGACCGGAGGGTTGCAGCCGCGGGTAATCCCGGATGCTGCGAGCCGGTTGATGTCATCTACGAAGACACCGTCGATGTCGACGAACGGCGCTTGGGTAGTAGGAGGTAGGTCGAGGGCTCGAACCAAGAAGGCAGCCATCTGGGCTCGCGTCACGGAATCCTTGGGGCAGAAGAGATCGTTGACCGGCGGGTTGCAGCCGCGGGTGATGCCAAGTGCCGCGATCGCTTCGATTGAGCCTTGATGCTGGCTGTTGTCGTCATCGAGGAAGGTTCCCCCCGGCGGGAGCTCGCCAAGTGCGATGCTGCCGGGCACTGCCATGCCAACGATGACTGCGATAGTTACCCATGTACGGCGAAGCTTGTGGCGCATGGACCAGAGGGTAATGAGGGGCCGAGCGCTACCCGAAGCCTTTCTCGAAGTCAGCCGAGCAGTCTCTTCTCCAGCGGCGTTCGGAATCGGGGCGTAATGCGTGTTTCCCCGAACCATTCTTCGAGCTGATGGGCCTCACTAGCGATTGCATTTAGGAGCGGGTTGTCTAGTGGCTCGAGCAGCTCCGTCCGGATGGTGCCATCGGGCGCCTGTGCCCAGCCGCCGACGACCCTTCCGTCCGCCCAGATGGTGGCCCCGGCGTTGCCGTTGCGGTCAAAGAGTTCCCGAGCCGCCTCGTCTGAGACGTACCAACTACGTTCCTTCCATCCCATGACGGTCGGATCCAGGCTGGGAAGTAGCGCCACCCAGTTGTCGGTTCGTGCCTCGCCGTCTCGGTGATCACCTGGATGCATGTACCCGGTTGTGCCTCCTTCCAGGGCAACCGCCGTTGCGCCAACGGCCTCCAGAGCCCGACGGGTCTTGGCAACGCCCCACCCGGTCCACCACTTCAGATCCTGCAGTGTTCCCGGACCAAAAGCCCACAGCCAGCGTTCGGTGAGGTGCTGCTGCGCTTGCTCGACGCTGTAATCCGCTAGGCCGTCGGGAATCCACTGGTCGAGCGGAGCCCAGCGATACTGGCTCGATATCCACGATCCTCTCGGGCGGGCCCGCACGATGTGGTTCGTCGTCGCCAGTAGGAACAACACCCGGGTCGACACGCCCACCTGGCCGCCCCACTTCTTCCCTTGACCGAATGCGAGCTTTGTCTGAAGCTCCGGAACGACTTTGCGCAACTCCGTCGCGGTCGCCATGCCTTTCTCTCGGAGCGCGGCCAGGGTTCGGGCCTCGACGTCACTGAGCCAGGCGTCCCCATCGACAGTGACACGTTCGTCCTCCAAGTACCGGATGAGGCGCCGGCGCTGCGAGCCCACATAGTCGCGGGTGCAAGCCACGTTCATCGCGGCCGCCAGGTCCGGCGGTACCACGAACAGCGTTCGTCGCATACCCAGCATGCGGAGCAGCATGCGGTCGTCATAGAGCGCTGCCTCGAGATCCTGAACCACGAAGGCGTTCACACGGGCTCGGCAACTCAGAAACACCGTTACCGGGTCGCTGCTGTGGAGCCCAGCCAATCCGGCAGATACGGCCACTGCGTCCTCCGCCGGCGCTGCGAGGAAGTGCCGCTGGCCTAAGCGGCGGCGCCGTTCGTCTTGTGATATCGATTTCATCCAGAGCCAACAGTACCGGGACCGTCTCGGCCCTATGCCCCACAATGCCCCTGCTCGCAGGGGATGAGCGAGTGCACGGCCGGGTACTTCGCACATCGCAAGGTCCGCCTATGGCAGGACGATGAATGTACCGAGTGGCTGGTGGCTCGCCTCGGCGCCTACGCCCTCCCCGACGAGACCGTGCTTGCGTCCTCACTTCTCCAGTGAAGAAACAGTGCAAAGAGTGCCAGTGCCGCCGCAAGGTGCCAGATTCCGTGCCACTGCCACGCGCTCTCAGGTTGACACAACGACGAGGAATCCCGACCCAGATACCAGGCCCCCAGGCCGGCCCCAAACACAAGGGCGACGCCCGCCGGCCAGCGCCTTCCGTAGCGCGCGTCCTGATCGCGGCGCCTCATGATCGACCGGATCTCGGCGACTACAGCGCTGCCTACCAACACCGTCAACACGTAGCGCCCATTTGCGGTTCCGACTAGCCAGAGCGCCAGGCCGGTCACGCCCAGTGATACGAGGTAGCGCCGCACTAGGGCCTCGTCCTGCTGACTCGTTCGATGGACTATCGCAAACACCGGGATGGCGCTCGCTCCGAGCAGGTCGGCCCAGCCGGCAAACTCGGTGACAGTTCCGTGGAAGGCGATCGATCCGGCCCCGGTCAGCAGCAGAGTTGCGCCGTACAAACCTGTCCGAGTAGCGGTGAAGGGTGCTCGCCTTCCGGCTGGGCCTACCGCAACCACCGCAAGCCCAGCCGCAACGAAGGCGAGGCTGGTGAGAGTATTGGTCCCCTGAGACACCAATCCCCCGTCCAGCGCCTCGCAAGAGCAATCGCCGGCCGCAATGCACCCAGATTCCGCACCTGTCAGCAGTGCGCCACCAAAGACAAGCGCGACTAGTCCGATGACGCCTACCCACAGCAAGACACGTCCCGTGCGTCGAGCATTGGTTCCTGGGCGCTGCATGGGGTCACGTTAAAGGCGCCAGTGGTGCGCGCCGCCAATGGATGCGGCTAGGTTCGCCCTATGACACATTCACTCACACTGCGCGAGCGCGGCAGGATCCACGACAAACTGCTGGGGACGAGGCTCAACACGGTTGTCCCGAAGATCATGGAGCGCGCCGGCATCGACTGTTGGGTGCTTGTCGCCCGGGAGTACAACGAGGATCCAGTCGTCGCCACGATGCTGCCGGCCACATGGCTAAACGCACGACGCCGCACCATCCTGGTCTTCACCGACTTCGGTCGAGAGCGAATCGCCATCGCACGCTATGCGGTTGGCGAAGCCTTCCCGCCCGGTTGGTTGGCTGAGGAGCAACCCGACCAGTGGCGCCGGGTTGCCGAGTACTTGGAGGAGGCAGATCCACAGCGAATTGCGCTCAACCTCTCCGCAACGTTCGCTCTCGCCGACGGGCTCGCCGCTTCCGATCACGCCGCGCTACTCGAGGCGCTTCCCGCCCACTTGCAGCAACGCATCGTACTCCGGCACGAGCTTGCTCTCGGCTGGCTGGAAACCCGCACACCCGAAGAGATGGAGCTCTATCCAGAGGTGTGCCGGCGCGCCCACACCATCCTGCGGCGAGCGTTGTCCCCCGAGGTGATCGAGGCCGGGGTTACTACTACCGAAGACGTTGAGTGGTGGCTGCGACAGACCGTCGCCGACGCGGGCTATGGGACCTGGTTCCATCCGACGGTCTCCGTGCAGCGGCAGCTAGACGGGCCGGCCCCCGAGTCGTTCGTGTCCCGCCCGGCAGGCGCAACCATAGATCCGGGAGACCTCGTCCACATTGACTTCGGCATCGTCTACTTGGATCTCCACACCGATCAGCAGCAACACGGCTACGTGCTCGAGGAAGGCGAGTCGGATGCTCCAGCGGGACTGCAGGCGGGCCTGGCAGCGGCCAACCGAGTGCAGGATCTGCTTCTCGCCGAGTTCCAGACCGGACGCACGGGCAACGAGATCCTTGCCGCAACGCTGCGACACTGCGCTGAAGAAGGCCTCGATGCTGCCATCTACACCCACCCGATTGGGCTGCACGGACACGCCGCCGGACCGACCATTGGACTCTGGGACCAGCAGGGCGGTGTAGCCGGTGGCGGCGATTATCCGGTACATCCCGACACTGCCTATTCCATCGAGTTGTCGGCGACGACCCCAGTCACCGAGTGGGATGGGCAGGTGGTTCGCTTCATGCTCGAGGAGGAAGCGTTCTTCGACGGGCAAAACATCGCGTTCCTCGACGGGCGTCAGACCGAGATCTGGCTTATCTAGGCTCGGCGGCATGATCGATCCAGTAGAACTCGGCCCATTCCCGGGGGACGAAGGGTACGAAGCTGCGGCGCAGCTCGATCAGGCCGACCCGCTGGCCGACTATGCCGCAGCCTTCGTCGAAGGTGAGCCCGATCTCATCTACCTCGATGGGAACTCGCTGGGTCGGCCACCGCGGGCGACGGCGGCGCGGATCAATGACCTTCTTGCCGAGGAGTGGGCGGGTCGCCTCATCCGCTCCTGGCCGGAGAAGTGGTGGACGCAGGCAGATCGAATCGGGGGGCTCATCGCCGAACTGATTGGGGCCGATCCTGCACGCGTGATTGTGGCGGATTCGACCTCGATCGTGCTCTTCAAGCTGACATTGGGTGCGCTTCAGGCGCGTCCCGAACGGAGCCGGGTCATCACGGACGATCTCAACTTCCCGACCGACAACTACATAACGGACAGTGCTGCCCGCTTAGCCGGATGCTCGGTTGAAACCGTAGGCTCGGACGGAATCAACGGGCCTGTCGACTCGATCATCGCAGCGCTGGATGATGACACGGCGTTGCTCACCCTGTCACACGTCCTTTTCAAGAGCGGTTATCTCTACGACATGGAGCGGCTCACGGCCGCAGCCCACGACGTAGGAGCATTGGTGCTCTGGGATCTCAGCCACTCCGTGGGAGCAGTACCCATTGACTTGCAGGGATGCAATGCCGACTTGGCCGTCGGGTGCACCTACAAATACCTGAACGGCGGACCCGGGTCACCGGCGTTTCTCTACGTGAGCGAAGCTGTGGCCGGCGAGGTCGCCAACCCCGTGACCGGATGGTGGGGTCACGCCAATCCTTTCGCTTTCGAGCTCGATTACACCGCAGCACCTTCCATCCACAGCTTTCAGACGGGGACTATGCCCATTCTCTCTTTGGCGGCCACCGAACCCGGTGTGCGCATGACGATCGAGGCGGGAATCGACTCGATCCGCAAGAAGTCGCTCGGACTCTCGAGCTACTTCATAGAGTTGGCGCAGCGCCGACTGACGCCGCTCGGATTCGCTCTCGCATCGCCGCTGGACCCGGCCCGACGTGGCTCACATGTATCACTGCGCCATCCTGAAGGGTGGCCCATCGTCCAGGCAATGGTCGAGGATGGCAAGGTGATTCCCGACTTCCGGGAGCCGGACAACATCCGATTCGGTATGGCACCGCTCTATACCAGCTACCTAGATCTGCACAGCTCTGTTGGCCGGATTGCCCGTATCGTTGAATCGGAGCGTCACAGGCACTACCCCTCTGAACGGTCCGTCATCACCTGATTTCCGCACCCGCGCTCCGTCTGTATGGTTGTCTCGATGGAGTCCTCAGCCGCGATCCAATTGGCCGATTACCGGAGGCGCGTGGCCGAGATCTACGCACGGGTTCGTGACGCCGGTTGTAGCGAAACGTCGTGGAACAAGTGGCGGGCAGACCGTGACGAGCTGTTCCGAACCCACCCCCAGAGCCCGATCCCGCAAGCCACCAGGAGCGAGTTCGCGGGCTTAGCGTACTTCCACTACGACCCCTACTACCGCACCGAAGCGAAGGTCGAGCCGGTTGCTGGGCAGCCATTGCCGATAGCCCACAGTGGCGACGGGAATACGGCGTTTCTGCCGATAGGCCGCGTTCTTCTCACCGGATTGGGGATCGATGACACACTCACCTTGTTCTGGTTGAGCGCCTACGGCGGCGGGTTGTTCTTGCCCTTTACCGATTCCACCAGCGGGACTGCGACCTATGGAGGGGGTCGCTACCTCCTCGACACCGTGAAAGGCGCCGATCTGGGATCGAGAGAAGGACGGCTCATCCTCGACTTCAATTTCGCCTACCACCCGAGTTGTGTCCACAGCAATGAGTGGTCATGTCCGCTAGCCCCGCAGAGCAATCGGCTCATGATCGACATCGGTGCCGGCGAGTACCTCGGGCAGGAGCGCTAGCCGAGAGCAAAGAGGACAACGGCACCGAACCCGAAGGCGAACCCGACGAGCTGCGCCGGATTGATCGGCTCATGATCGAGGAACCTGGCCAGCAGGATCGTTGGCCCAGGAGCGAGGCCGAGGACTGCGGCGACTATCGCGACCGAGCCACGTTGGTATGCCAGCACACTGAGAACCGTGGCAATCCCGGACAACGCACCAAAGCCCGCAGCTGGTCGTGAGGCCTGGACTGTCGGGCGCAGCCAGCGCCCCCAGACAAGCGCAACGCCGACAAGCAGCGCGGCCGCCGTCAACTGAGATACGATCCCCGGACCGATCCCGCTGGCAGGCGCGGTCCGGCCGTAACAAATTGCAGCGCCTCCGAGGAACCCTCCTGAGGTGACCGCGATGCCGAACGCCTGAGCGACGGGCAGAGCGTTGGCGCGGGGTTGCGCCGGTGAAACAGCCACCAGGGCGGCTGCTGGGAAGGCGAGCAACAAGCCCGCAACCTCTAGCGCCGACAGCTCATCGCCAAGCAGTGGGCCGAGGATCGCGGGAACTGCGAGCGCCGCCAGCCCAATCACTGGCGCGACGATGGCTATTGGGCCGCGTGATATGCCCACCATGAGCAACGGCAGAGCGACGCCCAGGCAGCAACCGGCTGCCACTGCCCACCATCCGTCGCGCGACGTGAATGAGTCCGGGGTGACGAAGGGAAGAGCGAGCACCGCAACGGCGGCTCCCAGCGCAGTTGCCAGAGCCGTGTATGTGAGGGCAGCGTCCGGCCTTTCATCGATGCGCAGCGTCACTCCCGATAGGTAGTCGGCTACCCCGAGTGAGAAGGAAGAAGCAACAGCAAGCAGCAAGACCACCGGCATCCTCGCTTCCTGACCCGTCTTGTGGGTCGACTGCGTGCGCCGAACCTAGCCACCAACCAGCAAGGGCACCAACACCCAAGCTGCGACCAGTGCCGCCGGCAGTAATATCGCCCGCATGTCAATCGTTGTTGTTGGAAGCATTGGTATCGATTTCGTTGCAGTGGCCGCCCGCCTCCCGCAAGTGGGCGAGACCGTGCTGGCTACGCAACCGCTACACATTGGACCGGGTGGCAAGGGCTTCAATCAAGCCGCTGGCGTTGGGCGCTTGGGCGCTGAAGTCCGTTTCGCCACGAAGACCGGTCGCGGTGACCTGGGTCGTCAGGCTCGTTCCTTCCTCGAGCTGGAAGGCCTACTGTCTCCGCTCGCCAAGGAGTCAGATGCCGACAACCAAGTCGCTCTGATATTCGTCGATGATTCCGGGCGAAACATGATCTCGGTAACGCCCGGTGCGAGCGCCGATCTGCATCCTCCGGATGTTGCGGCGCTCGGTATGGGACCGGGCGACATACTGCTTGCCCAGCTGGAGATCCCGGTGGCAACAGTCACCGCCGCAGCCCGTCACGCCAAGGAAGCGGGGGCAAC
Source organism: Acidimicrobiia bacterium (assembly GCA_030064765.1). Classification (GTDB taxonomy): domain Bacteria; phylum Actinomycetota; class Acidimicrobiia; order Spongiisociales; family UBA5794; genus JAAETI01. The sequence continues at coordinate 5,645 of JASJEG010000048.1, read as the reverse complement.
GGTAGTTCTCAACCCAGCCCCAGCCGCCCCGCTGCCCGACGAGCTGCTTCAGCTTGTCGACATCGCCACCCCGAACGAAACCGAGCTGGCGATGCTCACCGGGCTCCCCACCGCAACCACAAGTGATGTGGTGGCGGCTGCCGATCGATTGGTTTCGCTGGGGGTTGGTGAGGTAGTCGCAACGGTCGGTAGCAAGGGTGCGATTCACGTTGATCGCAGCGGCAGCACCAACTACCCGTCTCTACTCGTCGACGCTATCGACTCGACCGGAGCCGGAGATGCCTTCAATGCCGGGCTGGCGGTCGGATTGAGTCGCGGCCTGGAGCTTGGTACGGCCATCGAACTGGCGTGCCAGGCAGGCGCCTATTGCGTTACGAAGCTTGGTGTTCTCGACGGTTTGCCCACAATGGCTCAGCTCGAAGATTTCGTAGAGCTCACATAGCCAGGCCTCGTGAGGAGTTCCCGTCCAGCGGGTTGCAGAGGCAATGTCGGCGAGATGAGCTAGAGCGCCAGCTCCAGGATCTGGACGGAGTGGTACCCGCCGAGCTTGTAGCCGACCTCGTCGAGCACCCCAACACTGCGATAGCCCAACTCCAGGTGGAGACGAACCGATGGCTCGTTTGGCAGGGCTATCAAGGCGTAGGCACGATGCAGATCCGGTTGCGACTCGAGTCTGCTGATCACTTCCTCGAGAAGCAGCCTGCCGAAACCGCGTCCTATCACCGACTCGTCAAGGACAACGGTTGTTTCCACCGACGAGTCGTAGGCAGCTTTCGAACGGAAAGGACTAGACGAGGCGAAGCCCCTGACCTCTCCATCCAAGTCGAGTACGACAAGGTCATAGCGTGACGGGGGTCGGTACTTCGCGTACCAGGCGGTGCGCTCGTTCATGGTCCACGGTTCGGTGTCGAACGAAGTGGGCTTGTCGACGATGTAACTGTTGTAGATGTCGTTGATGGCGCCAAGGTCGCCAACCGTTGCATTTCGGATCTTGCGCTGCATGGACCCGGACAGTAACGGCGGGGAACACGGCCAGCCAGCCTCCGGATCAGTCGGGTGGCCGCTTTCCCCACTGGCGACCGGCTCTTGGAAGCTCGAGACGAGTGCTCGAGTTACAGGTGCGTAATTGATACTGGCGGCCCATTCCGCGAATCCAGTGTCACGCTCACACTGGTGTGACGCTCTAGAAGGAACCGGGTGGATCGACTGATGCGGGTACTCGCGGGTACCGATCCCGAACTCGCTGAGCATGGCCTGCGCACTGCGCGTCTTGCTCGCCGGGTTGGTGTCGAGCTGCGAATGACTAGGGCCGAATTGGACCGGATCGAGGCATCGGCACGCCTCCACGATATTGGGAAGCTATTCGTAGCCAAAGAGATCCTCGACAAGCCCGGTCCCCCAACGGCCGGCGAGTGGGTTGAACTGCGGCGCCATCCCCGGATCGGATTCGAACTGGTGCGTCGCCACGTTGCTTCCGAGGTCGCTCGCGTAGTGCTGACCCACCATGAACGGTACGACGGAACCGGTTACCCCTCGAGGCTCTCGACTTCGGAGATACCTATCGAGGCCCGGGTGCTCCAAGTCGCGGATGCCTTTGATGCGATGACCAGTGTCCGTCCCTACCAGCCCGCAATGTCGGTTGGGTATGCGCTCGAGGAGCTGACTCGCTACGCCGGAACCCAGTTCGATCCGGTGGCCGTATCCGGGATCGTCCGCTTGGTGGAGAAGGGCGGGCGTTCTGTAGCGTCGTCTCATGGGGCTGCCAGCGAAGTTGCCGTTTGACGTAGGTGCGACACTTCTCATTGGGAAGCCTGCGCAGTGTGGCTGCGCAACATCAATGCGCACAAGGAACAAGAGGTGACCAATGGATCAGATCGACTGGGCTCTACTGATTCTGAGACTCGGGACCGGGCTGGTGATTCTTGCCCACGGTGTCAACCACGCTCGCGGCCGGCAGCGCACTACCGCGTGGTTCGGCTCGATCGGCTTCCAGAAACCGGAGCTGCAGTGGCTTGCCTCTACGGTGAGCGAGCTTGCGGTAGGCGTAGCGTTGGTGATCGGTCTCCTGACCGCTCCCGCCGCGGCGGGGCTCGTTGCCGTCATGGCGGTCGCCTTCTGGTCTGTGCATCGCAAGAACGGCTTCTTCATATTCAGGCCGGGAGAAGGCTGGGAGTACGTGGCGACGCTGGCGATGAACGGAATCGTGCTGGCCGTTGCTGGCCCGGGAACGGCGTCGCTCGATCACGTCATTGGACTCGACTCGACTATGTCTGGTGGTGTCGGGGCGCTTCTCATCGCCGCTGCTCTCGTCGCGGCCGCAGTGCAGCTTGCCATCTTCTTCAGGCCTCCGGCTGCCGAGAGCACCAAGCTCTCCGGTTAGGCGTCGGTGCGCTCCGCCACCGGTACCGCCACCCGAGCCGTGCGGCGCGTGAACCAGTAGACCCGCTTGAGGTGCAGGATGACGTCGGTCTCGAAGGCGTAGTTGGCAATGCGGCTCGGCTCGTCGACGACCAGCCGGCCGGCCTCGTGCGCGTCGGCCTTGCGGGCCATTGTGTTGATCGTCGACTTCATAGCCGCACAGCGATTGGCGGCATCCTCGTTCTTCTGAGTTACGGCGAGCATCGCAAGCTCATAGGCGTCCATGATTTGAACGTGGAACCTCTCAATCAGCTTCTGGGTCTTGGCACTTATCGTGAGCTCGTTTTCGATGCGCGATAGCCCCAGCTGAACGAGATTGGTTTCCACGATATCGCCGATTGCCTCGAGGTTGTTGGTCGCCTCCATCAGCTGGAACAGCTCGTCTGAGTCTTTTGACCCAAGCTCTTGCTTGCTGAGCTGGCCGAGGTAGCCCACGATCGAGGCATACAGCGAATCGACTCCCTCATCCATCGCCTCGATGGTTATCAGGTCTGAGTTCGTTCCACTGAGGACTGCCGGAATCGACTCGCCGAGCATTTCCCTCACCCGCTGCGATAGCCGGAGCAGCTCGAGGCGGGCGCGATCCAGCGCCAGCGAGGGGGTTCTGATGAGACCAAGATCCAGGTACTTGGGCATGACCGCCGGCGGCTCTGGTTTGTCGGGGACAATTCGCGTCACGAGATCGGCGAGCTGCCGCGTGAACCCGATGAAGATCAGCGTATTGGCGACGTTGAATATCGTATGCGCGTTGGCTATCTGGCGGGCCAGGCCACCTCCAATGCTCTCGACCCAGCCTGCGAGCACTCCGATGAGCGGTACCCAGATGAGCACCCCGAGGACGTTGAACACAGTGTGAACCCAGGCTGCCCGTTGGGCATCGGTTGGCTTCCCGATTGCTGCAAGCTGTGCGGTGACGCTGGTTCCAACATTGGCCCCGAGGATGAGAGCAATGCCGGCCTCGATGGTTATGAGCCCCTCAAATGCAAGTGCGAGCACTACGCCGGTCGTGGCCGAGGATGACTGCACCACTGCTGTGAAGAGCGCTCCGGCGATGATCCCGGAAAGTGGGTTCGACATGCCGGCCATCCAGTCCTGGAAGGGTTCGTACTGGCTCAATGGCCGCATGGCGTCGCCCATCACCGACATGCCGAAGAACACGAGTCCCAGCCCGAGAACGAGGGATCCCTGGGCGCGGCGCTGCTCGTTCTTGGAGATGTAGCGGATCACCCAGCCGAGTCCTACTAGGCCCAATGCGTAGCGGGAGACGTTGAAGGCGATGATCTGCGCCGTGATCGTTGTGCCCACGTTTGCGCCCATGATCACGCCGACCGACTGCTGGAGCGTCATCAGACCGGCGCTGATGAAGCCGACTACTAGCACCGTGGTGACAGAGGATGACTGGATGATTGCAGTGACGCCCGCACCCGTCCCCGCCGCAGCGAATCGGTTGGCGGTCAAGCGACCCAACACGGTCCGCATCTTGTCGCCGGCGATCACTCGCAGCGAGGAAGTCATCCGGTCCATACCCATGAGAAACAGGGCCAGGCCGCCGAACAACCCGGTGACGACGACGAACGTGTCTATGGAACCGTCGCTCGTGGTCGCGGCCTCAGCCAGGCCGACCACTAACGAACCGAGAATCACCAGTCTCCTCCCTGGTCGCCGTCTCGGGCGCCAACCATAGCGAGGGAGCGAGCAGATTTCTCGGGGCTAGAGCACAGGGAGGCCGAGTTCGCGGCTGATGACCAAGCGCTGGATCTCTGAGGTGCCCTCCCCGATCTCGAGGACTTTGGCATCACGGTAGAGCCGGGCGACTTGCGAGCTCTCCATGAAGCCGGCACCGCCATGGATCTGGGTGGCGATTCGAGTCGCCGAGACGGCGGCCTCCGTGGCGTAGAGCTTGGCGACGGCAGCTGCTTGCCGGATCGGCCTTCCGGCGTCCCGCAGAGCGGCTGCTCGATACGTGAGCATTCGGCTTGCGTCGACCATCACCTGCAGATCGGCAACCTGGAAGGCCACGCCTTGATTCGCCCCGATTGGGCGGCCGAAAGTCCGCCGGGTCGCTGCATAGTCGACCGACAGTTCCAAACATGCCTGACTGAGCCCGACTGCCAATGCGGCGATGGCTATCCGGCCGTCATCGAGGATGGCCAGGAACTGCTGAAGGCCGCGGCCTCGCTCGCCAAGCAGGTTGGCCTTGGGGACCCGGCAGTCCTCAAAGACCAGGCCCCGGGTGTCCGACGCGTGCCATCCCATCTTGCGATACGGGGGTTCGACGGTGAACCCTGCGGTGCCGGCAGGGACGATGATGGTCGATATCTGCCCTTCGCCGGTGCGGGCGGTGACGGTGACAAGCGAAGTCAGCTCGGTCCCTGCGTTGGTGATAAAGGCCTTTGACCCGTTGATCACCCACTCCTCGCCATCGAGCTCGGCCTTCGTCCGAGTCGCTCCTGCGTCCGATCCGGCTTCGGGTTCAGTCAGACCGAATCCGGCAAGCGCTCGTCCGGCAAGGAGGTCCGGAAGGTGGGTTTCCTTTTGGTGCTGGGTGCCGAAGGTGTAGATCGGGTTAATGCCCAGCCCAACTGCAGCCTCCAGCGTGATGCCGAGCGATTGATCGACACGTCCGACCTCTTCGATGGCCACGCAGAGCGATGTGAAATCACCGCCCATGCCGCCAGCTTCTTCAGGGAAGGGCAAGGCAAACAGTCCGAGGTCACCCATCTTGCGAACCGCATCAGTGGGGAAGACCGCGGCCTCGTCCCACGCAGCAGCGTGCGGAGCGATCTCTGCTTCGGCAAACTCGCGTACTACCTTGCGGAAGGCTTGGTGCTCTTCATCCAACTCGAATCGCATCACCGGTCCCTTCTTCACACGCGCGTTGGGACGACGCCGTTGCGAATCAACAAGTCGACGATCCGCTCCAGCGGAAGCCCGATCACCGTCGAGCGGAGCCCGTCCACGGTCTCAACAAACCCGGCTCCCCTGCCCTGCAGAGCGTAGGCGCCGGCCTTGTCGAGGGGTTCACCCGTCGCTGCGTAAGCCCTTGCCTCTGCGGCCGAAACGGGTCGCATGGTCACCCGGGCCGCCTCGATTCCGATCTCCTCGTCGGCAGCGCCCGCGACCACGAGCGCAAAGCCCGTGTAGACCACATGGGTGTTGCCCGCCAGCGAGAGGAGCATCTCGACAGCATGGGATTCGTCAACGGGTTTGCCGAGCACTGCTTCATC
>JASJEG010000047.1 GCA_030064765.1 Acidimicrobiia bacterium | reverse complement strand
CGAGATGGAAAGACATATCGAGCATGTCCTCGGTAGCCGACCGATACAAGCCAGGATCGACCAGATGCGGTTGGAGTACGACGCCTACAAGCGGGACAACGTTGCCGTTCAGGTGATCGAGCAGCATCTGGCAGGCCACGCTGACGGAACGTAAGGGAAGTCACTCGCGATCTGCCGGCTCTGAATCGTGAGCAGGCGTAACTACGTAGGCTGAGGCAAGCGCCCGCGTCTGGGCTGCGTAGCGAGTCGCGGCAGCTACCAGACCTGCGAGGGGCCGGGCAAAAGCTTCGGTGACCGATGCCGTGAGGCTTGCCAACAGACCCAGCACTCCGCTGAACCAGGAGATGCCGGCCAGGATGCGTACCCGCCCGGCGCCTGCGAGTTCGTCACCCTGGAGGAAGGACGCAGTTGTAACCAGATTGGCGAGGATCGTGAAGGCGGCAAGCCCGGCGACGGTATAGGCCGAGGGCACCAGGTAGGCCATTGGGTTGCCAACCCAATCCCATCCTGCAATTGCGGCGTAACCCGCGCCGAAGAGCGCCATGGCGATGAGATACATCTTCCGCTCCCTGCGCGCCTGTCCGAGATCGGAATCCATTGCGGCGCGCATCGCGCGCGGTGCAAGAACCGCAGCAAGACCGCCTGCGAAGACCATGATTGGTTGCGCGATTACCCGCGCCGACTCGGCGAAGCCGAGCGCTTCCGGACCGGCCAGCGCTGCGACGATCGTCGAGATGACAAACCACAACGCCGCCGGCGCAGCGTTTACAACGAACCAAACGCCGGTCGTCGTCAACTGGCGAAAACCCATCACGGTGTCGGTACGCTGGTCGATCTTCGTCCGCGCCAAGAGCGCCGCAAACGTGAGGGAAACGACGTTGGCGAAGGCGAGAGCGCCGAACGGGAGCCAAGGAACGGGAACGTCAACGGCGATGCCCAACCCAAGGGCGGCCGCGACCGACACCAGCTGAACCGTAGAGACGGCGGCGGCACCCCACGACACCTCGGCGATGTGAAGCATGCGCCGGCTGTGATCCTGCATCGGAGACACCACGATTGCCGCCGCCGAAGTCACGGCCAGTCCGAGCGTCACATCTCCCGACGCATATCCAGCCGTCACCAGGACCGCAATCGGCGCCGCGAGAGAGCCCACGACCGCAGGTCCAATGCCCAGCCGGAGGCTCTGGCCGAGGAGCGAGAGGCGCTCGGGAACGGGATGCGCCACGGCCTCCACCTCGGCCGGGGTGAAGATCAACTCGTTGACGAGCAACGCGCCGGCGACAAAGGCTGTGAAAAAGATGGCGTAAACACCACGATCGGCGTCGCCAAACAAGCTGACAGCGGTCAACGCAACCGCGAATCCGGCCAATGAGGCGAATCCACTGTCGATGACACCAGCGGGCAGCCGGCGGCGGAGGCTGCCTTCCCGACCCAAGTTGACTCCCTTGTCTGGCGACGGGCAATGTTAACGACGCATGCTCCAAGGGTTCGGCACGGCTAGCCAACGTTGGACAGGCGGTTACGGCAACTCGGTTCCGCAGGCATCGCAGAAGCGGGCGGCCACAGAATGGACCGCAGAGCCGCAACCCGGGCACGACTTCTCCCGCTGACCGGCGACGGCGACCTCGGCGGACACGATGCCCGTCGGCACTGCAATGATGCTGTAGCCGGTGATCATCAGGATTGCCGCCAGCACCTGGCCCAGCGGCGTGGACGGAGTGACGTCACCAAAGCCCACCGTGCTCATCGTGACAATCGACCAGTAGAGCCCGCGGAACATCGAGTCGAACCCGTTCTCGGGGCCCTCGATCAAGTACATGGTCGAGCCGACAATCACGTTGATGAGGATGACCACCACCAGGAAGACGATGATCTTGCGGGAGCTTGCCTTGATCGCTCGAACCAGGTAGTTGGCCTCACTGAGCCAGCGCGCCATCTTGAATACGCGAAACACCCGGAGCAGACGCAGTGAGCGGATTACCAGCAGCGACTGTGCTCCGGGCAGGAACAGGCTGAGGTATACCGGCAGGATCGCCATGAGATCCACGATGCCAAAGAAGCTCCTGGCGTAGCGGACCTTGTTGTCGGCCGTCCACAGCCGGGCGGCGTACTCGATGGTGAACAAGATGGTGACGATCCACTCGAGCACCAGTAGCACCGTGCCGTAGCGGGCATCGATCTCTTCGACGGTCTCCAGCATCACTAAGACAACGCTGAAGACGATCAGCGCCATCAGACCGATGTCGAAGCCGCGCGATTGCGGTGTGTCGTGGTCGAAGATGATGTGGCGGACTCGTGCCCGCCGGTCGTTGCGATCCCGCTGCATCGCGGTGCAGCGTAGAACACCAGGCCTAGTTCTCCGGGGACTCAATGGCAGGAATCTCCACGCTCCGCCCGCCTACGGGGATGCTGTGGCATCCGAGCGTCGAGCTGACTCCGAACCCTTCCCAGAAACCAAACGGATGCCCGGAGATTCCTTCATGACGACCACCACCACTACTAGCTGGCTCGATTCTGCTCACCAATCTGATTGGGCAAAAGACCCCTTCTTCGCAGAGACGGTCGAGCTACTTCGCTCCGTACGCGACCACGATTTCGATTCCCTTGCCGAACTGTGCGACGACGACTTCGGCATCGTCGATCTGGACCAGAGCGGTGGCAGCGTGATGATCAGGACCCGGGCCGAATGGGAGGCTTGGTTCCATCGCTTGTTCTCCGAGTTGGACGCAGCTGCGGCCAGCACGGACAGCGAGATCCTCGACTACCAGGCGATCGCAACCGCCGACATGGGGTTTAGCGTCGTTGAATTCCGGCAGAGTCTCGGCATGGGCGAATTGATCGCCAACTTCGACTGTGTGGCAACCATCGTCTGGAAGCGCACGGAGCAGGGCTGGAAAGAGGCGCGCTGGCACGTATCACTGCTCTCCACCGACCTCCCAGACGGCTTCCAAGCCGCCTAGTGATTGGGTCGCCCGAGGCAATCGTTTCCGGGTAGCAGAATTCCTCGGCTACCCGCATCCGCCAACCATCGCTGCCACGTATAGAAGACGTACGGCGTCTTTCGCCTCACCGCTTCGACTTCAAGCAATCCACCCGGCGTACCGCCGTCGGGTTTGAAAGGAACAATCATGTCATTCGAGAACGAATTTGCGTACACGGCGACGCAATTTGAGATCGTGCTGGGGGTCTTCACCCTCGTGGCTGCTGTGTTCGCCGCGGTCCTTGTGTACTCACTTGCGACCGCAAGCAGCATCGCACCCCGGTATCGCCTCACCTCGTACCTGACCGGCGTGGTCATGGTGTCGGCGGTGATCGAGCTGGGTCTCCTGGCACTCCGCTGGAACAACGCGTTCGCATGGAACGGGTCGCTGTACGAGTCGACTGGGGCTCTCTTCTCCAACGGCTTCCGCTACATGAACTGGAGTATCGACGTACCTGTCCTGCTCACCCAGCTGCTGATCGTCGCTGGTATCACCGGACTCGCTTTCCGCCGGCGGTGGGCTTCGTTCGTCGTCGCCGGCCTCGGCATGATCTGGACCGGCTACATCGGCCAGTTCGACGAGATCGAGGGTGGGGCTGCCTTCTGGGGCTGGGGCGCGGTCAGCACCGTGTTCTACCTGTGGCTCCTCTACGTTGCATGGCAGACCCTCAACGAGGCCAAAGAGAATGCACCCAACGAAAGCATCAAGCGGCTGTTCTCGGCGGTCTGGATCCTGTTCATCGTGTCGTGGACCATCTACCCGCTGGCGTACCTGATGCCTCAAATCAGCGCCACGGTTGAAGGGGTTATCGCCCGCAACCTGATCTACAGCTTCGCCGACATTGCGTCCAAGGCCGTGTACGGCATCCTGCTGGCGGTCATCGCCCAGAAGCTCAGCGCACTGCGCGGCTACCAGCCGGCGATCGAGGCTGAGGAGGCATTTGCCGAGCAGACCAGCTGACGAACGCAATCGACTAGCTATGACGGTGGGCTCCCTCGGGAGCCCACCGTTCTGTGTCGGGAAGCTCCCGTTCCGCCTGATTCACCCGCCTGGCGGATCCTCCGCAGCAATCGCCGCCTGGCCTTCGGGAGATAGCAGCCATTCGATAGTTCGCTGCTGTCCTCCTTCCAGTCCGACTCGGGGAGCAAATCCGAGATCGCGTTGCGCCCTCGAGATCGGGTATCCCTGATCCCGCGTCATGACCTTGACGGCAAGATGGGTCAGCAACGGCCGCTCCTTGCGACCCATTGCTCTGTAGGTCCGCTCCATGATGTGGGCGCCCGCAACGGCCAACGGCTCCGGAACGGTTCGTAGCCGCCGGGAAATCCCGAGGCCGTCTGCATACCCAACGATGAACTGCCGCCAGGTCATGTCTTCGGGATCGCGCAGGTTGTAGGCCTGCCCGACCGCTTGCGGGGCAATTGCGGCGGTGATCATTGCGTCGACTAGGTCCGCGACATAGATCAGGCCGGCACGGACCGTGCCACCGCCGATGAGGGGCATTTGTCCTGCAAGCAGCAGCCGACCGATCTCGACCGCAAAAGGTTGACTGCGCTCCCCGAAGACCGTCACCGGCCGCACAATCGTCGTTGGTAAGCCGGTGCGGCGGTGGCATTCCTCGACCAGAAGCTCACCCAGAATCTTGGATCTGTTGTACGCCAGGCCAACATCCCGGCGTGGGCCGGATTCCTCGGGGACCCGTCGCGGATACCCGTAGACATCAGTTGTGCTGACATGGACGAATCGCTCGACCGTACCTGCAGCGACGGCGGCATCGAGCAGACTGGCAACGCCGCCGACGTTGGCTCTCACAAAGTCGGCCCACGGGCCCCAGTCGGATGCCAAGGCTGCGCAGTGGTAGATGACCCTCACATCTGCAGCCGCTTCGCGCAGCGATTTGGGGTCGGACAGATCCCCTCTCACAACTGCCACGCCGAGACCTGCCAAGGAACCGAGATCGCTCGAGGGACGAGCGAGAACTCGAACTTCTTCACCTCTGGCAGCGAGAGAACTCACAAGGTGGCTGCCGATGAAGCCGCTTGCTCCGGTAACGAGAGTTGTCATGGCTCGGTTGTCTTTGCTTTCTGATTCAAGCCAGCGATTGAAGGACGGCGAGGTGTCAGGGACCCGTGGCGACAATCAGCGTGCCCACGGCACACACTGCAGTGACCGTGCCCAGCAGGTAACGCTCGATCTTGCTGCTCGAGGCGAGGTTGGTAACGGTATTGAGTACCAGATAGCCGAACACGAACCAGATGGCGACGTTGACCCAATCGTCCCCGCCGGAGACCAGGTCGGCTCTGGCGAGGACGATCCACGCTGCGAACAGCAGAATTGGGACCGCGACGGCACTCATCACCCGATAGCCGGGTGACAACCGGCCGTCGGTGGTCGTGGCGCGACCGCCGTAGGCATGCTCTCCCCACGGCGCACCGAACGCCAGACCCACCTGGAACGCAGCCACAAACTGGAGCAGGATCCCGCCTACCAAAACGGCTGCGCCTTCCATTCCGTCTCTCCTGTCCCCGATGTCCTACTCGGGCTCGACGATAACCGCCGTGCCAAAGGCCAGTAGTTCGGCGCCACCGCTCGTGACCATCGAAGTCGCAAACCGTGTCGTAACGATCGCATTGGCGCCGAGCCCATTCGCCTCTTCGAGCATACGATCGAGAGCTTGCTCACGAGCTTCAGCGAGGAGCTTGGTGTACTCGGAGATCTCGCCGCCAACGATGTTTCTCCCCATAGCCTTGATGTCACGACCTACGTGGCGGGCTCGGATCGTGTTGCCGCGAACCAGACCCAACGTCTTGGTGATGCGGTGGCCGGCAACGTTTTCACTTGTCGTAACAATCATTTCTTGACCTTCCTATATGGATCGTTCTTCCGTGTTTGCAGTCGGTCAACCAGCGCCGAGAGAACGATCAGAACAAAACCCAGCAGCAGCCCAAAGCCGAGCAGGGCTTCCCACTGAACCGATTCCGAATCGGTGTTGACCTGCCACAAGACATAGGCGACGACACCGACGAACCAGAGGCCGTAGGTGAGCCAGCCGACGTTGTGGAGCAACCGCGACACCGGACCGCGCGGGGTCTCGTCCCACTGGGTGTCTTCCGGCACTTGAAACTCTGTGTTCATGGTGGCCTCCCTGAGGTTGCGGAGCTCGTCTATCACGCTGCTGCATTCGACACAGCCCTCGAGATGCAGTCTGACCCGTTGCCGGTCGCCCTGAGTCAGCTCGCCGTCGAGGTATCCGGACAGCAGCGCTTCGTTGAATTCGTGTTGTGTGTTAGTCATCGGTCGCCCCTCCTGGTGGGCGGCTGATCGGGGAAGGACTCTCCTGCGGAGACGATGATCTCGCGCAGGCTCTTCCGGGCTGCATGCAGCCGTGACATCACTGTGCCCTGCGGGATGGACAGCACCCCTGCTATCTCCCGATACGAGAAGTCGTGGTAGTCCCGGAGCACGATGATCTCGCGATGTGCTTCCGACAGCTGGGAGATCGCCTGCCACACCCGTTGGCGCAGTTCGCTTCTTTCGGCATCCGCCGCAGGATCTGCCAGCGGATCCGCAGCCTCGGGTCGCCCGTGCTCCAGCCAAGCATCCAGCGACTGGTGGCGACGGAGACGATCGCGCCGGCTGAGATCGCGCACCCGGTTGCGCACGATTTGATACAGCCACGGCTCTAACGGACGGTCGGCGTCGAAGCGATCGAGGTGTTGAAAGAACCGCAAAACGCTGTCTTGAGCAATGTCGCGGGCCGTCTCGGAGCCGCCGGTCAGCTGCAGCGCAAAGACATAGGCCGAGTTGCCGACTTTGCGCGCCAGGGCCTCGCGAGCCTTGCGATTACCGTCCCGCACCGACGCCAGCAGGGCACGATCCGTATGCAGGATCTCTTTGCTCATTAGTGCGCTGATCGTACTGGTCATAACCCTACTTACGCACGACGGCCGAAGTTATTCAGAGCGGCATCAACGGATCATTCGATCAGGCGGCGCCGGCCTGCCTTGCCAGATGGTGTTCGTAGCGGTCGAGCCGGAAACGGACGTAGAAGATGAGGAAGAAGATGATGACGAACATGACCGGCCAGGCGACTAGCGAGCGTGCCACCACGAACTCGGCTGCCGATGCTTGGCTGAGGTGCCACGCTTCCCAGGCCGTTATCGCCAGTTCCGCGGCCGCCCATCCCAGTGTGATCTGTGCGGCTATCCGTCGATAGATGATGTGCTGCGGAGTGAGGTAGCGATAGCGGACCACCAGCGGGAGCAGATGGGCCGCAACCGGCGTCCTGGTGAAGGCCGTGGCGCCCACCGCAAGAGCCACCAATGCACCGGTAGCGATACCGAACCCAAAGAAGACTGTCTCGGATTCGGTGAGGACACCGGCCACCCCGCGCAACACGACATACGCCAGGGAGATGGGAAGCAGGACACCAATCTGTCGTCCCCGCGCCCTGCGCACGATGATGGCTCCCAACGAGACAATCGAGGCCGCCACCATCCCGGCAACGAGGCCCCACCAGTGGTTGGCGGCAAGAAACGCTGCGCTTGGTACAAGCGACACCAGTATCGACCCGGGACTGGGACGGGCGTTCTCAACCAGCAGGTTCGCCGTGTCTGTCAGTCCTCTCCCATCCACTCGAACCACAACCCGCTACGGCATTGCGACTATTCCCAGCCCTGGTCGTGGACCCGCACCATCGAGCAGCATTAGCTACCACAGGTGGCGCCAACGGATTGTCACGTAGAACGGAAATGCTGCGAACATAACTCTGCAATGGTTCGTCGCTTCATCTCGCTGTTGGTCGCAATCGCTACGGCCTTGGCGACATTCTTGCTCGTAACACCTGCGGCGGGTGCCCAGGAGGCTGAAGACCCGTCGGTCAAAGCCGTCCTCTTCTTCTCACCAACCTGCGGCCACTGTGAGTACGTCATCCAGAACGTACTTCCCCCTCTCTTTGCTGAGAACGGCGGGCAATGGGACGTCTACTACGACACCGCGCTGGAAGAGGTTGGACCACCGTTCTTTCTGCTCGATAACGGGACGTTGCAGTTCTTGTTGGTCGACGTGAGCATCGAGGAGGGAAGCCTCCTGTTCGAAGCTGCCACCGACCGCTACGACATCGAAAACAATGGGGTTCCCCGGATGGTCATCGCCGACGAGGTCTTCATCGGATCGGCCGATATCCCCGAAGCTCTCCCCCGTCTGATCGCAGACGGACTCGCCGGAGCCGGTATCGACTGGCCATCGTTCCCGGGAGTGGAAGCGGCGGCCACCGCTACGACCGCACCCCTCGACACAACGACCACCACGGTGCCCGATGACGAGGTGACTACTACTACTACTACTGGTGAGGTGGTGCTCCCGACGGGCGACGACTCGGTGGCAGACCGGTTCGGCAGAGATCCGGTGGGCAACACGCTTGCGGTGATCGTGCTTGTCGGGATGCTGGCAAGCCTGGTCGGGGTCGCTGCACTGTGGCGCCGTGGCAGCAGTGACGGTCGCCCGAGTGTTGCCGTTCCGATCCTTGCGCTGATTGGTATCGGAGTAGCGGCCTACCTGAGCTACGTCGAGACGAGTGACACCGAGGCAGTCTGCGGCCCCGTAGGTGACTGCAACGCCGTACAGCAGAGCGAGTACGCCGAGCTGTTCGGGCTGATTCCCATCGGCGTACTTGGGCTCATCGGGTACGTCGTGGTGGTCGGTGCTTGGCTGGTAGCCCGCACCGATCAGCCCCCGGCTTCGGATTGGGCTCGGGTCGGGTTGTTTGCGGGCGCCCTCGGCGGCGTGCTTCTCTCGATCTATTTGACGTTCCTCGAACCGTTCGTCATCGGCGCGACTTGCGCCTGGTGCCTGACCTCGGCAGTGATCGTTACCGCGCTGATGTGGCTGTCTGCGGGCCCCGCGGCCGAGTCCTGGTCCAAACTTCGGTCCGGTGCGGGCACATCACATGCGGTCAGCGCCGGCGGGCGGTCGTAGATTCCAGTCTTGCCCCAACGCTGTGGGTTTGAACGCCCACCACCTGTGGTACAGCCTTCACAACGATCGGGGCTGTAGAAGCGCGGTTGTGGCTATCGGGGGCCGATTAACGGCCGCCGTCATCTGCTCGCCGCTTGCGGAAGGGAAGAGTTCTTTGTCGCGCAATCCTGCGCATCTGTCGATGGCTCGGCTTCTTGGGATGCTCGGTAGCAATTGTCTCGCGAGCGACTTGACTGACCGGTGGGGGCCCTTCCCCCTTGCTCCAGAACATACTGAAGCGCTTCTCGAGATTCCCGAGGAACAGATCTCCATCGGTAGCCCACGGGAAGGCCTCGTGCACCCCTTCCTCGTGGATGTCGGTCAGCGCAGGTAGGTATTGGTTGTCGTACCAATCCGCTGAAATCTCCACCGGACGCATCAAGCGCCCCTCCTCCTGCATCCGAATGAAGCCGAACGCCATCATGTGCCGAAGCAGTGCCCCGTAGCTCTCGGGACGAGAGAACTCGATCACCGCCTCCGGCCTTGCTCTCGCCAACTGGCTGTACTCCATGAAGATACGGGCTTGCTCCATGTGAATCAGATCCGCCACATCAACATCGGCCGGAAGATCGTAGGGAGTTTGGATTTCCCTGATCTCAGCGTCGATGAACTCGACGCCTCGCTGGC
Source organism: Acidimicrobiia bacterium (assembly GCA_030064765.1). Lineage (GTDB taxonomy): Bacteria > Actinomycetota > Acidimicrobiia > Spongiisociales > UBA5794 > JAAETI01. The sequence continues at coordinate 12,949 of JASJEG010000047.1, read as the reverse complement.
GGGCGATGGCCACCCGGTGATGTCCGTCAGACACGAAGTACGCATCGCCCACCTGGTAGACGCTGATGGCCGGGAACCCACCGGCCGGAAAGGCCTGTTCCACCTGCTGCCATCGGGGCCGTATCCATTCGGCACTCGGAAGAAAATCCCGGTCGAAGACTCCCGAACGATCCACCGTTCCCACGATCTGAGCCACCGGAATGCTCTGCACTCCTTGATACGACTCTTGATAGGCGGCCAGGCGGCGCTGTACCTCGTCCAACTCCAGCAGCTCGCTCCCGGCATCCTCGCCTCGCACTGCTCTTCTCAGCCGAGCAAGCAGACCACGCCTCCGCGCCTGCGACCACGTCGACGGTCTGTCCGGCCGAAATGAAACCACTCCGTCCTCCTCCTGCGGCAGGCGACTTCAGGCCACCCCTCAGCCTCAGCCTAGGCGAGACGTACACAGCGCCATTACCCAGCCAACGCCTACCGGCAATCACCGTTCTTGGAAGTCGGCGACGGCTTGGTTGATGGTTGCGAAAGTTTGGATTGCGCCGCCGGGCGCTACGAGGCCGGCGCGTTGGAGCCGATCGGTTGTGTCGTGGTTGGCCCGGGCGATACCGACGACCTGGATGCCGAGACTTGGAAGCTCGGCGAGGAGCTCCTCCAGCATCGCCACAGCGGTGGTGTCGACGGAGCCGATCCCGTCGAAGTCGAAGACGATCCATTCCTCCATTCCGGGGTTGATGTCCAACGCTTGCTCGACCCGTTGGCGGAACCACTCGGCGTTGGCGAAGAAGAGTGGCGCGTCAAAGCGGTACACCAGGAGTCCCGGCAGTGGGCGCGCAGTGGGGAAGTCGTCAACGGCTACCCAGCCATCGAGTTCTGAGGCACCACCGAGCACGGCATCGCTGGGGCGGGCGATGCGCCATAGCGCTACAGCGGCGGACAACGCAACAGCGATGAGAACCCCGGTGAGCACATCGAAGATCATGACCCCGAGTGCAGCAGCGATCGCCAGTAGGAACTCGGCCCGGCTCAATCGCCATAGCTCCCGGAATCCGGAGACGTCGATGATGGCGATGGCAGCCGCAAGGATGACTGCGCCTAGGGCGGCCTGCGGAAAGTTGGCGAGGACCGGTCGCAGGAACAGGAGTGTGACGGTCACAAATGCGGCGGCCACGATGCTGGTCAATTGGGTATGGGTGCCGATTGAGGCCGGCACGAATGATCGGCTGGCGCTGGAAGAGATGGGGAATCCTTGGGATACACCGCTCATGAGATTGCTCGCCCCGAGGGCAAGAAGCTCCTGGTTCGAGTCGATGCGGTAGCCTCGCTCGGCGCTGATCGATCTTGCGGTCAGCACGTTGTCGGAGTAGCCGACAACCGCGATGCCGAGTGCGGCTGGGATCAACGCCACCATGTCGCTTCCCGCAATATCAGGTAGGCCGAGTGCCGGTAGCCCGGCGGGGATGTCGCCGACGACCGCAATGCCGTGGTCGGCCAGCGAGAACAACGCTGTCACGGCTGTTGCTAGTGCCACGGCGATCAGCGCCCCGGGCACCGTCGGCCAGCGTCGCAGCGCCAGGATCAGCGCCAGAGCGGCCGTACCCATCGCGATAGTGGCAGGATCGATGCGGTTCAGCATCGTGAGCATCTCAGCGAACCGGCTGAAGAAGCCGTCCTCTTCGATTGGGATACCGGTCACCTTGGCGATCTGGCTGCTGATCAAGGTAAGGCCGATTCCAGTGATGTAGCCGACGAGGACGGGTCTCGAGAGCAGGTCGGCGAGAAAGCCCAGGCGGAACAGTCCGGCCACCAAACACACAGCGGCCACGACCAGGGCGAGAGCCGCCATCAGCGCCGCGTAGCGGATCGGATCCCCGGCGGCCATGCCCCCCACCGCAGTGGCGGCGAGGATCGCCGTCCCCGGCTCAGGGCCGACACCGAGGTGCCGCGAACTTCCGACGATGGCATAAGCGACGAGAGCGAGTAGCACGGCGTAGAAGCCCGTCTCCGGAGGCATGCCGGCAAGCTCGGCATACGCCATCGACTGCGGGATCAACATCGCACCCACGGTCAACCCGCCAAGGAGGTCAGGCCTGAGCCAGGAGCGGTCATAGTGGCGGAGCTGGTCCAACCCCGGAGCGAACCGCGTCACGTCTATGCCTTCACGTTGGTTCATGCTTGCCTCCGAGGAGCCCCTGTCACACGATCCCCTCATCTCGCGAGGGTCGCGAGATCGGCCGAACTCCAGACTACGGCTGTTGACCGAGCATGGCGTCTTCGAGGACCCCGGAAGCCATTGAGCCGGTGAGCGTGATCGGTTCGTTCGACCATTGGGTCGTGGCGAGCTCAGAACCCTCCGGCGCTTGCTCCAGAGCGAGATCAGCTAGGTCGAGGCCGACAACGGTGATCGTGGCGCCGCCCGGTTGGGGTGGGAACGATTCGGCGATCAGCTCAGCCAGGACCACCCTGCCGTCGTCAAGCACGAATAGGTACCCGGTGACACTGATGGGGCCTTCGGTCTCGAGGGCGTCCGGGATGCTGACGGGCTCTGCCACAGTATCATTCGAGTCATCGTCGCCACAGGCTGCAAGCACCATGGCGATGAGGGTGACCACAAGGAAGGTGCGCTTCATACTCAACCTCTCTTTCAGGACTGGTTGAGTGCATGTTCGACTACCGGAGGGTGGTACTCCCTCCCCCATAGGAAGGACCACCCGGGGGGTAACCGAGAGCGTCCTTTGGACACTTGTCGGAGTAACGCGGGAGCCCAGGAGTGGGTAACCAAGGGTCCGAGACGGCAGTGTTCGATAGGAGACGACGCTCGTGACGGAGGCAGACGAAGCAGGCAAGGAGGTCTCAGCTCCGCTGCTCACCGTGAAGCTGGTGCAGCCAGAACTAGCACCAGACTTGCTTCTCCGGCCCGAGTTGGTCGAGCGGTTGGCCGACGGTGCTTCGCGGGTCTGCTTGATCAGTGCACCTGCGGGGTGGGGCAAGACCTCGTTGTTGTCAGCCTGGTTGTCCAGGCGCAACGGCCAAAGAACCGCCTTCCTACGACTGGAGGAGGGTGATGACGTTGGGCCGTTGTTCTGGTTGTACGTGATCGCTGCGCTCCGCAGGATCCGTCCTGGTCTCGTCGCAGGCGCCGACGACGAGCTCCGCAGGGCGGATGTCGATCCGATGAGAGAAGTCGTGCCATCGTTGCTCAACGAACTGGCCGAGTCCGATCAGCCTCTCCTGTTGGTGCTGGACGACTATCACGTGATCACTGAGCCGGCTATCCACAGCTCGGTCGGATACCTCATCGATCATCTCCCACCGGGAGTGCAGCTGGCCATCGCCACCCGAGCCGATCCCCGGCTGCCGCTAGGTCGCCTCCGAGCCAAGGGCGATCTCATGGAGCTCCGAGCGCGCGACCTTGCCTTCTCAACCAGTGAAACGGAAGAGCTACTCCGGAATCGTTTTGGCGTCGATCTCGACGACCGTGATGTCGAACTGCTCAGCCGCCGGACAGAAGGCTGGCCGGCTGCCGTGCATCTCGCCGGACTGTCGCTCCGGGGCGCGGAAGACCCCAGCGGTTTCGTCGTCCGGTTCGCAGGGGACGACCGGAATGTTGCCGATTACCTCATGGGAGAAGCGCTCGGAAGGGTCTCGGAAGCGGATCGTGATTTCCTGCTGCGCACCTCGGTGCTCGAGCAGATGACCGGCCCGCTGTGCGAGGAGGTTGCCGGCGTCAACGACGGGGCGGCGATGCTGGACCGCATCGACCGAAGCGGTCTGTTCTTGATTCCCCTCGACAACCAACGCCGCTGGTATCGCTACCACCACCTGTTTGCCGACTGGCTCCGCCATGAGTTGCGCAAGACCGACCCAGAGATGATCCCAACGCTGCATCTCGCCGCGTCTCGGTGGTACTCCCAGACGGGTGCTCTGGAACCGGCCGTCGATCACGCCTCCGACGCAGGGGACTATCTGCTCACCGCTCAACTCATCGACCGCTATCTCAGGGACTGGACGAATGTGAACTGGTCGCTTGTGTGGCGGTGGTTCCAGGTGCTTCCCGACGACGCAATCCGTACCTACCCGATGACTGCAGTTGCGAGGTTCAACGTAGCTCTCTCTTTGGGTGACTTCGCTTCGAGCTCACAGTGGCTAGAAGCGGCGGAGGCAGCGCTGGATGCTGTCCCCGCCGACCTCTTGCCCACCTTGGAGACAACACTGGAGTTTCATCGTGCGTTTGGTGCGCTAGTCGCCGGCGGTGATGTGGATTATGCCCGGACCGCTCTGCTGGCGATCGCTGATCAGGAGAGATCGAGGGACTCGATCATCTTTGCGCAGGCGAGCGCGGCAGCCGGGATGGCCGCCTTCTGGGCCACCGGGCCGCTCGACGCCATTCCGCTTCTCCACGAAGGCGCCTTGGCTCGCAGGCGCCGGTCGGTGAGGGATGGCGGAACCACTGCCTTACTCGCGCTGGCCTACGCTGAAGTCGGAGACTGGGAGGCGGCGCAAGAGACTGCGACCGATGCGCTCACCCTTCCCGAACTGAGCGAGTGGGTCAACTACCCGGATCGCATGTTCGCTCACTACGCCCTCGGAAAGGCTCTTCTGGCAAGTGGGGAGCGTGACGAAGCGGCCGCCAGCATCGGGACCGGCCTGGGCATGGCCCGGGAATGGGTGGAGCCGATCTTTGTTGCGTACGGGTGCCTGGCTCTGGCCGAATGCCGTACGGATTATGCCGAGAAGCGGGCACTGGTCCGCGAAGCGCGGTCGTTGATCGACGGACCCGGAGGACGGGGACGCGTCATCGACCTCGTTGCTACTGCAGAACGCAGGCTGGCGTTGCGCAGGCCACAACGGGAAACGGCCGGGACCGTGCACGTCGAACCGCTTACCGATCGCGAGCTCGAAGTCTTGCGAATGCTGCGAAGTGACCTATCCCTCCGCGAGATAGCTAGCGAGCTCTACATCTCGCACAACACGATCAAGAGCTACACCAAGTCGATCTATCGCAAGCTCGGCGTTACCTCGCGATCCGCGGCGTTGGAGGTCGCCGACGACATCGACCTCGGCTGATGGATCACCCCGGGGGGTCTGCCGGCCGGGGGATGTCACACCACCCTCGTTGCCTAGATACTCCGGACTATGGAGCCACAACACAGTGATCGCCGGCAGGGCGATCGACGATTCCGTATCTGGGTCCACGGACGACTGGATGAGGACTTCCATCTAGGCCTCACCGATATCGAACAGGAGGCTATCCCGGCCGGAACGGTGCTGAGCGGTGGCCTAGTCGATCAGTCGCAGATGCACAGCACCCTCGACCTGCTCCGCAGTCTGGGTATCGAGGTGCTCCGATTCGAGTTGGATCCACCTGTCGCACCGGACGATCACAAGGAGAAGGACTGATGAACGTAGCGATCGTATTCGACAGCGAGACCGGGACCACCAAGGCAGCGGCCGAGGCAATGGCAGAAATGGTCCGAGCGGCGGGGCACCAATGCACGGTCGGCTCCGTTCTGGACGCAGATCCGGCAGTCGTGAGCGCAGCCGATGCGATCTGTGTCGGGAGCTGGTGCAAGGGGCTGTTCTTCGTGCGCCAGCATGCCACCGAGGCCACGATGGACTTCATCGGCGGCCTCAGCAACCTCGATGGCAAGCCGACCGCCGTGTTCTGCACCTACAAGACGGCGGTGGGCGGGATGCTCCGAAAGATGGCCGCGAAGCTGCAGAGCCAAGGAGCCGACGTCTCCGGGTCGTTCAAGTCGCGCGGGCCGGTAGCCGCCAAGGGCTTCGACCAATGGGTCGAGAGCTTGGCGTAGGTGGCTTCACCGTTCCTCAGAGATCGAAAGATCGAGTGATGTTCAATCGAATCCTGATCATTGGTGCGAGCGGCCTGCTGGGCAAGCCGGTAACGGAACGCCTCACCCAGAACGGCCATACCGTCCGGATCCTCACCCGCAGCGTCGAGAAGGCCCATGCGATGTTCGGCGAAACCGTCGAAATCACCCAGGGATCGGCGACGGACATCGATGATGTCAGGTCGGCGATGGCGGGGTGCGACGCCGTGCACATCAACCTGACGCCGGCCACCGAGTACACCGCCACCAGCCACGTCATCGAGGTAGCAGAGGGCAACCTTGGTCGCCTGGGCTACGTCTCGGCGACCACCCTGAGCGAAGAGCTGCGCTGGTTTCACAGGGTCGACGTGAAGATGCGCACCGAGCAGCTGGTGCGGGACAGCGGCCTACCGTATGCGATCTTCTGCCCCACCTGGGTAATGGAGACGCTGCAGAACTTCATTCGTGGCGGCAGATGGGCGCTCTCGGTGGATGGCAAGAACCCGCCACAGTTGCATTGGTTCGCAGCAGCCGATTTCGGGCGGATGGTCGCTGCGTCGTATCAGGACGACCGGGCGCTCGGGCAGCGGCTCTTCGTATACGGCCCCGAAGGGATCACGATCGGCGATGCGATGGATCGCTTCGCGGCCGCCTGCTACCCGCAGGCGAGGGTGATCCACCTGAAGGTCTGGCAGGCGCGGCTCCTGGCCAAGGTGATCCGCAACGCAGAGCTCGCGGAGGTCGCTGAGCTGATCGGGTATCTCGACACGGTTGGCGAGTTTGGCGAGCCCGCGCTCGCCAACGAGCTCTACGGTGCGCCTGCCATCACCCTCGATGACTGGTTCGGAATGGAGCGAGACGAGCGGGGCGGGGTCGCCCACTAGCGCCGGGAGGGCACGATGGAGTCCAGTCAGACGCTCAGGTTGGAAGGCGGACGTGCCCTCGGCTATGCCGAGTGGGGTGATGCGTCAGGCTTCCCGCTGTTCCACTTTCACGGGTCGAGTAGTTCGCGGCTCGAGCGCCCGGTGCAACCGGACGTGCTCTCGGCAGTGCGGCTGGTGACGATTGATCGACCCGGTCACGGCCTTTCCGACTTCCAACCCGATCGCTCATTGCTGGATTGGCCGGAGGACATCGCGGCACTGGCAGATCATTTGGGAATCGAGGGGTTTGCCGTGTCGGGATGGTCATTTGGCGGCCCCTACGCCCTGGCCTGAGCGTCCCGCATTCCCGAACGGCTCACCGCAGTGGGATTGATCTCCAGCGCCGGACCCTACGACCGGCCCGCAGCGACGGCGGGCATGGACCGCGGCAACAAGGTGGCGCTCGCCATGGCACGCCGAATGCCCTGGGCAGCGAACCGACAGTTGATGAGACTGATGGGGCGAACGTTTACCAAGGACCCGGAAGGAACCTCCCGGCGTCGCTTCGCCTCGATGCCTGCCTGTGATCGGCAGGCACTGGACGATCGGAAAGCCACCGACATGCTGCTCGCCTCGATGGTGGAGTCGTTCCGCGCAGGATCAGACGGTTCGGCGTGGGAACTGAAGCTCATGACCCGCCCCTGGGGTTTCCGTCTGCAAGACATCGCCATCCCGGTGGCGCTGTGGCACGGCGACGCCGACATCAATAGCCCAATCGCCACAGGCAGCTATCTCAGCCACACCATTCCCGACGCATCATTGACCGTCCTCCCAGGGGAGGGTCACTTCCTCATCCTGAAGCATTGGGGAGAGATCATTCGCCAACTCACCCTCGCCACCTGAGGAGAGCGTGATGGACATGAGCGCAACCACCGGTGCAACACCCCGGGGGGTTCGGAACGAGGGTGATGCGCAACCCCCCTCCTGTTTCAGACGATCCACCCATGGCAACGGCCGGAGAGAAGGAGAGACCAGTGACTGATGATCAAAGGCAACGGGCTATTCGGCGTATCCGAGCCAAGCGTGGTTTCTGGGTTCACGCTTCTATCTATCTCGCCGTGATTGCATTCCTATTCCTCATTTGGGCGATGACTTCCGCTACGTACCCCTGGCCACTATGGCCAATGTTGGGGTGGGGCATCGGTGTCATCGCCCACGCAGCGAGCGTCTACATCCGGCCTGCGGAGATCACCGAAGAGCGAATACAACGCGAACTGCAGGGTCGGTCTGGATCGTAGGCAAGCGCTTGGTCGGCACCCGGAGGCTCGCATCGCCGACCTTGACAGCAATGGAGGATTGATGGATCTCACAAGAGCACGCGAAGCCCAGCTACGTGGTTTCTTTCGATGGATCAACCGTCGCATGCTACTGATGTGGCGGTTGGGTTTCGGATCGCATTTCGCGGACCCAACAGTGGGCTACATCATGGTCCTGACCACAACCGGCAGGAAGTCGGGCCAACTTCGTCGGGCTCCGCTCAACTTCGCCCTCGAAGGCAACACCGTCCAGTGTCTCGCAGGATTCGGCGCCACCACTCATTGGCTGCTCAACCTGCAGTCGGATCCTCGGTGTGAGGTGTGGCTACCCGACGGCCGAAGGATGGCTGGTCATGGCGAAATGGTGTCCGATGAGCAACGACGGATCGCCCTCGTCCGACAAGTCCTGATTCGCTCTGGCTTTGCAGCCAAGCTCGCTCATCCCGGCCTGGATCTCACCGCAGCGAGCGATGAGCAGATCGCATCCCTCGGGGTGCAGCCTGACCGCCGCTATGAGGTGGTCGAGATCGAGCTTGGCGAAGCCGTGACGGGACCCGGAGGCCCCGGCGACCTCAAGTGGGTAGGGCCGACGGTTGGCCTGGCCGGGGCGGCCTTGCTGCTCGCCGCACTATGTGCGCAAAGGCGGAGAAGGTGATCAGGATCCGTGTCAGCAGGAACGAGGGAACAGGGAAGAAGACGATGAGAACAGGAAGCAGAGGGGCTAGCAATGACAGGTGATCGCGAGTTTGACGTCGTGGTTTGGGGAGCCACCGGTTTCACCGGGAGGCTTACCGCGGAGAAGCTGGCGGCCCGCGCCGGGAGCGAACTGCGCTGGGCGATTGGTGGACGCAACCAGTCAAAGCTCGAGGCGGTGCGCGCCCAACTGGGTGCCAACGCGGCTGACATCCCGATCATCACAGGTGACAGCCATGATGCGGCGTCGCTGGAGGCATTGGCAGCTCGGACAAGAGTCGTGTGCTCAACGGTCGGTCCGTACGCCATGTATGGCTCCGAGCTCGTGGGTGCTTGTGTGCGTGCCGGCACTCACTACTGCGACCTGGCGGCTGAGCCGCACTGGATCCGGAAGATGATGGACGCCCACGAGGCCGAGGCGGCGGAGACCGGCGCCCGGATTGTGCACGCCTGCGGCATGGACTCCATCCCCTCGGACTTGGGTGTGTACTTCCTGCAGCAGCGTGCCGAGCAGCTCTACGGGAAGCCGTGTTCACGAGTCAAGATGCGGGTAACCGAGATGCGAGGCGGGTTCAGCGGCGGAACCGCCGCCAGCCTTCTTCACGGGACTGAAGCCGGCCGGAACGATCCCTCGATCGGACGGGCCATGACGGAGCCGTACTACCTGGCTCCGGAAGGCCACCGTCAAGGTCCAGACGAGCCGGAGAACATGAGGTCGACGAAGGTCGAATACGACGGGGACGTCCGGGCCTGGACGAAGCCGTTCTTCATGGGTCCGATGAACAGCAAGATCGTGCGTCGGACCAATGCACTCCTCGACTATCCATATGGCGAAGGGTTCCGCTACGACGAAGCCCGAGTGGTCGCCGACGGCCTGTCCGGCCGAATCAAGGCGAAGGCTGAAGCGTTGGGATACGTTGCGTTCCTCTCGGCCGTGGCGAGTCCACCGACCCGGTCTCTGCTCAAGAAGTACGTGTTGCCCGACTCCGGGGAAGGTCCCGATCAAGAGACACGCGAGTCCGGCCAGTGGAAGGTCGTTCTCATTGGCAAGATGAACGATGGCACGACCGTACGGGCGCTGGTCGGCGGGGAGGGGGATCCAGGAACTGGTTCCACCAGCCGCATGCTCGTCGAATCTGCGCTCTGCTTGGCTGACGATGCGGACGAGATCCCCGTCGGGGGTGGGTCCTGGACACCAGCCGCAGCGATGGGAGACCTGTTGTTGGATCGGCTGACCTCGCACGCGGGTATGAGCTTCGAGTTCAAGCCGCCGTCGGCGGACGCAGGGCACTCGTGACCCCGGCTGGCTCGTGAGCTCTGCACCGGATCATCCCTCTGCCTTCGAGGTTGTTTCGGAGCTCGTGGCAGCGATGGCGGCACAAGACATCGATGCGATGAGATCTCTGCACGCAGAGGACTACGTCGTGGATTGGGTCTACGGCGACGCCTTTGAAAACCCGCCCGTCACTGCAGAAGAGAGCGCTGGGTTCTTCCCGGCCTGGTTCATCGCCTTTGGTGAGGTCGACTACGAGGTGAAGCGCACCATTGCCGCCGAGGGGGTCGTCGTCACGGAGTGGATCTTCACCGGTACGCACACCGGCCCCTTGGGTCCCCCGGTCTTTGAGGAACAGCTCGATCCAACGGGGAGAACTATCCGGTTTAGGGGGGTGACGATCTATGACGTGAGTGCGGGACTCATTCAGCGTGAAACCATCTATATGGATCTGGCCACATTGCTTGTGGAAATCGGAGCCAGGGTGTGAACCGGCCAAAGCATCACGCCCATATGGGGATAGTTGTGCAAGCAACACGGGTGGCAACGCCCGGCACGGACCCCCGTCATGCCCGCAACATCATCCTCCTGCTGGCAATGTGCACTGCGCTCCAAATGACCAGCTACGGCATGATCTTCCCCCTCTTCGCCCGCAAGATCGGCGATTTCGGCGACAGCGTGGAAGTCCTGGCGCTCAGTGTGATGGCCTATTCGCTGGCTGGCGTGATTGCGGCGCCGATCATGGGGTCGCTGGCCGATCGTTTTGGCAGACGGCCGCTGATCCTCGGCTCATTTGCAGTGTTTGCGGCCGCTTTCACCGGCTACTACCTGGCGGCCACTTCGATGGTCTTCATCCTCACTCGGGGTCTCGCCGGAGCGCTGACCGCCGGGCTCGGACCAGCGACGATGGGACTCGTTGCGGACATCGCACCCGAGGGTGAGCGCGCCCGCTGGATCGGGGTCATCGGCGGCGGCACATCGGCAGGTTTCATCATCGGACCGGTCGTGGGAGGTCTGCTCTACGACAGGTTCGGTTACGGCCCGCCCTTCGTGGCGTCGATTGGCATCGCGCTGCTCACCCTCCTGGTCGCCTTCTTCGTGATCCCCGAGACGCACACGAGGGAGAAGAGACGGAGAGCAGCTCTCTACCAGCGGCGAGCCGCACGACTGATGCCGGACAGGGGGACCGCCGTTTCCTTCAGGGCCTCGCTGCCACATCCATTGTTGGCCTTCGGCACGTTGCTCTTCATCAACCTCAGCATGGTCTTTGCCTGGTTCTTCATCGATCCCCAATTGCCGTTCTACGTCTTCGACGAACTGGAGTGGTCGACGGCGCAGTTTGGTGCGCTGATCAGTGCCTACGGTTGGGCGACGCTGATCGGGAGTCTGACGCTCGGTCGATCGAGCGACCGGTTCGGGCGCAAACCGATACTCGTCATCGGCATCATTCTGCACTCCGCTCAGTACGTTGGGTTGATGCTCACGGGTACGTATTGGGTGGTCATTGGCGCCTTCGTGATTGCCGGACTTGGCGAGGCCCTGGTCAATCCGGCGTTGAGTGCGGCGTACCTGGACATCACACCGGAAGAACACCGTTCGCGCGCAATGGGGATCAAGACGGCCGTCGGCTCCTTGGGCAGCCTCTTGGCGCCGGCTCTGGTGACCATCATGATCCGATACGTCCCGCCGCAAGGCATGTTCTTCATCTCTGCGTCATTGATCCTGATCACTGCGCTGGTGGTATTCGTCGCCCTGCGTCTGCCGGATCGGACCGAAGCAGCCCGTGATCTGGCGTGGGAGGTATCTCAGGAACGGGTCATGGCGGCTCAAACCGCCTTGCGCAATGTCACGGTCTCTGCCGCAACAGCTCGCGAACTGAGACGAGCGGCGTGATCTTGGGGCTGTCGACGTCGGGGAAGCGCCGGCCTCTCGGAATGGGCCGATGGGGGGATGGAGCGCTGCGAGACCTTGGGGAGTGATGTCCCTGGGTCATCTCACCTCAGATCGTGAGGGTCTCTGAGGATTCGCCAGCCTGGCGTGTCCGGACGCTCCGGACCGGCCGGGGTGGACACGGTTCCGTTCTCGTCTCGTGAGCATCTGGGTGACGCCCTAATGGCCCTTGTCGAGCCGGCTGAAGGCATCTGCGACCCGCTCGAGGAACCACCGCACTCCCGGCTCGTCTCCTTCCGCAGCGCTGCGGAACAGTGAGAGCCCCATCGGGGAAAGGTCGAACGGTAGGTCGCGCTGTTCGAGGTGATAGGCGGCGACGGTGTTGCCCATGGTGATCGACGGTACGGTGAGCAGCAGGTCAGTCTGGGCGAGGACCGGTGCGGCCATCGAGAAGTGGGGAACGACGGCACCCACGAAGCGGGCTATCCCGAGCTTCGAGGTCTGCCGGTCGATTGGGCCTTGCCCGCGGCCAACTGACGTGTGAACCACCAGGTGGGGGTAGGCCGACCACGTACGCAACGACCAGTCGGTGAAGGCCGGGTGGCCGGCGCGGCCGTACACGGTCCACGGCCAGGTCCCCAGCGGTTCACCACGAAGGTCCTCATTCCGGACGCCTTCAGGCGCGATGAGGGCGTCGTAGCGGCCGTCGGCGAGCTCCCGGACAGCCGCCGAGGAGTAGGACGCCAGCTCGACCCGGACTCCAGGCGCCGTGCTCTGGACGTCGTGCAGCAGGGCTGGCAGGAGCGGGGCGATGAAGTCCGGTGCGGCGAGACGGAACGTGCGGGTCGAAGTGGCAGGGGTGAAGGGCTCGGGAGCCGCAATCGTGCGGGCAATCTGTTGGAGCAGCCTGGGCAGAGTGTCAGCTAGTGCTTCGGCGCGAACGGTCGGGCGCATCCGACGGCCGTCCCGGAGCAGCAGCTCGTCGTCGAACAGCTCGCGGAGGCGTCTGAGGGCGTGGCTGACGGCCGATGGCGTGAGATCGAGTCGGTCGGCCGCTCGGGTGACGCTCCGCTCCTGCAGCAACACATC
>JASJEG010000225.1 GCA_030064765.1 Acidimicrobiia bacterium | reverse complement strand
TCGTTGAACAGACGGGTCAGCGAAATCGTTGCCTCATCATCGACGCCGATTGCCATGTCGGTGTTCTTGACGTTGTGTACCCACGGGATGTGCTTGTCGCCGATGCCCTCGATGCGGTGCTCGCCGAACCCGTTGTACAGAATGGTCGGGCACTGCACTGCCTCGGCGGCGCCAATGACGGCACCCGGGTACACCTGCTTGAGGTAGTCGCCGGAGGCGATCGTCCCCGCCGATCCAGTCGCCAGCGCAACGCCCCGGAAGGTCTCACCGTCGACCATCGCGTCCTCGAGGGCCTCCACCATCGCCGGGCCGGTCACCGTGTAGTGCCACAGGTAGTTCCCGAACTCGTCGAACTGGTTGAAGATCACGAGGTCCTCGCCGGACTGTCGCAACTCGTTGCACTTGTCGAAGATCTCCTTGACGTTCGACTCCGAGCCGGGTGTCTTGATGATCTCGCCGGCAACGCTCTCCAGCCAGTGGAACCGCTCTGCGCTCATGCCCTCGGGGAGAATGGCGATGGACTCGCAGCCAAGCAGGTTCGAGTCGTAGGCCCCGCCGCGGCAGTAGTTGCCGGTCGAAGGCCACACCGCCTTCTGGGTCGCCGGGTCGAACTGCCCGGTGACAAGCCGCGGCGCAAGGCAACCGAATGCAGCGCCGACCTTGTGGGCACCTGTCGGGAACCACTTGCCGATCAGCATCACGATCTTGGCATCGATCCCAGTCAGTTCGGAGGGGAGCACCATGTAGTTGACGCCGCCGTAGCCGCCACCGTGCGGTGTGGGCTCGTTCTTCCAGGTGATGCGAAAGAGATTGAGCGGGTCGAGGTCCCACAGCCCGACATCGCCGAGTTGGGTCTTGATCGAATCCGGGATCAGCTCCGGGTTCTTCATCTGCTTGAAGGTCGGTATTCGAATCGACTGGTTGCGAGCTACTTGTGCAGCCGACTCCAGGACGGATTCGTTGATCGTGAGATCGATCATTCGTTGGTTCCCTTCTGCATTGCCATCTTGAGTGCTTCGAGGTTGGGATCGACGTACATCGGTTTGGTACCGGCGGCAGCTACCGCCTTCATGGCGCCCGCAATGTCTTTGAGTCCGTTTCCGGTCGAGAGTACGACAACCTCGTCGGTTGCGGTGACGAGACCGCGGTTCACTGCCTCGACCAAGCCTGCATAGGCAGCGGCGCCGGCGGGCTCGGCGAACACACCGGAACCTCGGGCCATCACGGGCACCGCTGCCAGGATGTCATCGTCGCTCACCCGTATGTAGGCACCGTTCGTCTCGGTGACGGCGGCCATCGCCTTGATCCGGTCGCGGGGGAGATCGGCGCTGATCGAGTCGGCCAGGGTGGCGGCGGAGATTGGCGCCTTGGTCAACACGTCCTCACCGGATTCGAAGGCCTGCACCATGAAGTCGCTACCGTCAGACTGAATGCCATAGATGCGTGGCACCTTCTCGATCCAGCCGAGCCCGACGGCGTCCTTCATCGCCTTGTGAACACCGCCGATGATCGAGCCGTCGCCGACGCTCACGAAGATGGCATCCGGTGGATTCCACTCCAGATCCTCCAGGATCTCGAGACCGGCGGTCTTCTTGCCCTCGGTCATGAACGGGTTGAAGCCGGTGTTGCGGTTGAACCACCCGTACTCTTCAGCCGCCAGCAGGCACAGCTCGAATGCGGCGTCGTAGTTGCCGTTGACCAGCGCCACTGTCGAGCCATAGGCCAGCAGTTGAGCGATCTTGGCCTCCGGCGCAGTTTTGGGGACGAAGATGACGTTCTTCTGTCCGACGCTGGCGCATATGCCGGAGAGCGCGGCGGCGGCGTTGCCGGTGCTTGCAGTCGTGATGACCTCGGCCTCCCGCTCCTGAGCCTTGACCACCGCCATTGCCGAGGCACGATCCTTGAGCGACGCGGTCGGCTGGCGGCCCTCGTCCTTCACCCATACCCTGGCGATACCAAGGTCGGCGGCGAGGGGAGCGGCGTCGTACATGGGAGTACCACCGACCGTCAGCGGGGGAACTGGCGCATCGGGGCGCACCGGCATCAGCGGCCGGTAGCGCCACATGGTGCGATTCCGGTTGGCGTCGAGATCGGCCTTGGTCCAGCTGCCGGCGATCCGGGCGTAGTCATAGCGGACGTCGAGGATGCCCTCGTTCCCGTGGTCGGTACAGACGTACCCAGCGAAGTCCGCCGGGTACGTCTTGTCACAGATCACACAGGTGAGGCCCGTGACGTTGCTCATGCCACGATCCGAGTTCCGGTCTCGCCGGCCATGGCTCGTTCCAGGTTCTGTGGATTGGTGATCAACGCTTCCTTGCCACCGGCCTCGAGGAACTGGACGACGGCCCGCATCTTCGGGGCCATCGAGCCTTCGGCGAAGTGGCCACCCTCAGCGAGATACTGCTTCACCTCGTCGAGAGTGAACTGGTCTACCCACTCCTCGTTCTCCTTGCCAAAGTTGAGCGCTACCTTCTCGACTGCGGTCGAGATCAGCAGCAGATCGGCGTCCACCTGACTTGCCAACAGAGCAGATGCGAGGTCCTTGTCGATGACCGCCGCGATGCCACGCAAGTCTCCGTTCTCGTCGGCGACTACGGGGATCCCGCCGCCGCCGACCGCGATGGTGACGACACCGGCGTCGAGTAGCTGCTTGATGACATCTAGTTCGACGATTCGCATCGGCTTGGGTGATGCGACCACTCGGCGCCAGCCACGGCCGGCGTCCTCCTTGACATCCCAACCCTCATCGTCGCGACGGTGTATCGCCTGCGCCTCGTCCATGAACGAACCGATCGGCTTGCTCGGGTTGGCAAAGGCGGGATCGTTGGCGTCGACCTCGACCTGGGTGACCAATGTGGCGACGCTCTTGGCGATGCCGCGCTGGCGGAAGTCGTTCACCAGGTTCTGCTGCAGCATGTAGCCGATCGCACCCTGGGTATCGGCCCCGCAGTAGTCGAGCGGAATCTCGTGCAGCTCGCTGCTCGCCATCTCGGAGCGGCGCAGGATGAACCCAACCTGGGGTCCATTGCCATGCGAGATCGCCACATCCCAGCCGGCTTGCACGAGGGATGCGATGTGGTCATCGGTTTCTGCCGCGGCCAGGTACTGATCCTGCACCGACGTATGGTCGGCGTCGGGAATCAGCGAGTTGCCCCCGATGGCGATGACGACCCTTGGCATTACTCCCACACTCCCAGGATGGAGGACAAGAGGGCCATGCGCATGACGACGCCGTTGTAGGCCTCTTGCCAGTAGCGGGCGTGCTTGAGCTGGTCGACCTCCGGAAGGAGCTCGTCACGACGGGGGAGCGAGTGCAACACGATCGAGCTGCCCTTGGCCTTCTTCATGACCTCCTGGGTCACCTGGTAGGCGGCATCGGTGCGAGCGTAGACCTCGGCCTTTTCCTGGCGGGCCTTGGTGTAGTCGGGCTGCACAACCGGCTCCATGTAGATGACGTCGGTGTCGGCGATCGCCTCATCGATGTGGTCGACGATGCGGTAGTTGGTGCCCTTCTCGTCGAGTTCGGCGAGGAACTCGGGGAGCGGTGACATCTCTTCCGGAGCCAGGATGACCATCTCAGCATCGAACTGCGAGAGCGCATAGCCGAGCGAGTGCATGGTGCGCATGCGGTGGTCGCCAACGGCGAGGAAGCTCTTGCCGTCGACCGAGCCCATTTCCTTGGTGACGGTGTACAGGTCGGTGAGCACCTGGGTGGGGTGCTCGCCCCAGCCGTCGCCGCCGTTGATGATTGGAATCGAGGACCATTTCGCAGCCTCATGAGGAGCGCCCTGGTCGAAGTGACGCATGACGATGACGTCGCCGTAGAACTCGAGCATGTGCACGGTGTCCTTGATGGACTCCTGGTAGAAGTCGCCGGCCCGGGTCATCTTGGCGTCGGAGAAACCGGTGACGTGGCCACCGAGGCGGTGCATCGCAGCCTCATGGGCGAGCCGGGTGCGTGTAGACGGCTGGTAGAAGGCAGTGACCAGCGTCTTGTGGGCGAGCATGTCGCTGTTGCGGCGCTCGCGAGCAATCGGCTCGACCCGGTCGGCGATCTCAAACAGGTGCTCGAACTCGTTGCGTTCGAACTCCTTCAGCGACAGGATGTCGCGTCCCGCAAAGCTGCGCATGTGTGCCCTCCTTAGGGTCTTGGACTCTGGCGACGGTGCCATCTGCGAACCGCCGCTGGCTGGGACCACAGGAGGGGAACGAGGTCTCTCTCTTGGGGTCTTGTCGAATTGGTCATACCATATTACAATATGATCACAATACTGGCTAGTCTAGATTTCGATGATCACTCGCAACCCGTCACTCACCGATCAGGTCAAGGCTCACATCAAAGAGCAGATCTTCAATGACGAGTACGAGGACGGCAGGATTCCGCCCGAGGCAACCCTCGCCGAAGACCTCGGCGTGAGTCGGACCACTATTCGCGACGCTCTCGGCAAGCTGGAGCATGAGGGCGCCATCTACCGCAAGCAGGGTGCCGGCACGTTTGTCAATGAGGCCGGCCTGCAGATCAAGTCACGACTCGAGGAGATCTGGTCGTACGAGCAGGTGCTCCAGGACCATGGCTACAAGCCGGCGGTGAAGGTACTGACCGACGAGATACTCCCGGTCAACGAGGAGACTGCCGAAGCTCTCGAGCTGGACGGCGGTGATGAGGTGTTGGTCATCGAGAAGGTCTTTCTCGAGGGCGCGACGCCGGTGGTGCTGACCCGGAATCGTATTCCCGCCACGTTGCTCGCAGTGAAGGAACGGAGACGCAAGAACCTCCCCATCTACGAGTACCTGGAGGAGTACTGCGACCGCCGCCTCAGCTACTACGTGTCGGAGATAGTGCCGGTAGCTTTCGATGCCGACCAAGCCAGGAAGCTCGGTGTGAAGAAGGGAACCCTCGGGCTGTCCTTCATCGAGGTGGGCTTTGACACCAACAACGAGCCGGTGGTTCACGCCACCTCTTACTTCCGTGACGATTTGCTCCGTTTCCGTCTCATCCGGCGGAAGACCGGGGCGTAGGAACAGACAACCGCAATCTGCAAAGGAGAGCAGTAGATGCAGACACATCTGCACGGCCGTGACATGATCACGACCCAGGA
>JASJEG010000046.1 GCA_030064765.1 Acidimicrobiia bacterium | reverse complement strand
ATTCGCCGTGCTCCTCGCCTCCTGCTCCACCCGATCCGCCGAGCCGGATGTTGGGGACCTCGATCTCACAGCTGAGCAGATCGAGTCTCTGTCAACCCTCGAACAGGTGGACGACTATCCGCTCTACGTGATGCACAACTATGCGCCCGAGCCACTGCTGACTCAGGCCGGCGGTCCTGCGCTTGCGGCAAGAACCGGGCAGCCCGGTTGGGGGTGCGCCCTCTTCGCCGCCCTGGCTGATCCGAGCTCCCGAGTCTTTGGGCGCAACTTCGACTGGGACTTCAGTCCGGCGCTGCTCTTGTTCAACCATCCCGAGGATGGCTACGAGTCAGTGGCGATGGTGGATATCGAGTACCTGGGCTACCCGGATGATTCGTCGCGTCGGCTAACGGACCGGCCGCTCCGTGAACTAGTTGGGCTGCTCGACGCACCCCGCATTCCGTTCGACGGCATGAACGAGGCAGGACTCGTCATCGCAATGGCGGCTGTCCCGGCAACTCAGGTTCCGTCGGATCCGTCCAAGGACACCGTCGATTCGCTCGGCGTCATCCGGGTGGCTCTGGACACCGCGGCCACGGTGCCGGAGGCCGTTGCCGTGTTCCGTAGCTTGAACGTCGACTTCGCCGGCCAGACACCGCTTCACTACCTCTTGGCGGATTCGACCGGGGACGCCGCGGTCCTCGAGTACCAGAAGGGAGAGATTCAGGTATTGCGCAGCAACACCGGCTGGCTGCAAGCCACCAACTTCCTGCTGTCCGATGTGGACTCGGCCGCCGGTCACTGCGCGCGCTACGACACGCTCGATTCCGGTCTCGAGGCGGCTGCGGGGGAGCTCGACCTGGATGGCGCTCTCGAGCTTCTCGAGAGTGTTGCCCAATCACACACCCAGTGGTCGATCGCCTATGGGATGACTACCGGAGACGTGCGAGTCACCATGGGACGGTCGTACGGCAGGGCGTACGACTTCAATCTCGAGATGCAAGATTGATCAGCCGGTGGTGTCCGTAGCGGCGGACTCGATCGGATCCTCCTCCAGCACCCAGTTGCCGTCCTCGAGCCAATCCTCGATCGAAGCAGCCGCCCGGCGGCCGGCACCCATTGCCAGGATCACGGTTGCTCCACCGGTAACGATATCGCCCCCGGCGAACACACCCTCCATGCTGGTGCGACCAGTCGGCTCATCGACTGCGATGGTGCCCCACCGAGTACGTTCGAGGTCGGGCACGGTCGCGAGCAAGAGAGGATTGGGTCCGTTGCCGATGGCGACGACGGCGAGATCGGTTGGCATGGTTGTCATCTCGCCCTCCAGCGGCTGGGGCCGGCGTCGCCCCGACTCGTCGGGCTCGCCCAACTCCATGCGCTGTAACGTCACCCCGCCCAGCATGCCGTCCTCCCCATGGAGCTCAGTAGGAGACACGAGGAAGTCGAAGATGATGCCCTCCTCGCGGGCGTGGCGAACCTCCTCGATGCGCGCCGGCATCTCTGCTTCGGTGCGCCGGTAGAGGATGCGCACATCCGCCGCCCCCATCCGTTTGGCGGTGCGGGCAGCATCCATGGCTGTGTTGCCGCCGCCAAACACGACGATTCGCTTGCCGGATACGTCGAGGACCGGGGTCTCGGCGGTTGCCAGGTAGGCCTTCATGAGATTGACCCGGGTGAGAAACTCGTTGGCGGAATACACGCCGATCAGATTCTCGCCATCGACGCCGAGGAACCGGGGGAGTCCCGCTCCGACACCGATGAACACGGCGTCATGGAGCTCGAGGAGCTCATCGAGCGTGTGAGTGCGGCCGACGATGGCATTCATCTCGAAGACCACGCCCAGCTGCTGGAGGCCGGCGATCTCGGTGTGCACGATCTCCTTGGGCAGGCGGAACTCGGGAATCCCGTAGACCAGCACCCCGCCCGGTTCATGTAGAGCCTCATAGACGGTTACGGCGTGGCCGGATTGGATGAGGTCTCCGGCACAGGCCAGGCCGGCGGGCCCGCTGCCGATGATCCCTATCGATTTGCCGGTGGGCGGAGGCGGCTCGGTGACAGTCTGCAGCCCCTCCATCCGCATGTAGTCGGCCACGTATCGTTCGAGGTGACCGATGGCGATAGGGCGCTCCTTTTTGGCGAGGACACAGGTCCCCTCACATTGGTTCTCTTGCGGGCAGACTCGCCCACAGATGGCCGGCAGCAGGTTGTCGCGCTGGATCACCTCGGCGGCGGCCTGGATCTCGCCGTCGGCGACCAGCATGAGAAACTCGTCGATTTGAATCCCAACCGGACAGCCATCGACACACTTGGGCTTTTTGCACTCCAGGCAGCGCATCGCCTCGAGCTGTGCCATCTGAGCGGTTAGCCCGAGGTTGACCTCCTCGAAGGAAGCGGCCCGTTCGACCGCATTGCGTTCCGGCATGTCGGTGCGGTCGAGTTGCATTCGCTCCTTTTTGGTCAGCGGATTGCTCATGAGTCCACCGCCCGGCACTCGTCGAACGCGGCGTTCTGTAGAACTTCGAAGTCGAGATACGCCTGGTTGCGGCGGGCGAGCAGTTCGAAATCGACCAGGTGAGCGTCGAATTCCGGGCCGTCGACACAGGCGAACTTGGTTGTGCCGCCTATGTCCACCCGGCAGCCGCCGCACATTCCGGTGCCGTCGACCATGATCGGGTTGAGCGATGCGATGGTTCGGATCGCAGCGGGTCGCGTTACCTCGGCCACCGCCCGCATCATCGGGACGGGTCCGGCGGCGAACACGATGTCGACTGCCTCGCTCTCTATGACTTCAGCTAGAGCCTCGGTGACGAATCCGGGCCGACCGTACGACCCGTCGTCCGTGCATGCAATGATCTCGGCGCCGGTGGCCGTCAGCTGTGATTCGAGTATGACGAACTCACGGCTGCGTCCCCCAATGATGGCTATGACCCGGTTTCCTGCTGCGACCAGCGCCTTCACCACCGGATAGGCGATTGCCGTGCCGACTCCTCCGCCTACCACGACCGCGGTGCCGTAGTCCTCGATCTCAGATGGCTTGCCGAGTGGTCCGGCCACATCGCTCAGCGCCTCGCCGGTCTCGAGTTCGTTGAGCTGTCTGGTTGTCTTTCCGATGCCTTGCACATACAAGGTGATGGTGCCCGCATCGTCGTCGGCCTCCGCAACTGTGAGTGGTATCCGCTCGCTATTGGCAGTGGGGCGAACGATGACGAACTGACCGGCCTCGTAGTGAGCCGCTACGTTGGCGGCCTCGACTTCAATCCTGCGTACTTCGGGTCCGACATCGGTTGCTTCGACAATGCGATACACGTTTACCTCCACTCCTACCGTCGTTGCGACGCCGCCTTGCCGCTAGGGGTCTTTTGGCCCCTGAGTCGGGAAACTTCGCCTGTGGGAACGCTTCACCGAGAGTGGTCGCAGGCCGATAGCTAGACGATGGCACCTGCTGCAGTGAGCCCGGATGTGGCGCCGCTCGACATGACAGACTCCCATCGGCATGCGGCCCGCATGGCTGTGGCTATCGGGACCATGACACAGGTCATCCTTCTAGTCGCGTGGCTGATAACGCGCGACCCAATCGCCGTGCTCGGTTTGGGATGCTCGTTGCTCTGGTCGGGTAGCAGCCTGGTAATGATCTCGCTGAAGCGAGAGAACGGGATGGTCGTCCTCGCTTCCGGGGCATTCCTCGTCAGCGTGTTCGCCATGCTCACCGACCACAGTGCGGTGCATCAGACGGCGTCGGTAGCGGTGATCCTCACCGGGGTCGCGACGGTGTTCTTCCTCGAGAGATATGAGAACCTCTTCCTTGTCGTGCACACCCTGTTCATTCTCGGAGTGCACTTCGCCTGGATGGGTTGGAGCACCGTCGCCGTTGCGGAGGGGGGAGTGGCGGCGGCAGCATTCGTGGTGGGCGCCCTGGGGCTGCGCTGGATTCGTGAGAGGTCGATGGACGCCGCCAGCCGCTTCGGCAACCTGTTCGAGAGAGCTCCGGTTTCGATTTGGGAGGAGGACTTCTCCCGGGTCGGGGAGTGGCTCGAGGAGTTGCGGGCTCGTGGGGTGCGCGACTTGAGAGCCCACCTCATCGAAGACCCGGCTGCGCTGCGCGAAGGCATGTCCCGCGTCGAAGTGGTTCGGGTGAACCAGGCGGCTGCAGACTTCGTCGAGGTCGACGATCCGGCCGACCTCGTAGGTCCCCTGCGCATCGAGACCTTCCCAGACGACGCCCTCCCGGCGATTGTCGAGCAGTTCGAAGCGATCTGGAACGGCGTGGACCACATCACGACCGAAGTTCGCCAGGGCTACACCACCCAGGGGAAGCCCATCGACGGGCTTCTGCACTGGGCGGTGCCGCGGCGATTTGGCAAGCCCGACCTGAGTCGAGTCATCGTGTCTGTGGTCGACGTCACGGCCATGAACGATGTACGCCGCGACCTGGAGGCGTCTCTGCAATCGAAGGACGAGCTGATCGCCACGGTGAGCCACGAGTTGCGAACCCCGCTGACAACCGTTGTCGGGCTCTCAGCGGAGCTGAGCGACTTCTACGACGAATTCGACAAAGCAGAAGCCAGAGAGCTACTCAAGATGATTGCCGATCAGAGCGTCGAGGTCGCCACCATTGTCGAAGACCTACTGGTCGCAGCCCGTGCCGAATCGGGATCTCTGAAGGTTGCCGCCGAACCGGTTGACGTCCATCTCGAAGCCAAGACGACTCTGCGCGGGCTCGACGTGGTCGAAGAAGTCGATTGTCACACGGTTGGCGTGGTGGCAACTGCCCGTGCCGACTCGGGACGCGTCCGTCAGATCATTCGCAATCTGCTCGTGAACGCCCGGCGTTATGGAAAGAGCCCGGTGCGGTTGATCGTGCGCAACGACGGTGATTTCGTCGTGGTCGAGGTGCGCGACCAGGGAGACCCCATTCCCGCCGAGGAGCGCGAGGCGATCTTCGATCGCTACTACCGGGCCCGACAAGACCCTGGCATCACCGCATCGGTGGGCCTCGGCTTGACGGTATCGCGCGAGCTGGCACGGATAATGGAGGGTGATGTGTCTTACCATCACGACGGGGAGAGCGTCTTCACGCTGCAGCTACCTAGGGATGCCTCGGGTTCCTCAGTCGTAGCTAGCTGAAGTCGGCGTCGACCGTGTTAGCGTCGCTCGGGCAATGACCGAGCGTTCGCGTCTTTTCACTCCTACCTTCTTCCTCGTCTGGGCAGCCGGGCTGCTCCAGGAGCAGGCCTGGAGCCTGATGATCCATTTCCCGGGCTATCTGTCGGACCTCGGCGCCAGCGAGACGAGGATCGGTCTGCTCTACTCGTTGTCTGCGGT
This sequence comes from Acidimicrobiia bacterium, assembly GCA_030064765.1. Lineage (GTDB taxonomy): Bacteria > Actinomycetota > Acidimicrobiia > Spongiisociales > UBA5794 > JAAETI01. Next base: position 17,372 of record JASJEG010000046.1, on the reverse strand, counting down.
GTTCGGGCTGGTGCTGCGTCCCCTGCTGGGACGCGTGATGGACGATTTGGGGCGCCGGCCGGTTCTGCTGGTGTCTGGTGCCGGCAACGCTGCTGCTCTCGGCATTCTTGCCATGACGGCCAACCTCAACTGGTTCCTGGCGGCTGTCTTCATCGCCCATCGCGTGTTGCAGATCGCTCTGTTCACTGCCTTGCTGACCCTGAGTGCCGATGTGCTGCCCGAGTCGAGGCGGACGCAAGGGCTGGCGCTCTACGGTCTTGGCGGGCTGATCCCGCTGGCGACTGGTGGAGCCATCGGCGACGTGCTGATCGATGTTGGTGGTTTCGACCTGCTCTTTGTGTGTGCAGCGCTGCTGTCTCTGGCGAGTTGGTCGCTGGTGTGGCGAGTACCGACTTACCCGACTGCCGCTGCGGGAGGGCCCCGGCGGGGCTTCTGGGCTGCGCTTCGCCAGATCAATCTGTTACCCGTGTGGTGGCTAACAATGCTGTTCGCTGTCGGTATAGAAGCCCTGTTCACCTTCATTCGGACGTTTGTGGATGAGCGTCAGGTGGGGTCCGTCGGCGTGTTCTTTCTGGTCTACGGAGGGGTGGCCATCGCAGTCCGCATCCTCACCAGCGGTCGGCTCGACTCACTTTCACAACTGCCGCTTACTGCGGGAGCAATGGGTGCATACGCGGCCGGGTTCCCGGTACTTGCTGGCGCCGCCACCTTGCCTGCCTTTGCGACTGCGGCATCCTTGTTGGGTCTGGGACACGGTCTGCTCTTCCCGGTCATCACAGCTCAAGTCGTGACCCGAGCTCGCGAGAGCGAGCGTGGTTCAGCCATGGCGATATTCACCTCCCTCTTCGACCTTGCGGTCTTGACGGCGGCGCCTGTTGTCGGAGCGATCATCGATTGGCAAGGCTATGCGACAGCCTTCAACGCGCTCGGGGTATTCCTCGTTGCAGGCATCCTCGTGTACGTGGCAGCGGAGCGAATTGTTGCCGGCCGCGGCGTGGCGACCGCGGCTAGCGAAGACCTCTGAGCAGTTGCTCGACGATCCCAGCGGTCACGGGAGCCGCCACCTCGGCTATGAACGCAAGGAAGTCGACGTCTGCGCTTTCGTCGGCGCGATCGGAAATCGATCTGAACACTGCGAATGGCACGCTCGCCTCGGCACACACTTGCGCAACCGCCGCCCCCTCCATTTCGACCGCGAGGACCGAAGGCAACTCCGACACAAGTGAGCGGGCCTCGGCCTCATGACTCACAAAGCGGTCACCGGAGGCCACTGCCCCGGTATGGATCCGGGTGCGAACTGAGTCGAATACGGCCAACTCGACCCTCTCCATGTCCTTGCGATACCTCCCCTGTAGGTAATCGTGCGCCGCCGCAGTCAGGGCTGCGGTCAATTGCTCGTCAGCGCGAATCTGCGCAACCCCAAGTGACGGAATCACGAACCGTTGGAAGATCGGGCTGGCGTCGAAATCATGCTGCACCAGCCGATCGGCGATCACGATGTCACCGATCTCGACACCGCTGCCAACCCCGCCGGCGACGCCGGCGAACACGACATGCGACGGTGAATACCGTTCCAGCACTGCGGCCACGGTTGCGGCCGCCGCTGCCTTGCCGAAGCCGGAAACCGCAGTGACAATCGGGTTCCCCGCTAGGAGCCCGCTCACATAGCGTCGACCAAACGAGGTCTCTTCCCGTAGCTCGTCGAGGCGAGCCTCGATGAGATGGCCCTCTTGCTCCATGGCGGAGAGCACCGCGATAGGACTTGTCACCACACCTCCGCGTAGCTTGTCAGGCCGAAAGTACCAGCGATCGGACGCAACGCGAGCGCATCCCCTAATGTCGCGGGACATGACCGATACTGCAGACTTCCTAGTAATCGGCGGGGGCATCGCCGGAGCCGCAGCTGCCTATGAGTTGGCAGTCCACGGCAGTGTGGTGTTGCTCGAACGTGAGCCGGTTGCCGGCTACCACACTACGGGACGGTCTGCGGCCCTCTACACCGAGGCATGGGAGAGGGGCATCTGGCGGACTCTCACCGTTGCCAGCCGGAGCTTCTTGGAGAACCCCCCGGAGGGATTCACGGACTTTCCGCTGCTGTCTCCGCTTCCACTTCTGATCATCGGACGGGCTGATCAGCGCCGGCTTGTGGAGGAGCTGGCAGCTGATGCCGCCCGCAATGTTGAAGTGGTGCAACTCGACGCTGCAGCCGCCCACGACATCTGTCCGGTTCTACGTCCCGGATATGTGTCGCTGTCGATCCTCGAGCCGGCCTCGCAGGAGATCGATGTCGATGCGCTGCACCAAGGGTTTCTCCGGGGAGCTCGCCGCCGCGGGGCCTCTGTTGAGTTGGGTCGAGAGGTCCAGCGGCTCGAGAAAACGCCGGCCGGCTGGAGAGTTGTCGCCGGGCAGGCCGAGTACCGGGTTTCGGCCGTTGTCAACGCAGCAGGTGCCTGGTGCGACGTTGTGGCGCGGATGGGCGGCGTCGGTCCCATCGGTCTGGTTCCAAAACGACGAACCGCGTTTACGTTTGCCGCTCCGGAAGGCGTCAGTCTCGACGGGATGCCGATGGTCGTCGACGCGGCGGAGCAGTTCTACTTCAAGCCGGAGGCCGGTCAGTTCATGGGTTCTCTCGCCGAGGCGACCCCGATGGAGCCACACGACGTCCGCCCCGAAGAGATCGACGTCGCGCTTGCTATCGAGCGCATCGAGGCGGCGACAGTTCTCCAGATACGGCATGTGCGCCGCAGCTGGGCCGGATTGCGTTCGTTTGTGTCGGATGGGTTGCCGGTAGTCGGGGAGGACCCCGTTGCGGCGGGTTTCTACTGGCTGGCGGGCCAGGGGGGAGCGGGGATCATGACGGCGTCTGCGATGGGGCGTCTCGTGACTGGGCTGATCGTCGAAGATGCTGTGCCGCAGGATTTGGCAGAACTAGGTCTCGGTCTACGACAGTTGGCTCCGCAAAGGCTCTAGCTCCGGACTAGACACCGATGACGCGAAAGAACCCGCCGGATGGCGGGTTCGCGGGGGCTGCGGTTGCTACTTCTCGACCTTGTGGCCGTAGCTCATCCGCCGGATACGTTCCTCTACCTCTTTGGCCTCTTCTTTGTCGTAGTCATAGCCCGAGATGCTCTCGAGACGGCGCTTCATGGCCTCCTCGCGCGCTTTCGAGGACGAGTCCGGGCCGTTTCGGCCGTTCCCTTTCTTGCGTGAACGTCGAATCATATGTCTTCCATCGGCGTTTCTACGGGTGAACTGTAGGAAAGAGTTTTCCCGACTTGATGATGACGGGATTGTAGGGGAATTTGGCTCTTTTTGCCGGGTCGGCGTCCGAATCACGAAGACGTCGTGCAACTGGCCGGTATCTAGCTGAGATTTCGTTCGATAGTCCGGGTCGCAACGATGACCGCATCGACTGATTCGACGCCTTGCTTGGCTAGCTCTCGCATGAATAGCAGGAGTCGACCATGGGCCTCGGCACGCTCTGCCAGATACTTGCGAACGGCATCCCGGGGGGAACGTGACCCGGCCTTTGCCAGCACCTTCTCAGCGAGTCTCCTCCGCAATACGACCAGATCGCCGGCGGCAGCCTGTTGAGCCAGCCGTTCCCATCGATTCGTCGGCTCGAGCTTGGAGGCCTCATCTTCGAGCCAGTCGATCCGGACCGACTTGCCGAGCCTGAAGAACACTCCCGAGACCTCGCCGACGGAACGACCGGTCTGCTGTGCCAGTTCGATGATGTCCGGGCCATGAACAAGGTCCTCGATGTAGGCGTGGTGCCTGGCGATCTTCTCGGGGACGCCGCGAGCTTGCAGCTCGGTTGCTGTGTCGAGCCGAACCTGTTGCCATGCGCCGGGTCCGCTCGAGCCGATGCTCTCTGCAAGAGTTGCATAGTCGGCAACAAACTGGTCGATGGTCGCGTCGATCGGTTGCTGGCCGGCTGGGTTGTTGAGGAACCAGCGAGCTGTGGTTTCGACGAGCCAATCGACATTGTCCATCAGTTCGCGCAACACATCTGCATCGATCCGGCCGACAGCGGCCTCCAACTCTCCCCATCTGTCCTCGGCCCCGGTGATCGCCCGCGCAATTCGGTAGGCCTTGACCACCAACGCCGGGTCCGCCCCGGTCTGGTCCATCAGCCGGGATACAAACGTGATGCCCTCCGAGTTCATCACCTGGTTGGCAACGATCGTCGCAACCAGCTCACGACGTAGCGGGTGATCGTGGAGCAAGTGTCCGAAGCGGTCGACGACCGGTCCGGGGAAGTAGTCGGCCAGGTCCTGCCCGAAGTAGGCATGGTCGATGAGGTCGGAGTCGAGGAGCGCGGAGTGGAGACTTCTCTTGCCGTAGCCGAGCAGTACCGAGAGCTCGGGTTTTGTCATCCCCTTGCCGTCGCTGATGCGCTCGGTCATCTCTTCACTGGACGGAAGGAACTCGATGGCGCGGTCGAGCATGTCCTGGCTCTCGAGGAGCTGGATTCCCTGCTCGTAGGCCTCCATCAGCGTCGCTGATCGGGCTGCCTCCTGAGACAGGATCTGCGCCTGGAGGAAGTTGTCGTAGATGATTGCGTCGGTCACGTGACCGGCAACCTGGTCGACCAAATCGTTGCGCTCTGCTCTGTCGAGCTCGCCCCGCTCCTCTGCGAGGCCAAGCAGGATCTTGAGGTTCACCTCGCGGTCGGAGCAGTGCACGCCGCCCGAGTTGTCGATGAAATCGGCGTGAATGGATCCGCCGTTCTCGGCGTACTCGATGCGGCCGCGCTGGGTGAACCCGAGGTTGCCGCCTTCTCCCACCACCTTGCAGCGCAGATCGATCCCGTTGACCCTGATCGAGTCGTTGGACCGGTCGCCGGCATCCTCGTTGCTCTCGTACGAGGCCTTCACGTAGGTGCCGATGCCGCCGTTCCACAGGAGGTCGACCGGCGCCTTGAGGATTGCGTTGATCAACTCGGCCGGCGTCATCGCCGTGGTCTCGATCCCGAGAACAGTCTTGGCCTCGGGCGATAGCGTCACCTCCTTTGCGGCGCGCGAGAACACGGCCCCGCCCGGTGAAAGGAGCTTCGGGTCGTAGCCCTGCCACGAAGATCCGGGCTTCTGGAAGAGCCGGCGACGTTCCTCGAAGGAGGTCGTCGGATCAGGATCGGGATCGATGAACACATCGCGGTGATCGAATGCGGCGACGAGCCGAATCTGGTCGGATAGCAACATGCCGTTGCCAAACACGTCCCCCGACATGTCGCCGATGCCAACCACGATGAATGGCTCTTGCTGGGTGTCGTGGCCCATCTCCCGGAAGAGTTGCTTGACCGACTCCCATCCACCGCGGGCGGTTATGCCCAGCGCCTTGTGGTCGTATCCCTGTGCGCCACCGGAGGCGAACGCATCGCCCAGCCAGAAGCCGTAGCGCTCGGCGATCTCGTTGGCTGTGTCGGACAGGGCGGCGGTCCCCTTGTCTGCCGCCACAACGAGATAGGGGTCTTCCCCGTCGTGAATTCTCGTATCTGCCGGGTGAATCACCTTGCCTTCGACGAGGTTGTCCGAGAGGTCGAGCAGGCCCTCGATGAAGGTTATGTAGCGAAGCTTGACCTCTTCCCGCATGTCCTCGATCTGCTCTGCGGGGCGTCGCAGCACAAAACCGCCTTTTGAGCCTGTAGGGACTATGACTGCGTTCTTGGTCATCTGAGCCTTCATGAGGCCGAGCACCTCTGTGCGGTAGTCCTCCCTCCGAGTGGACCACCGGATGCCGCCACGGGCCACCATTCCCCCGCGGAGATGAATGCCTTCGACATGCGGTGCGTGCACGAAGATCTCATAGAGCGGATAGGGCTTCGGCATGTTGGGGACAGCGGCCGAACGCAGTTTGAGAGCGACGCTGTTGCGGTCGGCCTGGTAGACGTTGGTGCGCATGGTCGCCGTGATGACCCCCACCAATCCGCGCAGGATTCGGTCCTCGTCCAGCGAAGCGACTCGATCGAGCGATTCGAGGATGTCAGCCTTGATTTCCGCTTCTTCGCCGGGCTCGGCCGCCGGGTCGAAGCGAGCCTCAAAAAGCCGGTACAGCTTGCGCGAGAGCTTGGGGTGCTTGGCGAGCGTGTCGTTGACGTAGGCGGTCGTGAAGGTGGCGGCCACCCGCTGCATGTACGTGCGGTAGGCGCGCAGCACGGAAACCTGGTGATGGTCGAGCCCGGCGGTGATGATCAGCCGGTTGAGCGAATCGGACTCAGCCCTACCTTCGAAGATCGCGTCGACGGCATCCGTGATCCTCGTTCGATTCTCTTCGATGTCCAATTGCTTCCGATCGGCTCCAAGCACACCAAAGTCATGGATGACAACGTTGCTGCGCTCGCCAAGAAGCCGGGTGGGTACTTCCTCCACTACATGGAGCCCAAGCGAATCGAGGTGGGGCATGATTGCCGACAGCGGTAGCTTGTCGTCCCGGCAGTAGACGGTGAGCCGTGTCAGGTTCTTGTCCTCGGTGCTGGCTACCTCGTTTTGCAGCCCGATGGTGAGGCTCTCGCCGCTGGCGGCTTGGCGATCCAGGTGGATGATGTCGCCGGCGGCAACGCTCAGTTCGATAGATGTCTGGTAGTACTCGGGGAAGCTGCTTGCCCACTGCTCGGCGATCCGACGGCCCTCTTCTTCGCCAACCCGGCGGATCAACTCCTCGGTGATCCGGTCTTCCCAAGTCCGGGTCATGGCAGCGACCTCTTGCTCCAGGTCCTCGAACGAGACCTCCGGGATCTCGCCGGCAGCTACCCAAACGGTGAAGTGGATCTGGGCAGGATCAACCTCGCCGAGTGCCAGCAGGTAGTCGACTGAGGTTCCGTTGAACCTGTCCATGAAGAGCCGCTGCAGCCTCTTGCGCAGCGGTGCATTGAAACGGTCGCGGGGGAGCGCAACCACGATGGCAACACTGCGGTTGAGCAGATCGCGCCGCACGAACAGCTTCACATGCTGGCTCTCGCGAAGCCGTGTGAGACCCATCACCGAACGGTGAATCTCGGCGGCAGGTGATGAGAAGAGGTCTTCCTTCGGGAAGCTCTCGAAGATCTCGGTGACGACCTTGTGGTCGTGGCTTCCCTCGATGAGATCTTCGGCTTCGACGATTCGTCGTAGCTTGTGATCGAGAAGGGGGACCCGTGACGCCGGCGCCATATAGGCCTTCGAGGTGAAGATCCCCAGCATGCGAGCCTCGCCACAGATCTTGCCGCTCTCGTCGACCTTGCGAATACCGATGTAGTCGAGCTTCACCCTCCGATGGACTGTCGAGACGCTGTTCGCCTTGGTGATGACGAGTAGCTCGCCGGTCTCGAAGCGCTCCCGCAGTTCGTCGGGAATCGCGGTCAGTGGCGTAGGCGTGGCGTAGGCCGAGGTGGCGGTATCTCGCAGTATGCCGAGTCCCGATTCCGGTACTGCCTGCAGACTCGGCTCGCCTTCGACATCCACGATGTCGTACTCGCGGTAGCCGAGAAAGACGAAGTTCAGGTCGAGGAGCCATTGAAGGAATGCCGACGCGTTGTCGATCTCCTGCTGGCTGTAGGCGCCAGACGACGAGTGGGCCAGATCGATCATTCGCACGATGCGGCCCTTGAGCAGGCCAAAATCCTCCACAGCGCGGCGGACGTCACCCAGCGTGCGTAGCACGCCGTCGTGGAGCGCCTCGAGTTCCGTAGGGTCGAGCAAGCGATCGAGCTGATAGTGCTGGATTGACTCGCGGCTTTCTGCCCCGCGCGCCGGTCCTACCGCAATCAGGGTTCCGTCCTCGTTGCGCTCGGCGCCGATCACCGGGTGGACGACGTGCTCGACTCCGATCCCTTTGCTCTGAATCTCGCCGGTGACGGAGTCGATCAGGAAAGGCCGGTCGGCCGTGGAGACCTCGACAACGGTTCCCCTGCTGGAGTAGCCGTCGTTGACTTCGGTCGGGTTGAACACCCGCACCGAGATTGGGTTGAGTCCACGGTCGCTGGCGAACCGGAACAGTCCGAGCACGTGGGCGGCGAGTTGGCCCCCCGGCAGTTTGGTCAGAGGACCGTCGTGGACCCGGCGCAGATAGAGCCGGGCGAAGTCCTTGACGACGTCGGACGCCGGCGGCGTCAACTCGTCTAGGTGCTCGAGTGCTTTGCCGACGATCGGCAGTTCTTCGGTGCTGATCGCGTCAGGTGTGCTCACGACGCGTCAGCCTACCGAAGCAAGCGCTCCGCTGCCCGAGAAACCCCGCTGATGCGGACGGTTGGCCATGATTGTTCCGCGTGGGGGTGCTCGAGGGGGCGGGCTTTGTCCCGGCCCCCTCGAAACGGTCCGGGGCGGCTTTGCCGCACCGGCCGAGGAGGCGGCGGCCGAACGGCCGCTCGCATGCGAGCCGGAGCCCTGACGAGGGCGGAGGCGAGAAGCTCATTCAGCAACCGTAGGTTGCTGAATGATTGGCTCTAGCCTCGAAAGAGCTTGTTCTTCTTGGCGTGCTTGGTGAGGATCTTCGCCGGCTGGTACCGGTCACCGTGTGTCTCGGCGAAGCGGCTCAGCTTGTCGACGACGACTCCCGCACCGATCCGGTCGACGTAGCTGAAGGGCCCGCCGAGGAACGGGGGGAATGCGATCCCGAAGATGGCACCGATGTCGCCGTCCCGCGCCGAGCGCAGGATGCCCTCCTCGAGGCAGCGGGCCGCTTCGTTGACCATTTGCAGCCCCAGCCGATCCTGGATCTCCGTCCGTGCCAACTTGGTCTCGGGCGTGACCCCGAGGACCTCGTAGACGCTCGGGTCAACCCCCTTGCGTTCGCCCTCTTCATAGAGGTAGAACCCACGCCCGTTCTTGCGGCCCATGCGGTCGTCGCCAACCAGCTTGTCGAATCCGGCGGGGGCAGCAAGCCGATCGCCAAATGCGCCCGTCATCACCTTGCCTACCTTGGCGGCGACGTCGATGCCGAGCTCGTCGATGAGCCGGATGGGTCCAACGGGGAATCCCCAATCGACCATGGCCGCATCGATGTCCTCGATGCTGACACCTTCTTCGAGCAGCCAGCCGATTTCGTTCATATAGGGGGAGAGGGCGCGGTTCACGTAGAAACCGGGCTCGTCCTTGACGACGATCACCGTCTTGCCCTGTCGCTTCCCGAAGGCAACTGCGGTCGCCGTCACCCAATCGGCCGTCTGGTCGGTGACGATGATCTCGAGCAGCGGCATCCTCTCAACGGGGGAGAAGTAATGCATGCCGATGATGTTTTCCGGCCGCTTGGCTCCTTCTGCGATCAGTCTGATCGGGATGGAGGAAGTGTTGGTGGCGAAGACTGTTTCGTCGCTGGTCACCGCTTCTACCTGCGCCACCATTTCCCGCTTCAGATCGAGGTCCTCGAACACCGCTTCGATGACCAGATCGACGTTGCCGAATCCCGACCAGTCGGTCGTCCCGGTCACCAGGTGCATCATCTTGGCGGCCTCGCGCGGCTTGATGCGGCGCCGTTTCACCTGCTTGTTGATTGCCTTGCTCACATAGGCGAAGCCGCGACCAACTCCCGCCTCGTCCACTTCCTTGATCCTGGTGGGGACGCCGGCCTGCGTGGTGTTGACGGTGGCGATTCCACCGCCCATGAGTCCACCACCGAGCACAGCCGTCTTGGCGACATTGCGCGGAAGAGCGTCGGACTCGACGCCGGTGTCCTTCTTCATGTCCTGAGTCGCGAAGAACATCGACATCAGTGCCTTGGCCTCGGGCCCGACGACGAGTTCCTTGAATTCGTCGATCTCCGCGGCGTAGCCGGCCGCGGGGCCCTCTTCGACTCCGGTCTTGACCGCACGCAGCGCCGCAGGTGCGGCCGGGTAGTTGCCCTTGGTCTCCGCAAGCATTGCCTCCTCTGCCTTGGAGAAGAGAACCCGCCGACCTACCGGGTTCTCCTCCAAGGCAAGCTGCTGAAGATGGGCCGGGGCTAGGAAGTTGCGAATCCGCCCGATTGTCTTGCCGCTCCCGGAATCAGGCTCCGGGCCTGCGTGCACCGCCTCGAGTGCTCGCTTGCGGGCCACCTCAAAGAGCGCTTCCTTGGGACATGCCTCGTCGATCAGCCCCATTCTGAGAGCCTTGCGCGGACGTACGGAACGCCCGGTGAGGATCAAATCGAGAGCTGCCGCAATCCCAACCAGCCGGGGGAGCCGTTGCGTGCCTCCGGCGGCCGGGATCACCCCAAGCTTGATCTCGGGCTGGCCGAGCTGAGTCTTCTTCTCGTCGTTCGATGCGATTCGCATCGAGCACGCCAACGCCAACTCGTTGCCTCCACCCAAGCACGCACCGTGAATCGCAGCCACGACCGGCTTGCCATGTTCCGTCGTGAGCTTCTCAATGCGCATGAATCCATCTTGGGCGGTTCGCAGCATCTCGGCTGCGGTGTCGGCGTCCTTCAGCTTGCGCAACCAGCGGATATCGGCGCCGGACAGGAAGTTGTCCTTCTTGGCGGACCCGAGCACGACCGCCTTCACGTCGTCGTTGGTTTCGAGGTGCTCGATCACGGCTACGAGGTCGTCGCGCAGCTCCGGGCCGAGGCTGTTGAACTCCTCGCCCTTCCTGTCGAGCAAGACGGTGGCCACGCCGTCTGCGTCGAGATCGAACTTGATGTTGTCGAGTTTGAGCTTTGCCATGTTCGATCCTTTCAACGCTCGAGAACGAGGGCAGCACCGAGGCCACCGGCGGCGCATTGAGTGACGAGCGCGGTGCCCTTGTCACGCCGCTGGAGTTCGTTGGCCATGGTCAGAGCCTGGCGCGCCCCAGTTGCTGCAAACGGATGACCGAGCGAGATCGAGCCGCCGTACAGATTGAGTTTTTCGGCCGGGATCTCTCCGATGGGTTCGTCCCGCTTCAAGTACTTCTTCGCCCAGTCGGCCGATTCGAACGCCTGCAGATTGGAGAGCATTTGGGCGGCGAACGCCTCATGCATGTCGACGACATCGATGTCATCGAGCGTCAGCCCTCCCTTCTCGAGGGCGATTGGAGTAGCGAACGAGGGTCCCATCAGCATCTGCCAAGCCGGGTCGAGACCGGCGAATCCCCACGAGCGGATGTAGGCCTTGGGCTCGAAGCCGAGCCGCTTGGCGGTCTTCTCTTCCATCAGCAGTACGGCCGCCGCGCCGTCGGTCAGGGGAGACGAGTTACCCGCGGTGACGCTTCCGTACTTGCGATCGAATGCCGGCCGCAGCGAAGCCAGCTTCTCCAACGTGGAGTCGGCGCGCGGGATGCCGTCCTGCAGGACGGTGTCCTTGTACTTCGGCGGTACCGGTAGCGCCATCACCTCGTCGTCGTAGATGCCCTTCTCCCAGGCTGCCACGGCCTTCATGTGCGACTCGTAGGCGTATTCGTCCTGCGCCTCACGAGCTATGCCGTTTTCCCTGGCCATCTTCTCGGCGGCGCCGCCCATGGTCAGCCCGCTCGACAGGTCGGAAAGCGCCGGTGGGCGGGGTGCCAGGTCACCGGGCCGGATCTTGGCGAAAGCCTTGACCTTGGACGGAATGTCTTTGGCGGCGTTGGCCGCCATGAGGGCCTCGACCACCTTCTCGTCGTACATGATTGGAGGCTTGGAGATAGTGTCGGAGCCGCCGGCAATGGCGATGTCCGCCTCGCCGTGAAGGATCGCTTGGGTGCCCGACACGATTGCCTGGGTCGAGGTGGCACAAGCGCGACTAACCGAATAGGCGTCGACCGAGGCCGGCATGTTGCAGCGCATAACAACTTCGCGCGCGATATTCGGCGCAGCCACATCGCCGACTACCGCACCGAAGATCAGTTGGTCGATCTGGCCACCCTCGAGGTCCGATCGCTGCAACAGTTCGTTGGTGACCGCGGCGCCGAGGTCCAGGGTCGACAGGTTGCGAAAGGCGGTACCCGCCTTGACAAACGGGGTACGCAGCCCCCCGACTATGGCGACTCGTCTTCCGTACACGATTCCGGGGTGACTCTTGGCCATTGCGCAACCTCACAGACTTTGAGTGAACGCTCCAATTGTGCCACAACTCCAGTAGGGACCGAAGTCAGGGGAGGGATTCGTACCTGAATGCCGCAGGCATTCAGGCACCGACTGGCTGTCGAACCGATGGGCACCCATAATCCCGCCTCCCGAATATGCAATGGAGTGATCCCAATGAAACGAACTCTCTTCGTTGTGCTTGTCCTGGCCATGGTCGCCGCTGCATGCGGCGGAACCAGCGACAGCGGAGCTGGAGAGGAGGCGCCTGCGACGACCGCGGCGCCAACCACAACCACCACCACTGAGACACCGACGACCACGGCTGCGCCTACCACCACCACAGTCCCCCAATCGGACATCGTCGCCGGCGAGGATCCCGACGTCGACGCCATTGTCACGGCCTATTCCGTGGCCTTCGACAGTCAATCGGACTACGCCGCAAAGCAACCCTATGTGGACGACCCTGCGGGCCTCGAGGACACGGTTGCTCGCTACCTCGAGACCGGCGAGACCATGGGCGGGGTCAGTGTCCTGGTGACGGCGGTTACGGTCAACGGTGATGAGGCCGATGTGACCTACGACCTGCTCTTCAACAACAACCCGACTTACCCCGACTTGTCGGGACGCGCAATCTTGACCGATGAGGGTTGGAAGGTGCCGCGCCGTGTCTTCTGCAGCCTGATGGCGTCGGCTCGCGTCGGCTGTCCCTCCGATTAGGCGTGCGACGCACCGCCCTTGTCGTTGCGTTTGCCGCGATCCTCGCGGCTTGCGGCGGGAGCGACGATGACGCGACCCCAAGCACTGCCGAGCCGGCAGATGCAACCGGGCGGGTGTTCGTCGGAGCCGATGGCGTCGAATCTCGCATCGAAGACACGAGCCGGATCGTCACCCTCAGCGGGGATCTGACTGAAGCCGTGTTCGAGTTGGGGCTGGGACCGTCGGTAGTCGCGACAGACGTCACGACCATCTACCCACCCGAGGCGGTACAACTGCCCGTGGTCGGCGTGGGCCGGTTCCTGACTGCCGAGGGCGTGCTCCGCGAGAACCCGACGCTGGTCCTCGGTGATTCCCAGACATCGCCTCTCGAGGCGATCGAACAGATTCGCAGCGCCGGAGTACCGGTTGTGATCTTCGACGTACCGACGAGCTTTGAAGCGCTCTATGCCAAGGCCGCCGCCATCGGTGAGGTCCTCGGCGTCCCGGAGGAGGGGCAGCAGCTGGCTGATCGGATCGAGTCCGCGATCGAAGGCGCAGTCGCTACGGCGACGCCGCTCGAGCCGGCTCCGAGCGTTGCGTTCATCTACAGCAGGGGTCCCGACGTGATGCTGCTCTTCGGTGAAGAGATGACATCGGTGCCTGTTATCGAGGCGGCAGGGGGCAAGGACGCCGGAACCGCTGCAGGGGTGGTCGGTACCGTCAACGTCACTCCCGAGGCCATTGTCGCCGCGGCACCCGATGTGATCGTGACAACCAGCGAAGGCTTGGATGCCCTTGGGGGCGTTGATGGCTTGTTGGCGATCCCCGGATTTGCGGAGACTCCGGCCGGGCAGTTCGGTCGAATCCTGGCCTATCCGGAGGGTGACTTCCTGACTTTTGGTCCTCGCATTGCCGACTTGCTGGCCACGTTCATCGCCGACCTACGAACTGCGCTGAGCGGCTAGTGGCCGGGGTTGTTGCCACCGCGGAGCAATCGCGTCGCTCAGTGGTGAGCCTTTACCTGCTCATGGGGCTCCTGCTGCTGATTGTCACTTTGGGCGGATTGTTGCTGGGTGCCGTATCGGTGACGCTGGCCGACGTCTGGCACATGCTTGGTGTCAAGACGGGGCTTTCAGATCGGGCAGAGAACCTCACCGACTCGGTCCTCTGGGCAATTCGCTTGCCACGGGTGCTGGCAGGAGCCTTGGTTGGGGCTGGGCTCGGGGTGGCAGGTGTCGGTCTGCAGGGCACTTTCCGAAATCCACTGGCGGATCCACACTTGGTCGGTATCGCGCCAGCCGCGGGTCTCGGGGCGATTGCCGGGATCGCGGTCACGCCGGCGGGAGGCGGCAGCCTCCTTCTGATGCTGGGAGCAGTCGTAGGTGCGGTGATGGTTGGGCTGCTGATGCGGCGGCTGGCAGCCAACACGCTCGACTCGGGCCAGCTGATTCTGATTGGCCTGGCGCTGGGCCTGGCCTTGCTGGCGCTGCTGGGTGCGGTGGTACTGGCGTGGGACAGCCCGCGTGTTCCGACTTTCAACTTCTGGATCTTCGGCGGTCTGTCCGGCACGACCTGGGGTCGCCTCGGTGCCGCAGTTCCTTTTGTTGTTGTGGGGTCAGGCGCAGTGCTCTGGCTCGGCAGGTCTCTCGACGTGCTTGCGTTGGGAGAACGAGATGCGAGCCACCTCGGTGTCGACGTGGGCGCGTTGACCACCTTTTCGCTGGTTGCTGCCGGATCAGCGATAGGAGGAGCAGTTGGTCTGGCCGGGGTGATCGGGTTTGTTGGTCTGGTGGTACCGCTGGTGCTGCGGCGGGTCGTCGGCCCTGGTCATCGCCACCTTGCGGGTGTATCGGCTCTCGGTGGCGCCATTGCCCTGGTGGTGCTCGACACCGCGGCACGAACGCTGGCAGCTCCCATCGAAATCCCGGTGGGTCTGCTCACAGCCATCTGTGGTGCTCCGGTACTCGTGTGGGTCATGCTGCGGAGGACGCCATGACTAGCGCAGCAGTCGCAGTATCTGATGTCGCAGTCAGTCGCAACGGGCACTGGTTGCTGCAGGAGGTGTCGTTTGAGGCGGCGCCGGGTGAGGTAGTCGGCATCGTTGGGCCCAACGGAGCCGGAAAATCGACGCTGCTCCGGGTCTTGGCAGGCGATATCCACCCGTCGCGCGGAGATGCTTTCTTGCTCGGTCAGACTGCCGCCACGCTGACCTTGCGCCAGCTGGCGCTCATTCGGGGGTTCGTCGGGCCGCAAACCGCCAGCGAAGTCGCCTTTCTGGTCAGGAAGGTCGTTGCGATGGGCCGCCACCCCTACGGGGACGAAGACGGGGAGGCGGCGCGCCAGATCGTTGACGAAACACTGCAGCGCCTGGACGTGGATGGCCTCGCACACAGAGAGTTGCGGACGCTTTCCTCGGGGGAGCAGCAGCGGGTAGCGATCGCTCGGGCGGTGGTGCAAGACACCGGAGTCCTGTTGCTCGACGAGCCCACCTCGACGCTCGATCTCCGCCACCAGGAGTTGGTGATGGAGGTGCTGCGACAACTGGCTGCTGAAGCCAAGAGCGTCGTGGCGGTCCTACATGACCTGAACCTGGCTGCCGCATACGCCGACCGCATCCTCCTCATGGCCGGGGGCCGAGTCCAAGCCTTCGGAACGCCGCAGGAGGTGCTGACGAGCGACCGCCTGTCTGCGGCATATGACCGCGCAGTGGAGGTGATGCGCCACCCCTTCCGCGACTGTCCTCTCGTCCTGTCTGCAGGCTGATCGTTGACGGGCTGAGTCGCTCAGTCCTTGTCGATACTCAAGGTCTCGCCGAGATCGACAACTATCGAGCTGAGCGGATCGTGTTCCGTCTCGGCAGCTGCCCCTGCGCTGGCAGCCTTGAAGCGCTCGAGCAGAATCTCCATCTCGCTCGTCTTCGTCTGCAGGGCCTCCTCGAGATCGGTTGCCCGGTTGCGCGACGCATAGAGCTTGGATCGGAGCGAATCGATGGTTGATTCGCGGTCGAATACGCGTGCCTCGGCTCGCTCCATCTCCTTTTCCTGTTCTCTCGTCTCGACGCCAAGCTGCTCGATCTTGTCGCTCAATTCGCCGGCAGTGGCTGACAACGCAGCGGTGTGCTTCTTCGATTCCTCGAGTTCCTCGACTAGGTCGCGGCGCTGTCTTGCTTCCTCATCACGCAGTGTGTCCAGCGCGTCGGTCAGTCGCTGATCGAGACGCCAGGTGGTCCAGGCCCACCCGGCCGCAAAACCGATCAGCACTCCGACGGCGAGCCAGATCCCGGTACTCACACTCACCGGCTGTACCCCCAGCTCAGTCCGAATGTCATCCCATCTCCCGTACGCAGCTTATCTGGAAACCCGTGCGGGTTGTCAACCTCGCACGATTCGGACCCCTCGCCGGTCCACAAGTTCCGCGGGAGCCATGGACCAACCTGGAAATCGGCCACGGGTTCACGGCGTCGCCGTCTCTTGGAGAACAGTGATCGCTCCCGAGTAGCTCGCGACCCATACCTCGCGGCCCGTTGTATCGAAGGTGATCCCGATCGGGCGGTCGGGGACGCTTACGGTCTGTGCCACCTCCATCGAGGTCGTGTCGATCTTGCTGACGGTGTCGGAGTTGTAGTTGACCACATACAACGAGAGCCCGTCGTCGGATATCGCCATACTGCGCGGGGCGGCTCCGGAGCGGATTCGGTGGGTCACCTCGCCGGTCGCCAGGTCGATCGCTACGACTGTCCCATCGCCGTTCAGAGTCGCATAGAGTCGCTGATCTGTCGGATCCAGCACCACGTGGCGGGGACTGGTGCCAACGTTGCTGAGCCAGTCCACGTCGAGTGTTGCCAAGTCAACAATGGCGATATCGCGGCTTCCCATCACTGCCACATAGGCGGTGCCACCTTCGGCGGTCACCGCGATTCCTCGTGGGTGTCGCCCCAGTGGTACTCGACCGATTTCTTCGCCAAGTGCTGTGTCGACGACGGACAGATCGAAGCTGCACCAGTTGCTGACGAGAACCAAGCTGTCGTCGGGGGTGATGGCAAGGAACTTGGGCACCGCCCCAACCGGAATCACCTGGTCGATCTCCAGCGTCGCCGTCGAAACCCGGTAGACGAAGCTCTCGTCCCAGTCCGTGAGGTTGCAGCCGTCACCTCCGGCTCGGCCGTAGCCTTCGCCGTACATCCTGTAGTTCGAGACATAGACGAAGCGACCATCCGCGGTGGGAACTGCCTCGACCGGGGAGCCCCGGTGCTCGACGTCTGCTTCTCCCAGGCCGAACTCGGCCAGGTTCACGGTGTCCGGGATCGTGGCCACCAGCTCGTAGTCGTGGTCGTACACCGTGATGGTGTGCCGATACATCATGTTCTGGGCAAAGAACAGTCCGTCGCCGGTGGTGACTACCGACTTGGGTGAGATGTCGCCGGTGATTGTTGTGACTTCCTCTAGCTGCAGCTCGCTGGTTGGCGGCAGCGTTGTTGTTGTGGTGGTGGTCGTCGTCGTGGTTGTGGTCGGGGGCGCGGTTGTGGTCGTAGTGGCCGGGGGTGGTGCCACGGTGGTCGGGACAGGATCGAGCGGCGCAATCGCGGCTGCCGTGGTGGTCGGCGTTGCAGTCGCACTACTGCAGGCGGCCAACAGCATTCCGGTGGCGGCGAGCCCGATTGCGGTCCTGATGCGCATCGGCACATGAAACTCGGTTCGTTGCACTAACCCAAACAATCGAGCGCTGCTAGCCATGGGTTC
>JASJEG010000224.1 GCA_030064765.1 Acidimicrobiia bacterium | reverse complement strand
GACCAATCGACCGGGTACTCGATGTCGCTGTACGAGAGATCGATACGGTGCACGCCGGAATCGACGAACTCTTGGACGAGATAGTCGAACCCCGGAATGTCTGGATACGCCGGATACAGACCGACTCCCAACCTGACATCGCTCGGTAGCGCCTGGGAGGGCAGGATCGTGATCTGGGTTGTTGGATGCCGATTGCCCAGCTGGAGAGTGTCGGCGGGAACAGCAGTTGTTGTCGATGGCTGTCTGGTGGACTCTGCCGGGTCGCCGCGCCCGCAGCCGGCAAGCAGCATCACGACTCCGACCAGTACCCATGTCGGGAGTCTCATGACGACCTCCATCGTGGTCGCACGCTCTCCATCACCCTACCGCTGCGGCAATGAGGAGGGTCGGGCAGCCCTCAGTTCCCGCCGGCTCGAGCGCCGTTGAGACCGTTCTGCATGTGGGCTGCCGCGGCCGCGTTGTACCCCACCAGGCGCACCTCTTGCAGCACTCCGGGATGTCGGCCCGCCCACCGTACGACCTCGTCGGCGAGCACCGCCGTAGCTTCTTCGATCGGGTATCCGTAGATCCCGGCGGAGATCGCCGGGAATGCGACCGACTTGGCGCCAACCCCGGCAGTGGCGTCCAAAGCTGCTGCGACCGCACCACGCAGCAGACCCTCATTGTCCTGACCTTCGGTGAATATCGGCCCGGCCACGTGGATGACGTAGTCGGCGGGCAGCGACCCTGCGGTGGTGACCGCGGCGCCGGCGGGCTCGAGAGCACCATGTTCCTGAACCCAGGAGTTCGATTCCTCCTGGATGACGCGACCCCCGGCGCGCACGATGGCCCCGGCAACCCCGCCCCCATGTTGCAGCCGGTTGTTGGCTGCATTGACGATGGCGTCGACCGGTTGGGCGGTGAGATCCCCAGTGATGACAACGATCTCGGTTCCGTGAGACATCTCGACCCTCACTTGCTCCGGCTGGGCGATCAGACCCAACAATGATTCGAGCTGCACCCCAAAGGTACCTGGGGCACCCGTGGTGAGGAACAAAGATTCGGCCGGTGGTCGCCACCCGTCCCCGAGCATGCGTATGGTCTGCCTCGCTACCGCCGGTGCCGGGTCGATCACCCGGATCGACGGACCGGCGAGTCGTTCGATGGCTTGCATCAGAAATGGATAGTGGGTGCAGCCCAATACCAGGGTATCGATTCCGGCGGCGGTCAAAGGCTGCATGTACCGGTCGAGCAGGCTCAGAGTTTCTGCGTGCTCCGGGCCAAGGCGCTCGATCGCGTCCGCCAGACCGGGGCAGGCCTGCTCCACGATCTCCGTGCCGTTGGCATGGCGATCGACTACCGATGCATAGAGCTCGCCCTGGAAAGTAGCGGCAGTGGCGAGCACCCCGATCACACCTCGTTCGGTTTGGCTCGCCGCCGGCTTGACCGCCGGCTCCATTCCCACAAATCTGTTGTCCGGGAATGTATTTCGGAGGTGATGGAGCGCGGCGGCAGATGCACTGTTACAGGCAACGACGATGAGATCGCAACCCCGACCGAGCAGCATCTCGGTGATAGCGACCGATCGACTCCGGACCGCAGCGAGGCTGCGCTCGCCGTAGGGAGACCACGCTTGGTCGGCGAGGTACACCACCGGAAGCTCCGGTGCCAGTTTGCGGATCTCCGCAAGAACCGAGAGGCCGCCCACCCCTGAATCGAAAACACCTACTGCCGCCATCGTTGCACGACGTTAGTGTCTGGGTCCGATGGGACGGGTTCATGACAGCATCAGCGACTCGCTGCGGAGCTTCATCGCCGCGCAGCCGATGTTCTTCGTTGCTTCCGCTCCCCTTGCGGCTGCGGGCCATGTCAATCTCTCCCCCAAGGGCATGGACACCTTGCGCGTCGTCGATTCGACAACCATCGCCTATGTGGATCTCGTCGGTTCCGGTGCCGAGACGATCGCCCACCTCCGCGACAACGGCCGGATAACGATCATGTGGTGCTCATTCGGCGACAAGCCGCGCATCCTGCGAGCCTACGGGCGCGGCGAGCACATCCTGCCCGCCGACGGACGGTTCGCGGAGCTGGCCGCACTCTTCCCGGAGTACCGTGCCGTACGCTCGATCATTCTGATCGCCGTCCATCGCGTTGCAGACTCATGCGGCTTCGGCGTACCCCAGATGGACCTCGTCGGACAGCGCTCCCGGCTCATCGAGTGGGGCGATCACAAAACCGACGACGAGATCGAGGAATACAAGCGGCACAAGAACGCATCGAGCATCGACGGTTTACCTGCGTTCCCCGTTGACGGTTAACCTCGCCCGATGCGTATCGGCTACCAGGGCGAAGCCCATTCCTATAGCTATCGAGCGGTCGGCGAGGTGTTTCCCGACGCGGAACCCATCGGCTACCCCAGCTTTGTGGCTTCGTTCGAGGCCCTAGACGATGGATCGGTCGACCGTCTCGTCATGCCGGTCGAGAACTCGACCACCGGTAGCGTGCTGCCCGTGCTCGATCGCCTCGCCGGGGCGGAGGGTCGCGGACCCGTGTCGATCCGCCGCGAGCACCTTGTCGAGATTCGCCACGCACTGCTCGGCGTCTCCGGAGCCGACCTCGCCGATATCCGCTATGTCAAGTCGCACCCGGAAGCGCTCGCCCAGGCAGAGGCGGCGCTGAACCGGCTCGGCATTCGCCCGGTTCCTCGCCACGACACGGCAGGAGCGGTGCGCGAGGTGGCGACCGACGCCAACCCAGAGGTTGCTGCGCTGGGTCCACCCGAGGCCGGTCCCCCTCACAGCCTCGAGGTACTGCGCGAGAACGTGATGGACCGCGAACACAACACGACCCGGTTCTTCGTGCTCGCCAAGGGAGGCACCGAGGTCGACCCCGACGACGACAAGACGACGATCATGTTCACGACGGCGCACCGTCCTGGGGCGCTGGCACTGGCGCTGACCGAATTGGGGCTGCGCGGCGCCAACCTCACCCGAATCGAGTCCCGACCCAGCGACGAGGCATGGAACTACCGGTTCTTTGTCGACCTGGTGCATCCACCCGGACCGGAGGGTCTCCGCCGGGTGATCGAGCCACAACCAGCCACCTTGGCCCATCTGCTCGTCCTCGGGTCGTATCGCTCCGCGCGCTGAGCATCACCTCCGACACTCCATGAGGTCGCGAAAAGCGACGTTGCGCTGCTACGGTTTTGGGACGAGGAGGTGTTTCCTTGGCCACCAGCACGGCCAGTTTCGGCGCGGGCAAGCGGGAGAGTCATGACTCTTCGGCCTACTACGCCAGGCGTATGACCAGAGCCACAGACTTGCCCGAACCAACCGGGCTGATCGCAGATGCGCCCGAGGCAATACGCAACCGCATCTTCGGGCACACCTCGGAAGAGATGCCCGAGATCCCTGACGGCACTGTTGCTCTCATGGTGACCTCGCCGCCGTACAACGTCGGCAAGGATTACGACGAGGACCTCTCCTTAGACGAGTATCTCGGCCTCCTCGAACGGGTATTCCGGGAGACCTATCGAGTGCTCGAAGCCGGAGGCCGGGTAGCCGTCAATGTCGCCAACCTCGGTCGCAAGCCCTATCTCCCGCTCAACCACTATGTCGCGGATCTGCTCACCGACATCGGCTTCCTGCTGCGGGGAGAGATCATCTGGCAGAAGGCGCGTGCCGCCGGCGGCTCCTGTGCTTGGGGCTCCTGGCAATCAGCAAAGAACCCCACCTTGCGCGATGTCCATGAGTACATAGTCGTCGGCAGCAAGGAGTCGTTTCGGCGGGGACGTCCGGGAACCGACACAATCAGTCGCGACGAGTTTCTCGCTGCAACCATGTCGCTATGGGAGATGCCCCCCGAATCTGCCCGCCGGGTCGGGCATCCGGCTCCGTTCCCGGTCGAACTGCCGCGGCGTCTCATCGAGCTCTACACCTTCGAAGGTGATGTGGTGCTGGATCCGTTCATGGGTGTCGGCTCAACGGCTGTTGCTGCTGTAGAGACCGGGCGGCACTACGTCGGCTACGAGATCAACGAGGAATACCTATCTCTGGCTGAGCAGCGGATTGGGGAAACGAGCCGTTAGGAGGACACGGAGCTCACCGCCATTGCCAGCCGTTAGGGCTCAGGCAATGTTGCAGGCGAGGGTCCAGTCGTACGTCTGAAACCCAATCGAAGCTCGATCAGCGACGCCCTCGAGTTCGGGATCGAGCCACGGCTCCACCGCAGCGGCAATCGCACGCTTCCGGGCAAGGATCAAGGCCGGCATCCGGTCGGGATACACGAAATCGGCGCCGTACCACTTGAGGATGCGGGACAGTTCGAGCCTTTCCGACTGCACGTCGTAACGGACAGCGCCCGCAGCCAGGAACGCCCGCATCTGATCGTCCAACTGGTTGTCTAATTCTGAGCCGAGATACGGCTCATAGCGGAGTGTTGGGCAGGAGGCCGAACCGCAGACTAGAGCCGCGTGAATCCGGGGATCTCTGAAGCGGCGAACCTTGCCGTGCTCGATGTCGTCCAGCGACAGATCCTCCCCTGCGATCCTCACCCATGGCCGACGAAACCCGCCGGGGACGCGGAGCACACTGCGCTGGTCCTGCACCGCCGTTCTGGCGGCGAGATCGAGCGCACCTGCGTTGTACAGGTTCAGCCAGAACGCCAGTGCCTCATCCCGAGACAGGTCGTCCGGATCGACCGCAGCAATGTCGGCCACGTAGCCGGCGATCTGAGGACGTTGTGATGCCAGACCCGGCACGCCGGAGCTGGCAAGTACGTCGAGTATCCCGCTCAAGCCGCCGTGGTCGACTACCCCCGAGCCCGCAGGACGCGGCCGGCGTACCCGCATTGCGCGCAGCATCGACCACCCGGCGAGGAGATAGTTTGGGCGCTCGTTGCTCATGGAGCACTCAACCGCCGGCCTCATCAGATTGTTCCGTCGCTGCCTCTTCCCTCCCTCCGGTTCGTGAGGGCTTATCTGGGACCTTGGTTGGTCGACATGTGTGGTGAGCGTTGACATGGATGTTGACGGTTGGTGAAGCGCACCGTCCTACAAGGAGGTTCCCACAGTGCGTATCAATCAGAACATTGCGGCGTATAACTCGTTCCGCAATTTGTCCGCGACTAATACCCA
>JASJEG010000223.1 GCA_030064765.1 Acidimicrobiia bacterium | reverse complement strand
GTCGACCCGCAGTATCACTACGAGACGGTGAACGTCGAAGCACAGCACGACAATCCCAACTCCCTGTTGTGGTGGGTGCGCCGCATGATCCGCCGTCGCCGCCGCCACCCGGCTCTGGGCCACGGTGACATTCGCTTCCTCGACCCGGACAATCCCCAGGTGCTGACGTACCTGCGTCAGAACGAGATCGAGACCGTCCTGGTGGTGGCCAATCTGTCGCGACACTCACAGTACGTCGAACTCGATCTCAGCGAGTTCGCCGGGCGACCTCTTGTCGAGCTGATAGGCAACACCGAGTTTCCGGCCGTTGGCGATCTTCCCTATCTCCTGACGCTGAGCCCTTACGCCTTCTACTGGTTCACCATCCCCAATCCCGACATGCAGCCCGGGGACTGGACCAAGCAGCTCACCATCTCTGGGCCGATCGATGACATGTTCAGTCCTGATCAGCCACTTGCCGAGAAGCTCGCCGACTTCGCTTCGCAGCAGGTCTGGTACCAGGGCCGCGGGCGGCGACGGCTGCACGCAACGGTGTTCGATGCGATACCGGTGTCGATCGAGGACCAGCGCAGGACCTGGATTGCGCTGCTCGACATCGAATTCGTGTCCGGCGATCCGCAACGTTACGTGCTGCCGATCTCTGTCCAATCCCAGGAGTCGCTGAGCGTCCCCGACACGGCGGTGATCGTCCCTATAGAACACAACGGGGATCCCGGATACCTGGTCGATGCGTTGCACGATCCTCGCTTCAGCGACACGCTACGTCGGGCAGTGCAGGAGGGCAGCGAATTCCTCGGCCGGATGGGCTCTCTCGACGCGCAGCCGTCGGCTGCCGAACACGACCTCAGCACCGGTGAGACTGTGCCGCTGCTACGGCAGACCTCAGACGGTGAAGCGTTCGTGCAGTTCCGCAGCGACCTGACGCTGAAGCTGTTCCGCCATATCGAGCCCGGGATCAATCCCGACCTCGAGTTACGGCGATTCCTCACCGAGCGCACCAACTTCCAGAAGCTGGCGCCGGTCTACGGCTCGATCGAGTACCAATGCGGCGCCGACTTCAGCGTCGGAATCATGCAGCAAACCCTCGACCCGGAGAAGACCGCCTGGACGCTGTTCCTCCGCTTCTGCAACGAGTACCTGGACCGCACTGCAGACCAGCCGGCCCCACCGGTGCGAGAGGGCATCGGCTGGGCTGCGGCAATAGAGAAGCCGGCGGCGCTGCCGACGGATGGTCTTGAAGAGGCGCTGGAGCGAGCCACATCGCTGGGCATAACGACTGCGGAGTTCCACCAGGCGCTGGCCACCTTCACGGAGGAGCCCGATCTACGGCCCGAACCTTTCACCGTCCACTATCGCCACTCGCTGTACCAATCACTGCGTGCCGTCGAGCGTCAGGAACTGGGTGCCATCCGCCGTCTCATCGGCACCGCCCCGGAGTCTTTCCGACCCGATCTCCGCGAGATCCTCGCCGGCGAGCGACTGATGCTGGAACAGATCGAACACGTACGGCGCGTACCAATTGGTGGTCAGCGGACAAGGATCCACGGCAACTACCGCCTCGATGAGCTCCGACTCTTCGGCGATGACTTCTATGTGCTGGATCTGAGCGGGGATCACACCCGGGCCATGACGGTGCGTAGGCTCAAGGCATCACCGCTGCGCGACATCGCCCAGATGCTCCGCTCCCTCGACTACGCGTCGCTCTCGACGGCACTCAAGCATTCGTCGACGACGGCCAGCGAGCAAGCCAACTACTGGTACCGATGTGTTGGCGAGCGTTTCTTCACCGCCTACTACGAAACGCTCGCCGGGTCGCCGGCCCTGCCCCCCTCCATCGAAGACATCGACGCGCTGCTGCGCTCCTACGAGCTCGCTCGAGCGCTGCGAGAGGTGCATTGGGAGCTGGTAAACCGAGTGGATTGGCTGGAAGTGGCACTGCCCGGGATCTTGCGCTACATCCGGTGAACTAGATCGCCTCGAGCATGGCCAGGCAGGCACGCGCCCATTCGAAGACGTCCTCTCTGCGCACGGTCCTGCGGAGCCGTTGCATCCGGGCCCTTGCTTCTGACCGGTCCATGACTGCCGCTCGCTGGATGGTGGCGGTGACTGCGTCGACATCATGCGGGTTCACCACCAGCGCAGACCGGAGCTGTTCAGCGGCCCCGGCAAACTCGCTGAGGATCAGCACCCCCGGTTCTGTGATCCTGGTCGCAACGTACTCCTTGGCGACGAGATTCATTCCGTCGCGAAGCGGTGTCACCAACATCACATCCGCCGCTACGTAATACGCAATGAGTTCCTCGAGATCGAGGCTCCGATACAGGTAGGACACCGGTGCCCAGCCAGGCTCACCGTGATCTCCGTTGATGCGGCCCACCAGCTGTTCGATCTCGGAGCGCAGGTCCTGGTACGCCGGCACATCTTCACGGCTCGGGACGGCAACCTGTACGAACTCGTATTTGCGAGGCTCGCTGGTCTGCTCGAGGAGCCCGGCGAAGGCCTTCAACCGGAGATCGATCCCCTTGGTGTAGTCCAGCCGGTCGACCCCGAGGATGATGCGGTCGGCGTTGCCGAGTTCCTGACGCAACTGCATTGCCCGCTGTCTCACCTGTGGCGATCTGGCAAGCCGGTCGAAGTGTGAGGTGTCGATGGCGATCGGCGCTCGCTGCAGCTTGATAATGCGGTCTCGCCAGGAAAGCTCGCCTCGGGCCGACACCCTTGCGTCAGCGAACCGCCGCGCCGCGTCGGCGAAATTGCGCACGCTGGCCCTGGTTTGGAAGGCAAGGACATCAGCGCCCAGCAGCGCTTCGATGATCTGTTGCCGCCACGGCAGACGGGAGAACAGCTCGATCGGAGGAAAGGGTATGTGGAGGTAGAAGCCGATGGTGGCCGCCGGCCGCATTGCCCGCAGCATCCCGGGCACCAGTTGCAGCTGGTAATCCTGCACCCAGGCGATGTCGTCGTCGCCGAGCACCTGGGCGGCGTAACGAGCGTACCGCTGATTCACCGTGACATAGGGCCGCCACTGATGACGATGAAACTCAGGAGCGACGATGGCATCGTGGTACAGCGGCCATAGGGTGCTGTTGCAGAAGCCGTAGTAGAAACCGTCCAGCTCAGCGCTAGACAACGGCACCGGAACTTGCTCTATCTCATCGTGTTCGAACGGTTCCAGCTCCGAATCCGTGTCACCCGACCAGCCCACCCAGGAACCGTTGACTCTCTGCAGAACGGGCTCGAGTGCTCGGACTAGGCCGCCGGGACTGGTCACCCAGACGCCGTCCTTCTGTGCCACCGGCAGTCGATTGGCTATGACGATGATCCGCCGCAACACAAACCTCCAAGGTATGGCACACTACCCAACCCTGTACCGAACCCCGATTTGAGGTGAACCTGATGACCAGTGCAGACGCTGCCGGCATGCCCGATGGCCGCGAGGGCATCCGCCGTATGGGCTGGATCTCGCTCCCCTATTCCTGTGTGGGCCTCATTCGCAAGACGGGCGCCGGTGACAGCAACACGATCTGGTCGTGGCTGATCTTGATGCCGTGGTCATCCGATGCCAAGCCGTGGATCGACGGCACTGAGGTGGTGGCCGCTTCGACCTTGACCGAGGATCAGGAAAGGTCACAGATCCTCGAGAAGATGCGCAGCTTGCTCGATGCCCGCTACGGGGAAGCGGTCGGCAACAAGGCCGTCGATGATCTGATTCGCCGCCTGCAAGAGGGCTCGTAGCCCGACGCGTCGCTAACTGAAGGCTTGAATGCAAGGAGGGCCCCGAAGGGCCCTCCTCAGTCATGCGACTGCTAACGAGACTCAATCGTCATCGTCGTCATCGTCGTCGTCATCGTCATCATCGTCGTCGTAGAGCTCCTCGTAGGCTTCCTCCCAGGCCTCCTTGTAGTCGGCGATGGCTTTGTCTGGCTTTGCTTCCGCATCGCCCTCAGCTAGAGCCTCCAAGGCATCTTCGACATCGGCTCCCGCCGCTACTGCTTCATCGATGATCGTTACAGCGAGCTCGCGATCAACGGCAACCAGTGCCCGAATCACTGCGTCGGCAATCGCCTCAGCAGAGCCCTTGACCTTGACCAGATCCTTGACGGCCTTCTTCTCCTTGTTGAAGACCTTGTCGCCCTTTTCCGTCAGATGGGTCTCATCGACCCAATACGCCGGATTGAGGCTGTCCTCGATGCTCTCGATCGCCTTGTTGATCCGTCGGTCGTCCTTTCTGTCACCGGTCGGCAGCAACGACTCCAGCACGACGAGCAGGTTCTGTTTGGCTTCCTTCGGAGTTGCTGTCAGCTCCAGCCCGATCACAACTGGATCGTGGTCAGAGGAGCGGAACTCGTCGGGGTTGTACAACAACGGCTGGTTGAAGTCGTTGTAGTCCAGACCTCTAGGCTCGTCGGCATTTACGTGCCAGAAGTCGGCTCCCGTCACTTGCAACGCCGCGGACTCGCTAGCCAGCCCGTGGTCCAGATAGCCGGATTGGCCCTGGAAGTTGAAGGAGTAAGCGCCCTCGGCATAAC
Source organism: Acidimicrobiia bacterium (assembly GCA_030064765.1). Classification (GTDB taxonomy): domain Bacteria; phylum Actinomycetota; class Acidimicrobiia; order Spongiisociales; family UBA5794; genus JAAETI01. The sequence goes on along the minus strand of JASJEG010000223.1, from coordinate 592 downwards.
CAGCACCGACGGTTGCCTCAATCAGGTCCACATATCCGCCTGCCTCCAGTGCCGTGATCGGGTCCTCCAGGGCATAGGCGTTCAAGTCGCCGATGATTAGGAAGTCGCTGTCCCCGCTGCCCGTCGGATCACCTGCCAGGTGATCGACGATCGCTAGAGCTGCGTTCGTCCTCGTGATATTGCAGTTGCCTTGACCATCGCCTGTGTCCGGGTCGCCCAAGCTGTTGCAGTTTGAGCCCTTTGATTTCAGGTGATTGACGGCAACCGTGAATACGGCTCCGGTTGCATTCTCGACGAACGACTGTGTGAGCATCGCCCGGTTCTTATCATCGTTGAACCGTGGATCGTCACTCGAGTCGAGTACGTCAAAAGCTCCGAGCGGCGTCACTGCGGCCGGCTTGTACAGCAGCGCTACCCGGATGGCATCGCCCCCGACTGGGCCAGCTGCGATGTAGTCATAAGTGCCCGCTCCCGCAGCTGCGTTGAGCCCGGCCACCAGATCCGCCTCAGGCGCGTTGTTCGGGGCGTTCTCGATTTCCATTAGGCCAACAACCTCGGCGTCGAGTGTGCTGATCGCCTCGATGATCTTGTC
>JASJEG010000045.1 GCA_030064765.1 Acidimicrobiia bacterium | reverse complement strand
GAAGCAGCCGTGATCCTCAAGGTGCACCCTTCCAACTACCGGTTGGAGGGATTCGCAGAGTCGGTCGGCTACACAGAACTTGCGGCCCTCGCTACAGAGTCGGGGGTGCCCTTGCTGGCCGACATCGGCAGCGGGCTTCTAGATGAACGAGTTCCGTGGTTGCCGGGGGATCCGCCGGCGTGGCTTACTTCCGAGCCCGGGGTGCGGCAGACCTTGGAGAGAGGCGCCGATCTGGTCATGTTCTCGGGGGACAAGCTGCTGGGCGGTCCGCAGGCCGGCATCGTGGTCGGCGCTGCCGACCTGGTCCAACTCATGGCACGCCACCCGATCGCTCGTGCGGTCAGAATCGACGGGCCCACCCATAGCGCCCTGGCGGCAACCCTCGAGCTATACGCAGCCGATCGCGGGGCTGAAGTGCCCTTCTGGGCGATGGTTGCGCTGAGCCCTGAGGAACTGGCGACACGACACAGTCGCCTACGGGAAGCTCTCGGCGGGCATGGCGAGGTCATCGCTGGCGAGTCGCTTCCCGGCGCCGGTTCGGTGCCCGGGGAGACGATCCCCTCCCCGAATCTGCAGATGACGGGGAATGCCGACGCCCTCTGGAACCAACTGCTGAGTGCCTCTCCACCGATCCTGGCGCGTCGCAAGGAGGGCAGCCTGATCATCGATCTCCGTACCGTCGACCCCGCAGACGACGCCCACATCATCGCCGCCCTCTCCGCGACCGAGTCGAAGTAGGAGCGAGAGGTGCCGATCATTGCCACCGCCGGACACGTCGACCATGGCAAATCGACGCTGGTGGAGGCGTTGACCGGGCGTGATCCGGACCGCTGGGCCGAGGAAAAGGAACGAGGGCTGACGATCGACCTGGGTTTCGCCTGGACCAAGGTCGGCGGCACGGAAGTGGGCTTTGTCGACGTGCCCGGCCACGAGCGGTTCATCAAGAACATGCTGGCCGGAGTCGGCGCCGTGGACGTGGCCTTGTTCGTCGTAGCGGCTGACGAAGGGTGGATGCCACAGAGCGAGGAGCACCTCGCCGTGCTGGATCTGATGGGAACGCGCCGGGGAGTAGTCGCACTGACTCGAATCGATCGCGCCGACGCCGAGACGGCCGATATCTCGGAGCTGAGCATCCTGGAAGCCATCGAGGGCACCCACTTGCGCGACTGGCCGATCGTTCGCGTGTCGCCGGTGACCGGCGAAGGAATGCCCGCCCTGGTACAGAACCTCGAAGACCAACTGGCAGCGGCCGGTCCTACGCTTGATTGCGCTCGACCCCGGCTTTGGGTGGATCGGTCGTTCCGAATTGCCGGTGTGGGACTAGTGGTCACCGGAACCTTGACGGGTGGTTGGATCGCAGTCGACGACCAGCTGATGCTGTGGCCGGGTGAGCATCGAGTCCGAGTTCGCGGACTGCAGTCACACGACGATGCCGCGACCGAGCTGGGACCCGGCACCCGCGCAGCCCTCAACATCACCGGTATCGAGGACACGAACCGGGGCAGCATGCTGGGAAAGGCCGACACGTTTCGGACCACGACTCGCTTGCTCGCCCGGGTACGCACAGTTCGCCATCTCGAAGCGGCGCTGCCAGGACGCGGCGCCTATCACCTGCATGCTGGGACTGGAGCATGGCCGGTAGAGCTGAGGATTCTGACTGCCGACAAGCGAGAAGCCGCCGTTCTAGTGCGCTCGAGAGGCGAGATCCCGCTCCACGCCGGAGATCGCTTCATCCTCCGGGAAACCGGTAGGCAGGCGGTCGTCGCCGGGGGCATGGTGCTCGACCCGCATCCGCCCCGAGGAGGAGCCGGACTGCGAGCGGCGGCAGAGCTGCTCGACCGCGTCCCAATCGCGACCGCCAATGACGCCGCTGATGCCCTATTGGAGATCCGTGGTAGGGCGCTTCTCACCGAACTTGCCAGTGACTCAGGCGGCGGACAACCTTCGTCGAGCTTTCGCGCCGGCAACGAAGTGATGGCGGAGGGAGCTGCGCAAGAGCTGCACGGCCAACTCGTCGGTGTTGTGTCGCGCTTTCACGCGGAGAACCGGCTACGTCCCGGAATTCCCAAGGCGACGCTCAGTTCTGTACTGGGGGTCGACCCGGCAGTAATCAGGGTCGTCACAGCCAGCAGCGAGGCAGTCAGCGATGACGGCGCCACGATCAGACTGGTCGGATTCTCACCGGGACTGTCTCCTTCTGAGCAGGAGTCGTGGGATTCAGCCAGAGCCAAGCTCGCAGAGGGGTTGGCGGTGCCGCGAGCCTCGCAGCTGGGCATCGAGGCCGAGCTCCTCCATGCCCTGCTGCGTGCCGAAGAGCTACAGAAAGTAGGCGATGACCTCGTCTACCTGCCGGAGCAGCTGACGGAGATCGAGAGCAGGCTCTCGCAACTGCCAGACGAGTTCACGGTTGCCGAATTCCGTGACCTGATGGGGGTGACCCGTCGCCAAGCCGTCCCTTTGCTGGAGTGGCTCGATTCCCGCGGCGTAACCGTGCGCCGCGGCGACATCAGAGTCGTGAGCTGAGCGGCTCCTTATACGGCGGCTGGGAGCTGACGCCGTTCCGTCTCGGTGTAGCCACCCCAAATGCCGTACTGCTCAGTCGACTCCAAGGCGTACTCCAGACACGACGCCTGAACGGGACAAACCTGGCAAATGGACTTTGCTCTCAGTTCCCGCCGTTCTCGTTCGTCCTTCCTTTCGGAAGTGTTGGGTGGAAAGAACAGATGAGAGTGATTCCCCCTACACAGCGCAATTGGCTGCCACGAACGATCCATCGGCGTCACAGGCTCCTCCTCCTCAGACTGCGAATGCAGCGGCCGGGGGAAGATACCCACCTGATCCGACTTGCACCAGGAATAAGCTGGAAAACCTAAGATCAGTTTTCGCGATCAGCTAGCAATTGGTCACTCTGCAGGCTCTTGGGGGCCCACCTGCAAAGTGATTCCCTCGACCGCAAGCACCTCGATGGCTGAGCCCGGTGCGATGGCAGCGGCGCGATGAGCGCGGGCTCGCCACCGAGCGCCGTCGATCACAACGACGCCATCCGGCTCGAGTACCGTCTCGGCAACTCCGCTGCTACCCACCAGGTAGTCGCGCCCGATTGTCGGTGTACCGAAGCGGGAGCGGACGATCGTTGTCATGGCAAACAGGTAGAAGAGCATGATGCCGGCAACAGTCAGCAGCACCGCCCACCAGTTGGTGCCGATCTGCGCAGGGCCTCCCACGAACATGAGGCCACCCCAGATCATCAGGATGGTGCCCACGATGCTGCGAATCCCCAACTCGTGGCGCTGAAAATCCCAGTTGTAAAGACCGACTCCAACCACCGCCATCACTACCGCCCACCAGTTCATCGGCAGAGTGGCAAAGCCATACCCGGCCAGGAACAGAGACAGCGCGGCGATGGCCGCTGCGATACCGGCGCCTGCGGCATAGAACTCGAACGCGGCAACCGCCAGACCGGCCAGCAAGAAGAAGTACGCAGCATCCGGGCGAGCGCCGAGGCGGAGAAAACGGGTGAGCAGGGTCGGCTTGAGAAAGCGGATCTCCACAGACGACACGGTCACCGGCGTACCGTCATCGAGCTTGGCCTCCGTAGCCGTCTCCAGAGTGACGTTGCCGAGCTTCGTCTCAACATCCATACCATCGAGAGCTGCAATGAACTGTCCGATGGTTGGCTGGACGATCGTGACACCTTCCAACGACGTTTCGTCTTCGATGACCACGTCGGCGCCGTTCAACCTCGATAGCTGTACTCGATCGGTCTCCTGCTGTGGCAGAAACCCGATACGGGCCCCTTGGGCGGCTCCGACCACAGCCAAATGCTCGAGCAGCTGGGCGACCTCCCCATATGCCACCGCTCCGTCGGGGCCGACCCAGGCAACGACTGGAGTAGCCGACGTATCGATGGTCGTGATCAGATCGGCCAATGAGCCCGAAGCGACGCCCACGTTGTCGACCTTGACGACAACCAGCTGTGCGTCCTCGGTGCGAACCGCCCCGGCGAGGAAGTCGATGCCACGTTGGTCGAGTGGACCACGCACATCGGCGACCACGACCGGACCAGCCTGGTAGTCCTGGGCCGATGCCGGTGCCACGCTGAGCACGGCACCGACGGCGATGGAAAGAAGGGCAAGACGTCTCAGCACGAGCGAGCATGGTAACCGCCCGTGGCGCCAGCGGAACGTCGAGGCAATCTCGCCGGTACTACCCTCTCCGCCATGACATCTCGCATCATGGTCATTGCCGACGAACCGTGGACGCGCAACGAAGTTCACGCTGCGCTCACCGAACCGGATTACACACTGATCGACCACGATGATCCGGCAACAACAGGCGAGGTTCTACGCACTGAGCAGCCCGATGCTGTCGTCATCGACTTGCAGGTTGGCAGCATGGGAGGCATGGCGATCGCCCGCGACCTGCACCAGCAAGCCGCACTGGCAAAACTCGACAGCGTGCCGGTGGTGCTCCTACTCGATCGCAAAGCGGACAGCTTCCTCGCAAAACGATCGGGCGTTGCCTCCTGGGTCACCAAGCCGTTCACTGCTCATGACATCCGCACCGCCGTGGAGAGTGCTATTGGCGAATAGCTTCTCAACCGGCTCTTCCCCCGGTGAAGGGTTGCGCCACAGGGGCGCCACGCCCGCTGGCGTTGGGCAAGTCGGCCCTCCCCTGGAGGCTCACCCCCCTCGGCGAGCGATGCTCGCCGATCCCCCCATCAAGGGGGGATCGAGTAGGCGCCGCGAGGCAGCAGGGTCGCCACAATGAGCATCACCAACGTCATCTACATCATCATCCTTGCGGTGTGTGCCGTAGGCTCTGGCTTCTTTTCGGGATCTGAAACCGCCCTCATCGGCATCGGCAGAGAACGTGTCCATCAGGTCTCGGGGCTGGGGCGACGGGGGAAGCGGGTCGCTCAGCTGGTAGCGGATCCAGAGCGCTTGCTCTCGACGCTGCTGGTGGCCAATAACCTGGTCAACATCCTCGGAGCGGCCGTGGCCACCACTCTCTTCATCTCCCTTCTAGGAGAGCAATGGGGGCCGTGGGTCTCGACGCTGGTAGTCACCATTGTCGTGCTGATCGTCGGCGAGATAACGCCCAAGACTCTGGCGGCGCGCTATCCGGAGCGATTCTCGCTGACCGTTGCCCCAACCATATGGCGTCTGTCTCTGGTGCTCGGCCCCGTTGCCCGCCTCTTCACCGCCGTTACGCGGGGGCTGCTTTACATGTTTGGGGTGCGCGGAAACGACGAGAACCGCAGCGTCACCGAGGCCGACATCAAGGCCTTGGCAGAACTCAGCGCCGCCGGCGGCGAGATCGAGGCGGCCGAGCGTGAGATCATCGACTCTCTGTTCACGCTTGCCGACCGGCCGGTCAAAGATGTGATGACCCCACGAGTCGACATCGTCACCCTCGGCAACCCCGTCGACATCGTCGATGTGCGCAATGCCATCAGCAACGCGGCCCACTCCCGGTTCCCAGTCACAGAAGGTGGCCTCGACGATCTGGCCGGAATCCTCTATGTGAAGGATGTCCTCCGGCTACCTGGGGATCCCGGACCCGGTGAGATTGCAACGCTCATTCGTCCGGCCCATTACGTGCCCGAGTCGGCACCGATCCTTCAAGTGCTGCAGGACATGCGATCACGCCGCTTCACCTTCGCCCTCGTGTTGGACGAGCACGGCGGGATTGAGGGCATCGTCACCACCAAGGACCTCGTTTCCGAATTGGTCGGAGAGCTGCAGGACGAGTACGACCCGGGTATCCCTTCGATAGTGGCGATCGGACCCGGGAGGTGGATGGCCGATGGACGTCTTCCTATGGACGATCTCGACGACGCTCTCGGCCACGAATTCCCTGGAGGACCGTACAGCACGGTCGGCGGCATGTTCCTCGCGCTGGCGGGACACATCCCAGCGGACGGGCACCAGCTCACCGTTGACAACTACCGGCTGGTGGTGATGCGCATGGACCGCAACCGCATCGACCGCATCAGAGTGGAAAAAGCCTGAGACCGGAGACTTCGGCTACTCGTGGCATCGCAGGTTGGCTACACTCTCGTCCTCGACGGGACGTGGCGCAGCTTGGTAGCGCGCATCGTTCGGGACGATGAGGTCGCCGGTTCAAATCCGGCCGTCCCGACCAGAGGCCGGCAGCAATGCCGGCCTCTTCCCATTCTCCCCCTCAGGGGGAGATGGCGAGCCGAGCGAGCCAGAGGGGGTTTCTCCCCCTCAGGGGGAGATGGCGAGCCGAGCGAGCCAGAGGGGGTTTGCTAGCTGCGGTTACGGGTGATGCTGGTGCGCAGCGCTTCCAGTTCCTCGTGAAGGCGGCGCATCGCACTACGCCTCAGAATCGGGCCGAAGATGATCCCCGCCAGCCGAGCCCCCAGGCTCTCCGGCCCGGTCTCGACGTTGGTGGTGACCTCGGTTCCGTTCTTGACCGGCCGTAGCACCAGCGTTCCCTTGAACGGGAACGAGAATGGTCCCCGCTCGGATGTCGTAGCAAAGCGAGTAGGACGTTCGAACTCGACGACCTTGAACCCGATGGCCGACTTGCGCATGCCTTGCGCGTATTCGGCGGTGAATCGGGCACCGGCCTTGACTCTGTCCGACAGCAAGCGCACTCGAGTAACCCCCGACACCCAACGGGGCATGTTCTCGACGTTGCTCACGTAGTCGAACACTTCGTCGATAGATCGCTCGATAACAATGGACGTTTTGGCAATCATCGCGACCTCACAGCGCCTCTGCTCTTACCGTACAACATCTATCGGCAAAGGGGCACAGACACCTAAGGGTGGACTAGTCCAAGTTCCGAGTTCGATACATCGAACTCCGCAGGAACCTACAGGAGCTCTGCCAGCTGCACTGCGTTCAGTGCGGCGCCCTTGCGGAGGTTGTCACCGACAGTCCACAGGCTGATGCCGCCCTCATCACCCACCGTGGGGCGGACTCGTCCGATGAGAACGTCGTCGATCCCTGCGGAATCGAGCGGCGTCGGCACCTTGGTGTCGTCCCACAGTTGGGCTCCGGGAGCCTCGGCAAGAATCTGCTTCGCCTCATCGACCGCGACGGGGCGATCAAAGAACATCGTGGCGGCAATGCCATGCCCGACCATCACCGGCACCCGGACACAGAACGGCTCCACCTTGATATCGGGCGCATCGAGGATCTTGCGAGTCTCGTTGACGAGCTTCCACTCCTCATCGGTATAGCCAAGCTCAGTGAACCCGCCGGCGTGCGCCAACACGTTGAAGCCGATCGGCCGGCTGTATAGATCGCTGTTGGGGTCGGTCCAGCCACCTTGGGCGAGGCTCTCCCGATCCTTACCGAGGATGTCCAACTCGTGAGTCAGCACCTCCATGCCGGTCTGCCCCGAACCGGACACCGACTGGTACGAAGTCGCAGTCATCCGCTTCAAGCCGGCCGCACGGTGCAGCGGCCCAGCAGCGATCATCACGACCATGGTGGTGCAATTGGGATTGGCGACTATCCCGTTGTGAGAGTGGATCGCCGCGTCGTTGACCTGCGCAACCACCAGCGGGACGTCCGGTTCCTGCCGGAATGCCGACGAGTTGTCGATGACGGTGCACCCTGCGGCTGCGAACTTGGGGGCGAACTCCTTGGAGCGGCTCCCCCCGGCTGAGAACAGAGCCACGTCGAGCCCAGCCGGATCGGCCGTAGCGAGATCCTCGACCGTTACATCGCCCCACTTGGTCGGGAGAACCCGACCCGCGGAACGGCTCGAAGCCATCATCCGGAGGTCAGAAACCGGAAAATCGCGCTCCTCGAGAATCGAAAGCATGGTGGTGCCGACGGCACCAGTGGCCCCGACTATCGCTGTCCTCTTACCCATTTTCAGCACTCTCCTGGTCGTCGCCGAGTGAAAAACCATCGTGTACACCACGCACCGCGGCTCCCACATCGTCGCCTCGAACCACACAGGATATGCGAATCGGCGACGTACTGATCATCTCGATGTTGACGCCATGCTCCGCCAGGATGCGGAACATCTTGGCGGCGATGCCCAACTCGTCCTTCATGCCTGCGCCAACAAGAGACACCTTGGCGATGTTGTGGTCGACGTCAACGCCGGCGGCGCCGATCTCCGCCGCCGTGCTCTCGGAAACCTTCTGCGCCATATCGAGATCGCTGCGCGGAACGGTGAAACTGATGTCGGTCACACCCTGCAGCGAAACGTTCTGAACGATCATGTCGACCGAGATGCCCGCCTGCGCCAGCGGATCGAACAGCTGTGCGGCCAGACCGGGCTGATCGGGTACACCATGGACGGTGACCTTTGCCTCGGAGGCATCGTGCGCAACTCCGCGGATGATCGCTTCTTCCATGGTCTCCTCCTTCACCCACGTGCCCGGTCCGCCGTGGAAAGATGAACGTACGTGTATTGGGATGTTGTAGCGACGCCCGAACTCGACGGAACGGGCCATCAGCACTCCGGCGCCGGCGGCTGCCATCTCCAGCATTTCTTCGAACGAGACATCTTCGAGTTTCCTAGCACCGGGAACCACCCGGGGGTCGGCTGTGAATACGCCGTCAACGTCCGTATAGATCTCGCACACCTCTGCATCGAGGGTGGCGGCGAGAGCGACCGCGGTGGCATCGGAGCCGCCACGGCCCAGCGTTGTCACGTCCCGCGTTTCTGGGCTGAAGCCTTGGAAGCCTGCCACGATGACGATCTTGCCTTCATTCAGGCCTTCCCGAACCCGGTCTCCCCGAATACCGATGATCTCGGCATGGCCGTGTTCGACAGTTGTGAGAATGCCGGCTTGCGATCCGGTGAGGCTCATCGAACCCACGCCGTGGTCTTCGATGGCCATTGCCACCAAGGCCATAGAGATCCGCTCCCCCGCGGTGAGCAACATGTCCATCTCACGAGGGTGACTGTTGTCGGTGACCTCGGACGCCAGTGTGATCAACTCATCGGTGCTCTTGCCCATGGCCGAGACGACTACAACCACGTCCTTGCCGACCTTCTGGGTTGCCACCGCCCGGGCTGCAACTGCCTTGATTCGGTCGGCGTCGGCGACCGAGGTTCCACCGTATTTCTGTACAACGATTGACATGCGGGCGAGTGTACAGGCGTACTCCCGTGGCATAGCTACCATCCCGCCGCATGTCACGACCAACCCTGAAACTTCTTGCGATGAGTGCCCTTCTCGGGGCGCTGCTGCTTGCGGCCTGTGGCGGCGAAAGCGAGCCGGTGGCACAGGCGGGCGCCGAGTCGGGTGGAAGCAACGAACCATCCGCCACCACCCCAAGCGAAGCTCCAGCAACAACTTCCCCCGCAGAGACGTCGCTCCCCGAGAGCACCCTCCCCCCGCAACCGCCGTCCGACTATGCAGGTTTCTATGCCCAGCCCACGGCGTGTGAGGGATCCACCCCCGACCAGATCGATCCCAAGGCATTTGCGGAGCCAGAAGACCAGGGTCTGGACGAGTCAATCAAGATCGAGGCGGTCATATCGACATCCTGTGGTGACATCGCTCTCGAGTTGGACCCGACAATCGCACCCGAGACTGTGAACTCGTTTGTCTTCCTGGCACAGGCCGGGTACTTCGACGGTACGGTCTCGCACCGGGTCCTCCCCGGGTTTGTCCTGCAGGCGGGAGACCCGACGGCCACTGGTCGCGGCGGCCCTGGGTACGCGATTCCTGATGAGCTGCCGCCCGCAGGCTTCCTGTACGGAAAGGGAATCCTGGCAATGGCCAATTCGGGACCAAACACGAGTGGTTCGCAGTTCTTCGTCATGCTCGACGATGCACCGCTCCCACCCAACTACAGCGTGTTCGGCCAAGTCATCGACGGCTTTGACACACTGGAGCGGATCGCCCAGATCCCGCTCGGGCCCAACGCCTTTGGCGAGGTCAGCGTCCCCCTCGAGACTCTCTACCTGGAGAGCGTGACAATCGGGGACATGGGCAGCTAGGACGGCTCGGGTCGTCGGCCCAGCTCATCGATGAGGGTTGCCACCAGCCCCGTCCACCCGGTTTGATGTGATGCACCCAAGCCTTCTCCGGTGTCGCCATGGAAGTACTCGTGGAAGAGCAGCAAGTCACACCACGCCGGATCGTCTTGGAGACGTTCCCGGCCTCCGTGAAACGGACGGCGCCCGGCGGCATCGGGAAGGAATAGTGCAACCAGCCTGGTCGAGAGCTCATCTGCTATCTCGCCGAGTGTTGCCATCGACCCCGAGTGAGTCGGGAACTCGATCTGGAAGTCGTCGCCGTAGTACGAGTGATACTCACGCAGGGCCTCGATGATCAGGTAGTTGAGCGGGAACCAAATCGGACCACGCCAGTTCGAGTTGCCACCGAACATCCCGGATTGTGCCTCACCTGGCTCATAGGCCACGGTGAAGTCCATACCGCCGATATTGACCGTAAAAGGATGCTCGACGTGATGCTTCGATAGCGATCGGATTCCGTACGGCGCAAGGAACTCCTCCTCATCGAGCAAATAGGAGAGGACGGAGCGCAGCTTGTCCTCGTCGAGCACCGAAAGCAGCACACGCTCCCCAACGCCGGGACGTTCGACCGAGGCGACGTTCTGTGCCAGATGAGGCCGATGCTTCGAAAACCACTGCATCCTGCTGCGAAACTGCTGGTTGGCTGCGAGCAGATCCGGCTCTATCACCTCGACGCCAATCAACGAGATCAACCCCACGAGGGAGCGGACTCGGAGCGGCACATTCCGCCCGTCGGGGAGATGGACCACGTCGTAGAAGAAGCCGTCCTTTTCATCCCACAGGATGTGATCCGGCAGGTTCATGGCCCGGGCGATCGACAGAAAGTGTTCGTAGAACTTGGTGGCGATGTCCTCGTACGCCGGCCGTACCCGAGCCAGTTCGAGTGCAAGCCGGAGCATGCCGAGCGTGTTGAACGCCATCCAGGCAGTGCCGTCCGACTGATCGATCCGGCCTCCGCCCGGCACCTCCTTGGCCCGATCGAAGACGCCGATGTTGTCGAGGCCGAGGAAGCCTCCCTGGAAGACGTTGTTGTCGTCGTAGTCCTTGCGGTTGACCCACCAGGTGAACTCCAGCAGCAGCTTGTGAAACATGGATTCGAGGAAGTCGAAGTCCTCACTGCCTGTCGTTTGGAGCTCGAGCTGACTGATGCGTCGGGCCGCCCATGCAAACACCGGTGGATTCACATTGCCGAACTCCCACTCATACGCAGGTAGCTGCCCGTTGGGATGCATGTACCACTCCCGTGTCATCAGCCGCAGGTTGTCCTTGGCAAACTCGGCGTCGAGCAGACCGAGGGGAAGGCAGTGGAAGGCAAGGTCCCAAGCGGCGAACCACGGGTATTCCCAGGGGTCCGGCATCGACAGCACGTCGTGGGCGTTGAAGTGCTCCCACTCGTGGTTGCGGATGAACCGACGACCCTCCGGAGGCGCCGGGCCGGCCGGATCGCCGGCAAGCCATTGCGGGATGTCAAAGCTGTAGAGCTGCTTACCCCAGATCATTCCCGCCAGGGCGGCGCGTTGCACTCGCCTCAGCTCCGGCGACGCGATCTCCGGGTGGATGGTCGCATAGAACGAGTCGGCGTCGCGCCGTCTCTCCTCGAGAATCTCTTCGGCATCACCAAAAGGATCCGCATTGGCGGAGCTCGTCAGCCGCAGCAATACCTGAGTCGCCTGGCCCGCCTCCAACTCGAGCGGATACCACATTGCACCCTTGGTGCCGGTTCGATAGGGGTTGACCGCACCCGCTTCGCCGGCGATCAGACGACGATGAAATGCATCTTTGGCGAACCGGGGCCCGTCGGATTCGCCGAACAGGAGACTGGTATTGGTCTCGTTCTCAGTGACCCACAGATCCTTGGCGCGGCAGGCATACCAGTGATAGGTCCCCAAGATGGGATGACGGGCAACCGCCTCGATGCGACCGTCATCTATCGAAGCTAGATCGATGGTGGGGCGATCGGGCACGTCGCACATCGGACCAGATTCGTAGCCCCATGACCATGTGTTGCGGAACCACAGGCTGGGTAGCAGATCGAGCCGAGCCGTCTCCGGTCCGCGATTGACTGCCTTGATCCTCATCACAATGTCTTCAGGAGATGCCTTGGCATATTCGACGTCGATGTCGAAGTAGCGCCCGTAGTCGAAGATGCCGGTATCGATCAGTTCGTACTCGGGGTCATGCCTGCTGCGCCGGGCAGACTCCTCGCGCAGCTCGTCGTAGGGGAAACGTGCTTGCGGATAGCGATACCGCATCGCCAAGTAGCTGTGAGAAGGGGTTCCGTCGAGGTGCCAGTAGGCCTCTTTGACATCTTCGCCATGGTTTCCCTCGTGGTTGTCGAGTCCGAAGAGGCGCTCCTTGAGGATCGGGTCCTCGCCGTTCCACAGCGACAACGCAAAGCAGAGATACTGCTTGTCATCACTGATTCCGGCCAACCCATCTTCGTTCCAGCGATAGGCACGCGCCGGGGCCATGTCGTGGGGGAACGCACCCCATGCGTCACCGTCGGAGCTGTAGTCCTCCCGCACCGTGCCCCAGGCACGCTCTGCCAGGTAAGGACCCCACAGCCGCCAGGCTGCCGCCTCTCCACCGCTGATTCGATCGTGTTCGCTACTAGTCACAACGGGGAATGATGGCACCCGAACGAACTCGACATAACGTTGCGTCCTGCCGTCGGTCCAAATGGGCCTGCTCCACGGCGGGTAGAATCCAGACCATGGCGACGGACAAACGTGAGAGGCAGAGGCAGAACCGTGCCGTCAAGCAGGCGGCGCAGGCCAAGATCGACCGCAGGAAGAAGATCACAGCCACAGCCAGACGGGTTGGTGTCTGGGTAGTCATGGGGATCGCTCTCCTCGTTCTGGCAAACATCGTCTGGGGATGATCCAACCGGATGGCGGTTGACCTCCACCTGCACAGTGTGTTTTCCGATGGCACCGCCACTCCGGAAGAAATCGTTGCCACTGCAGCAGGCATTGGTCTGACGGGAATTGCGCTGACGGATCACGACACGCTTGCCGGTATCCCTCGGGCCAAGGTGGCCGCCGAACTCGCAGCTATCAGGTTCATTGGGGGTACCGAGCTGTCGGTGGAGTGGCAGGACCAGACGATGCATTTGCTCGTCTACTTCCTGAATCCGGGCCCGGGACCACTGCAGGACAGGCTCGAGGCACTACGGAGAGCGAGGGGGGAACGCAATCTTCGCATCGTTGCTCTGCTCCAGGGCCTGGGCTTGGAGATCTCGATCGAAGAGGTGACAGCCGAAGCCGGGCACGGTGTTGTGGGACGACCCCACTTTGCGGGCGTCATGATCAACAAGGGCTACGTGCAATCGGTTGCGGAAGCGTTCGATCGCTACCTGGCGGCCGGCAGGCCGGCATACGCACCTCGGGAGAAGCTCAGTGCGGAGACGGCCATCGGCCTCGCCCGTGAGTCGGGAGCGGTTCCGGTGATAGCCCACCCGCACACGATCGGCTTGCGGGCCGCCGAATACGCAACCGGCTTCAGTCAACTCGCGAGCATCGGCTTGGGAGGTATTGAGGCCTACTACGGCGAGTACTCGCCGGAGATGCGGGCTGAACTCGTGAGGATTTGCGGGGAACTGGGCATTGTGGCGACCGGTGGCTCGGACTATCACGGTCGCTACAAGCCGCATCTCGAGATCGGAGTCGGCAAGGGCGACTTGCGAGTACCGGACGCAGCCTTCGACCAACTAGTTGCGGCCCGCTGACGATGCCGGTGCTGTGCTCACGAAGCCTCACACAATGGCGTAGTCTGACGACCACTGAGAGGGGTCGGGCAACGAGCAACCTGGGATAGCCAAAGTGAGCACACTCAATCTCACCCAACTCGAGGCGCCCGTCGCTTATACGGACGTTCGCTCCCAGCTGAATACGATGCGCGGCATCTTCGGCCTCGTATTGACGATCCTGGGGGTCGCCGGATTGCTCGATGGGCTCGAGCCGGCCCCGTGGGTGCTCATCCTCGGCGCCTACCTGGTGGTCGATGCATCGTGGCGGCGCGGGCGCGGGACGAGCGCCGTTCCGATGCTTGTGACCGACATCGTTGTCTTCGGAGTTCTGGCGATAGTGCGCGACGACCCCGGCCTCATCGAAGCCGCGGCATTCTTCTATGTACTAACAGGAGCACTGTTGTTGCTGCGCATTCCGGCGGCGGTTGCCGTGGTCGCGGTGGCCATCGCACTCGGAATCCCCGCTCTCCTGATCAGACCCATCAGCGACCCGAATGTGAATGCGCTGCGGCAGGGCATAGTCGACATAGTCGTGATTGCCGCCATCGCGGGTCTCATGGCGACCTTGCTGTACGGCGCGGTCCAGGCACTGAATGCCTCCACGCTCCGCCACCAGACAGCCCTGGATGCGGAGCGCCGAGCCGTTGAGCTCAAGGACGAGTTCGTATCGATGGTCAGCCATGAGTTCCGCACACCGTTGACGAGCATTGCCGGGTTCTCGGAGACACTGCGGGCCTCTTGGGATGAGCTGAGCCAGGAGGAGATCGAAGAGTTCCTCATCATCATGCGCCAGGAGGCCCACCACTTGAGCAACCTGGTCGAAGACATCCTGGTCATCCCTCGTATCGAAGCTGGAAGGCTGCGACTCCGTCCCCAGGAGTTCGATCTAGCTGCCGAGGTGGCCGCAACATCCCGGCTGGTGTTTGCCGATACCGGCAGGGAAATCCTTACGTCCATCCCCGGCGGTGTGATGGTCCGCGCCGACCGCGGCAGAGTCGGGCAGGTTCTCCGCAACCTCATGGACAACGCCCGCAAGTACGGTGGAGACACTGTCGAGATCGACGGTGAAGCCGCCACGGACATCTACACGATCAGTGTTTCCGACAATGGACCGGGAATCGTCGAGAGCGATTGGGAAAGGGTCTTCGAGCACTTCGAGCAGGGCACAAAAGGGGACGCTCGCTTGGATGAAGGGGTCGGGCTCGGCCTGCCCATCGCCCGCCAACTGGCACGGGCCATGGGAGGGGATGTCTGGTACGTGCCCCGCTTCCCGACGGGGGCTTCGTTCCGGTTTTCCATGTTGCTGTCGCGCATCATTCCGGAAACCGGCACCGCCGCACCGGCCGAAGAGGCCGACACGCTTTCTGTTTTGCAGACTGGAACCGAGGGTCCCGAGGTCAACCCATCAACCGAGCCTTCCCAATAGCAAACCCGAGGGCACCGGGACAAAGCTGCTACCGCTAGTCGAGGACCTCACCCGGTTCGGCTGATTCCAGCTCGGACCAAGGCCGAGCATCAAACGTATGAGAGGGCAATGGCGTCGGGATGTCGCGGGGCCGCCACGCCAACACCCACGAACTCTGCCGGGGGGCCTGTGCCGGCGTCGCCAGCGCATTCTCCTCCTCCTCGAGAAGAGCAGCTATGACGGCGACGACGGCTGCCGCCTCTTCCGGCCCGGGCCTACCTGAGATCTCGATGCGAGGTGTCACGAGCTCGACTCTACGAGTTCGACAAGCGTCCCGGCGAATGCCTTGGGATGAACAAAAGCGATCCGGGCGCCCCCGCCTCCGATACGGGGCTCCTGGTCGACGAGCCGCGCCCCTTCCTGCTTGAGATGCTCCAGCGCCCCCTCGATGTCTGCCACCGCCAGCGCAACATGGTGCAGACCCTCGCCACGTGTCGCCAGAAACCGGCCTACCGGGGTGTCCTCGCTGAGAGGCTGGAGAAGTTGTACAAATGAGCCGCCAACGGCGATCATTGCCTCCTCCACGCCTTGCTCTTCAACCACCTCGCGGTGGAGTGGCTCGGCACCGAACAGCCGCCTGTAGTCGGCGATGGCCGTGTCGAGGTCGTGAACGGCGAGAGCAACGTGGTCGAGGTTGTAAGCAAACATGGGTACAAATTAGCCGCACCCGCAGCCGCCATCATGGTGGCCCCCCACTTCTCATGAAAGATCTCATCTCGGACCTACGCGGGCGTGCCGATCGGCTGTTGATGGCAGACCGGCGTTCCTTTCATCGCCGCCTAAGTGGAGCGGCCAAGATCACCGCGCCGGCAAAGCGGGAGAAGGTCTTGAGCTCGCTTGCAGCCGAGCTGGATGCTGCCGTTGCCCGGGCTGAAACGCGCCGGGGCGCTCGACCCCGGAACATCGCCTACCCGCAGGAGCTGCCGATCACAGCACGCCGCGAAGAGCTGCTGGCGACAATCGAAGCTCATCAGGTCGTCATCGTCGCAGGCGAGACCGGGTCGGGGAAGAGTACGCAGCTCCCGAAGATGTGTCTCGAGCTCGGCCGGGGTGATCAGGGTTGGATCGGGCATACCCAGCCGCGGCGAATCGCCGCCCGCTCGATTGCCGCCAGGGTGGCAGATGAACTCAACACGACAATCGGGGATCTCGTTGGCTACACGGTGCGGTTCTCCGACCAGGTCGGTGACCGGACAACGGTGAAGCTCATGACCGACGGGATCCTCCTAAACGAGATTCACCATGACCGCCGACTCAACCGGTACGACACGATCATCCTGGACGAGGCCCATGAACGCAGCCTCAACATCGATTTTCTCCTCGGCTACTTGAAGAGCTTGCTTCCCAAGCGCCCCGATCTGAAGCTGATCATCACTTCTGCCACTATCGACACCAAGCGGTTTGCGCAACACTTCGAAGGCGCTCCAATCGTCGAGGTCTCCGGACGAACTTATCCCGTAGAGACCCGCTACCGACCGTTGGACGACCCCACTCTGCCCGAGCCGCGAGACCAGACCCAGGGCATTGCCGACGCAGTAGTGGAGTTGTTCACCGAAGCCGACGGCGACATCCTCGTCTTCTGCTCCGGAGAACGCGAAATACGAGACGCAACCGAAGCTGTCGAAGAACTGGGGCTGCGACACACCGAGGTGGTTCCGTTGTACGGGCGCCTATCCACCGGCGAGCAGAACCGGGTCTTTCAACCCCACCGTGGGCGACGGATCGTGATCGCGACCAACGTCGCCGAAACTTCCCTGACTGTTCCCGGCATCAGGGCCGTGGTAGATGCAGGGACCGCTCGCATATCTAGGTACGGAAGACGGACCAAGGTACAGCGGCTGCCTATCGAACCGATCTCCCAGGCTTCTGCCAACCAGCGAGCCGGCCGATGCGGCCGGCTGGGACCAGGGGTTTGCATTCGGCTCTACTCCGAGGACGACTTCACCTCTCGGCCGGAGTTCACCGAGCCCGAGATCCAACGAACCGGTTTGGCCTCGGTCATCCTGCAGATGGCTGCACTCGACCTGGGTGACGTCGAGTCCTTCCCGTTCCTCGATCCGCCTGAGGCGCGCAACATTCGTGACGGGATCGCGCTCCTCGAGGAGGTCGGCGCACTCCGACCGGGCCCCGAAGCCGCCCGTCGCCGCCTCACCAAGCTCGGCAGGCGGATGGCCCGCATTCCGCTCGATATTCGACTGGCGCGGATTGTGTTGGAAGCCGACCGCAACGATTGTCTCCGCGAAATCGAGGTGATTGCCGCAGCTCTCTCGATCCAGGACCCACGGGAACGACCGCTCGAGAAGGAGCAGCAGGCCGACCAGAAACACGCCCGGTTCATCGATGCCGACTCAGACTTCCTCTCCTGGCTCAACCTGTGGCGCTTTCTGCGGACCGAACGGCGAGCCCGCACCTCCAACCAGTTCCGGCGACTCTGCCGGGAGGACTATCTCAGCTATCGCCGTATCCGAGAATGGCAGGACATCCATAGTCAGCTGCGCGAGATCTCCGACGAGCTCGGATTGCATCGCAACCGCCGGCCGGCAGACTCGCTGGCCGTGCACCGCTCGCTGCTGGCCGGACTGCTCTCCAACATCGGAAGGAAGAATCCCGACGGATACGACTATCGGGGTGCTCGTGGCGCCAGGTTCTTCATCTCGCCCGGCTCGACATTGTTCAAGCGTTCTCCGGAATGGGTCATGGCAGCCGAACTCGTCGAAACCAGCCGGCTGTGGGCGCACAGCGTCGTTGCCGTTTCCCCTGACTGGGTCGAAGAGACGGGAGCGCATCTGGTGAAGCGGTCCTACTCCGATCCCTGGTGGGAACCGGACCGCGGATCAGCGGTTGCTCGCGAAACCGTGTCGATATTCGGGATTCCGCTGCAGACTGATCGGGTCGTGCAATACGGCAAGGCCGATCCGGAGGCTGCCCGCGAGCTGTTCATCCGGCATGCCTTGGTCGCGGGAGAGTGGGAAACCGAGCATGCCTTTGCGGCTCACAATGAGCAGGCGATCGAGGCTGTGCTCGACATCGAGGCGCGGGAGCGACGGAGCGACATGCTGGTGGAGGATGACGCTCTGGTTGCCTTCTTCGACGCTCGGCTCCCCGCCGACATCACGACCGTGCGACACTTTGATCGGTGGTGGCGGGATGCTCGCAGCAATGACCCGACCTTGCTCAACCTCACCCGTGAGCATCTGGTCGAACCAACGGCGGCACAACCTGATACTGCGGCCTACCCGGAGGTCTGGTCCTACGGGGACCTCGGACTCCCGCTGGAGTACGAGTTCGATCCCCTGAGCCCCAGCGACGGTGTCACCATCGACATTCCGCTGCAGGGGCTCGGCCGGATCGATCCGATGGCATTCGAATGGCACGTGCCCGGGCTGCGCCTCGAGTTGGTCACGGCACTGATCCGCTCGCTGCCAAAGCAGTTGCGCAAAGCGTTCGCCCCGGTGCCGGAGACTGCGGCCGCAGTGCTCCAACAACTCGACCCCGCGGCGGGAACCGGCCTCCTGCAGCCGCTGCGCCGGGAACTGAGTCGGATGGGCGGAGTGAGCATTCCCGCCGACGCCTTCGACCTGGAGAGCTTGCCGCCGCATCTTCGCCCTCGGTTCCGGGTGATCGACGAGGCGGGCCAGCTTGTCACCGCGGGCGACGATCTGATCGCTCTGAAGGAGGAGGTGCGGGCCGAGACAGCTGCTGTGGTGGGAGATGAGGAGCACGAGCTCGAAGTGAGCGGGCTCACCACATGGAGTATCGGGTCGCTCCCCAAGTCGGTGGTGATCACCGGCAGCGGGCACTCGGTGGAGGCCTATCCCGCGCTGATCGATGAGGACCAATCGGTCGCAGTGAGGTTGCTGGCGACGGCGGCTGAGCAGGACACGGCCATGTGGCACGGCACAATCAGACTCCTGCTGCTCAACCTTCCTTCTCCCGGCAAGTTGCTACGTCCGTTCCTGAATCAAGATGCCAGAGCGACGCTGCGGGTCGGGCCCCATCACAATCAGACCGAGTGGGTGGAGGACTGTCTGGGGTGTGCCGTAGGCGAGATCGTCGCCGAGGCCGGTGGTCCGGCATGGGACGCCACCGGATTCGATCGGCTACTGCAGCGTGTCCGTGAAGAGCTGCATCCACGAGTCACCACTGTCGCCAGCACCTCGCTAGAGGTCCTCGAAGCGCTGGCAGATCTCGAAGCGGCGTTCAACCGCCCGGGTGTGCAGAGATACGAGGCAGCATTGGCCGACATTGCCGATCAGGCCGCCTCCTTGGTCTATCCCGGCTTCCTCACAGCGATCGGCTCGAACCGGCTGGCCGATGTGCGCCGCTACTTGGTGGCGGCGACCCGGCGGATCGAGCGCCTCTCGCAGGATCCCGACGGCGATCCAAGGCACATGAACACAATTCAAGCCCTCGAAACGGAGCTGGACCGGCTGCAGCAGGCCATGCCGGGCGAACCACGTCTTCTCGACGTTGCGTGGCTCATCCAGGAACTGAGAGTGAGCCTGTTCGCCCAGGTTCTCGGCACGCGCGAGAAGGTGAGCGAGAAGCGCATCCGCACCCTGATGTACGAGATCGAAATGGGCTAACCGGCGGCTACCAGCCGCCTCGATGTTCGAGCCTGTCCGGCCTTGGCCGGACACGTTGATCGAACTCGGGCTGCTTGCGGCAGCCGGGTAGCATCTGAGAGTCGCCGAAAGGACTTGGATGAATCCTGTCATCTGCTCGATCGCTCGAACCCCGATTGGGAAGTTCAACGGAGCGTTCACTCCCCTCAAAGCTACGGATCTCGCCACCGTGGCCATGAGAGGGGCCATCGAACGGGCAGGCCTTCCGCCGGAGGAGATCGCCGAGGTCATCTTCGGACACGTCATCCAAGCCGGGCAGGGCCAAGCGACTGCCCGCTTTGCAGCCGCCGGCGCAGGGGTACCAATGAGCGTGCCGGCAACCGTGATCAACAAGGTGTGCCTGTCGAGCATGACGGCAATTCAGGATGCCGGCCGGCGGATCAGGCTCGGCGAAGCCAAGTTCATCCTGGTCGGAGGCATGGAGTCGATGACCAACGCCCCGCACATCTTGCTCGGAGCCCGCCAGGGATTCCGCTACGGCGACGCCACTCTGGCGGATTCCCTCAATCAGGACGGGCTGCGGTGCGCATTCGACAACTGCATGATGGGAGCGACTACCGATCGCAAGAACGCCGTCCTCGGGATCAGCAGACACGAACAAGATGAGTGGGCGGCGTTGTCCCATGAGCGGGCCGCCAATGCGACCAAGGCCGGACTGTTCGAGGATGAGATCGTCTCGGTTGAGGTTCCGCAGCGACGCGGTGACCCGCTGGTGGTGGAATCCGACGAAGGAATTCGCCCCGGTACCACCGTCGAGACGCTCTCCAAGCTACGCCCGGCGTTTGCATCAGATGGGACCGTGACCGCAGGCAACGCCTCTCAGGTTTCCGATGGAGCGGCGGCGCTGGTCGTCGCCGAGCGGCGTGCCGCGGAAGCGGCCGGACTGCCGATCGTGGCTGAGATCCTCGCCTACGGGCAGACGGCCGGGCCCGATGCAACGCTCCACGAACGACCCGCCGAGGCTATCGACAAGGCATTGGCTACAACCGATCTTGGTCGAGACGATCTCCATCTATTCGAGATCAATGAAGCGTTCGCAGGGGTCGCCGTGTGGTCGGCAAAGATGCTCGAGGCCGACCCGGAGAAGGTCAATGTCCACGGCGGGGCTGTTGCCCTCGGCCATCCGTTGGGAGCTACTGGAGCCAGGATCACGGTAACTCTGATCAATGCGCTGCGCGCTCGCGGCGGCGGAATCGGCGCGGCTTCGCTGTGCGGTGGCGGCGGTCAGGGCGATGCCCTGATCCTCAAGGCGGAATAGGGGAGATGCGATGAGTCAGGCACCGGACAGGAACCTAGCCCTCGAATTGGTCCGTGTTACCGAGGTCGCTGCGATTGCGGCCGCTCGCCATCAAGGTCGCGGCAACAAGGACGCGGTAGATCAGGCGGCCGTGGATGCAATGCGCCAAGTGCTGTCGACGATCGACATGGACGGCGTTGTGGTTATCGGCGAAGGCGAAAAGGACGAAGCCCCGATGCTCTACAACGGCGAAGCCGTCGGTAACGGAGAACCGCCGCTGGTGGATGTTGCCGTCGATCCCGTCGACGGGACTCGATTGACCGCACGCGGCATGCCCGGGGCACTCGCCGTGATCGCGCTCGCACCGCGGGGAACGATGTACGCACCGGGGAAGCTCGTGTACATGGACAAGATCGCAGTCGGTCCTGCGGCAGCCGGCATGATCGACATCGAAGCTCCGGTGGCCCACAACTTGCAGCAGGTAGCCAAGGCTAAGGACATACCGATCTCCGACGTCACAGCCATCATCCTCGACCGACCCCGCAACGAACCCTACGTCCAAGCGGTTCGAGAGGCCGGCGGCCGCATCGCACTCATCGGCGACGGCGACATCTCCGGAAGCATCGCGACCGCCAAGACCGACAGCGGGGTAGACATCCTGTTCGGCATAGGGGGCTCCCCTGAGGCAGTGACCTCGGCCTGTGCACTGGCCGCGCTGAACGGAGAAATACAGGCCAAGCTATGGCCGCGTGATGACAGCGAGCGGGCGTTCGCTACTGAGGAAGGCCTGGATCTCGATCAGGTGCTGACAACCCGCGACCTGGTCGACTCCGACAACACTTTCTTCGCGGCCACCGGCGTTACCACCGGTGAGCTGCTCGAGGGAGTCCGGTTTGGAAGCCACAGCGTCCACACCCATTCGCTGGTATTGCGATCCAAAACCGGCACCGTTCGCTTCATCAATGCCATTCACTCTGTAGACCAGTTGCGGGACCTGAGTGCGTTCGAGCTCTAGCGGACTGATCAACCGGCAGTAGGCGGTGTTTCCCCGCCGGCAACGGCTTCGAGTGCTTGGTCATACTGCGTAGCCACGAGCGACCAATCGGCAGCCGCCATCTGGCTGCCGACGGCCTGTGCAATCTCTGCCGCTTCTGTGCGATGCGCAACGGCCCACTCGATCTTGGCAACGAAGTCCTCCGGAGTCTCGTAGAGACACCGCGTGTGGAATCTGGTCGGGACCCGCTCGGGATACACCAGCCGGTTGGGGAGCACCGGGAATGCGCCTGCATACACGGCCTCAGTGATGGCGATCCCGAAGAACTCGTGGTGAGCCGTTGACACCACTATGTCGCTCGAGGCAAGGAGACGGACATACTCGTCCGCTTCCGCCCAGCCGTAGTGGGCCATTCTGCTGCCCAGCTCACTGCGCAGTTGCACGAATTCGTCAGGATCGGTAGGGAACTGCTCGCCTGCCAGGACCAGTTCGAAGGAAATCCCGCGACGATCCAGCTCCCGGATTGCTGCCGCCAGCTCTTGAGGACCCTTGTCGTACTCCCACCGCTGGTTCCACACGATCCGGGCGACGTCTGCCCTCGTCCGACCGATTCCGTCGAAGCGCCGCAAGTCGACACCAACTGGAAGGACTATGGACCGCCGCTCAACCGCAGGAACAAACGACTGCTGCTGGTAGTCGGGGAACTGACGCA
>JASJEG010000003.1 GCA_030064765.1 Acidimicrobiia bacterium | reverse complement strand
GCACCGCCACCGGCGACGACGAGGACGGTGATCCCGTCACCGACGACGACACGCACACGACCGACCTAATCGCCCCGGCAATCGAGATCGAGAAGACACCGGACAGCCAGACGATCCTGACCGGCACAGCGGCGACCTACACGATCACCGTCACCAACACCGGCGATGCCGACCTCACCGATGTTGAGGTGACCGACGCACTCGCCCCAGCCTGTGACAGCGTGATCGGTGATCTGGCTGCCGGTGCCTCCACCTCGTATACGTGCTCAGTTGCCAACGTGACTGCCGGCTTCACCAACGTTGCCTCGGTGGTCGGATCGCATGCCGCCGGGGGTACCGTCACCGATTCCGACGATGCCGATGTCACCGTCATCGACCCCGCTATCCAGATCGAGAAGACACCGGACAGCCAGACGATCCTGACCGGCACAGCGGCGACCTTCACGATCACCGTCACCAACACCGGCGATGCCGGCCTCACCGATGTTGAGGTGACCGACGTGCTGGCGCCGGACTGTGACCGCGTGATCGGTGATCTGGCTGCTGGTGCCTCAACTTCCTACACCTGCTCGCTGAGCAGTGTGACTGCCGGCTTCACCAACGTTGCTTCGGCAGTCGGTTCGCATGCCGCCGGCGGCACGGTCTCGGATGCTGACGGTGCCGATGTCACCGTCATCGATCCCGCCATCAGCATCACCAAGAGCCCGAACTCGCAAACGATCCTCACGGGTAGCGATGCCTCCTTCACCATCACCGTGGTCAACACCGGCGACTCGATGCTGACCAACGTTCTCGTCACCGACACGCTGGTTCCAGCCTGCGGCGGTCCGATTGTTGATCTGGCTCCGGGCGATTCCGCCTCGTACACCTGCTCGCAGAGCAACGTGACCGCTGACTTCACCAACACTGCTTCTGTAGTTGGCACCCACGCTGCCGGGGGAACGGTCACCGACAGCGACGACGCCGACGTTGTCGTCATCGATCCCGACATCGAGATCACCAAGAGCCCGGACAACCAGCAAGTCCTCTCCGGAGGAACTGCCACTTTCACGATCACCGTCACGAACACCGGCGATGCTGATCTCACCGATGTCGAGGTCACGGACGCACTGGTCCCGGCCTGTGGCAGCGCGATCGGTGATCTGGCTGCCGGCGCCTCGGTCTCCTACGTCTGCTCGCTGGCCAACGTGACTTCCGACTTCACCAACGTCGCTTCGGTGGTTGGTACCCATGCTGCCGGCGGCACCGTCACTGATTCGGACACTGCCAACGTTGATGTGATCGGCCCGGCTATCGATATCGAGAAGACGCCTGATAGCCAGCAGGTGCGTCCCGGTGACACGGTGACCTTTGACATCCGGGTGGAGAACACGGGTGATGTGGTCCTTACCGATGTAGAGGTCTCCGATGCTGTCGCTCCGGCCTGTGATGCGACGTTTGCCTCCTTGGCTGCGGGTGCGGTCGAGACGTACTCATGCTCGATGACTGCCGGTGCGGATGACTTCACCAACACTGCGGATGTGACCGGCGACGACCCGTTGGGTAACCCCGTTGTCGACAGCGACGATGCTGCTGTTGATGTGATCAACCCGGCCATCACGATCGACAAGACCCCGGACACTCAGCAGGCGCGTCCTGCCGATACGGTCACCTTCACCATCACCGTGGAGAACACTGGTGATGTGGACCTGACCGATGTCACGGTCACTGACGCTGTTGCTCCGAGCTGTGATGCCGTGATCGGTGACCTCGTAGCCGGTGAGTCCTCGAGCTACGACTGCTCGATGACTGCCGGTGTCGATGACTTCACCAACACCGCCTCGGTCACTGCCGATGACCCGAACGGCGACCCGGTAGGGGACAGTGATGGTGCGAATGTTGATGTGATCAACCCGGCGATCACGATCGACAAGACCCCCGATAGCCAGCAGGTGCGTCCTGGGGACACCGTCACCTTCACCATCACCGTGGAGAACACCGGTGATGTGGACCTGACCGATGTCACCGTTACCGACGTCGTCGCCCCGGCGTGTGACAACACGGTCGGTGCTCTCGCAGTTGGCGCCTCCACGAGCTACGACTGCTCGATGACCGCCCTTGCGGATGACTTCACCAACACGGCTGACGTGACGGGTGATGACCCGAACGGCGACCCGGTGAGCGATAGCGACGCTGCCGATGTTGATGTCATCAACCCGGCTATCACGATCGACAAGACCCCGAACACCCAGCAGGCCCGACCTGGTGACACGGTCACCTTCACCATCACCGTGGAGAACACCGGTGATGTGACGCTCACCGATGTGGCCGTCACCGATGCGGTTGCTCGCAACTGCGACGCCACCTTCGCCTCGATGGCTCCCGGCGCAGTGGAGACCTACACCTGCTCGATGCCGGCCCTCGCCGACGACTTCATCAATACCGCTTCGGTGACCGGCGATGACCCGAATGGCGATCCGGTAGGGGACAGTGATGATGCTGCTGTTGATGTGATCAACCCGGCAATCGACATCGACAAGACCCCGGACACTCAGCAGGTGCGTCCTGGGGACACGGCCACCTTCACCATCACGGTGACCAACACCGGCGATGTGACTCTCACCGACGTCGCCGTATCCGATGCTGTCGCCCCGGCCTGCGATGCCACGTTTGCCTCGATGGCGCCGGGAGCGGTCGAGACCTACTCCTGCTCGATGACCGCAGGTGCGGATGACTTCACCAACACCGCATCGGTGACCGGCGACGACCCGAATGGTGACCCGGTAGGGGACAGTGACAGTGCCGATGTTGATGTGATCAACCCGGCGATCGACATCGAGAAGACCCCGGACACTCAGCAGGCCCGGGAAGGCGACACCGTCACCTTCGATATTCGTGTTGAGAACACCGGTGATGTGGCCCTTACCGATGTGGCCGTTTCCGACGTTGTCGCACCGAACTGCGATGCGACGTTTGCTTCGATGGCTCCCGGTGCGGTGCAGACCTACTCGTGCACGATGCTTGCCGGCGCTGACGACTTCACAAACACAGCCTCGGTCACCGGTGATGACCCCAATGACGATCCGGTCTCCGACAGCGATACTGCCGATGTTGATGTCATCAACCCTGCGATCACGATCGCCAAGACCCCGAACACCCAGCAGGCACGTGCCGGTGACACGGTTACGTTCACGATCACCGTCGAGAACACCGGTGATGTGACCCTGACCGACGTCGCCGTCTCGGATGCAGTCGCACCCAACTGCGACGCCAGCTTCGTCACGATGGCACCGGGTGCGATCGAGACCTACGACTGCACGATGACTGCCGGAGCTGATGACTTCACCAACACGGCCGACGTGACAGGTGACGATCCGCTGAGCAACCCGGTGACCGACTCCGACGATGCCGATGTCGACGTGATCAACCCGGCCATCACCATCGACAAGACCCCGGACAGCCAGCAGGCCCGGCCCGGTGACACGGTCACCTTCACCATCACCGTTGAGAACACCGGTGATGTTGACCTGACCGACGTGACGGTCAGCGATGTCGTCGCTCCGAGCTGTGACAGCGTGATCGGGCCTCTCGCCGTCGGTGCATCGTCCAGCTACGACTGCACGATGATCGCCGGCGCCGATGACTTCACCAACACCGCTGATGTCACCGGTGATGACCCCAATGGCGATCCGGTGTCCGACAGTGACGATGCGGATGTTGATGTGATCAACCCGGCGATCGACATCGAGAAGACTCCGGATAGCCAGCAGGCCCGTTCTGGTGACACCGTCAGCTTCGATATCCGGGTGGAGAACACCGGTGACGTCACGTTGACCAGTGTCTCGGTCACCGATGCAGTCGCTCCCAGCTGTGACGCCACCTTCGCCTCGATGGCCCCCGGTGCAGTGCAGACATACTCCTGCACGATGACTGCCGGCGCCGACGACTTCATCAACGTCGCTTCGGTGACCGGCAACGACCCGAACGGCGATCCGGTCGCGGACAGCGACGACGCTGCTGTCGACGTCATCAACCCCGCCATCGACATCCAGAAGACCCCGGACACCCAGCAGGCTCGACCCGGCGACACGGTCACCTTCACCATCACCGTTGAGAACACCGGTGATGTGACCCTCACCGACGTCGCCGTCTCGGATGCAGTCGCACCCAGCTGTGACGCCAGCTTCGCTTCGATGGCTCCGGGTTCGATCGAGACCTACGACTGCACGATGACGGCCCTTGCCGATGACTTCACGAACACCGCTGCCGTGGCGGGTGACGACCCGAACGGCGATCCGGTGTCCGACAGTGATGATGCGGATGTTGATGTGATCAACCCCGCCATCACCATCCAGAAGACCCCGGACTCGCAGTTTGCTCTGCCGGGTTCGACCGTGACGTTCACGATCACCGTGGAGAACACAGGCGACGTCGATCTGACCGGTGTGACGGTCACCGACGCCGTCGCTCCGGCGTGTGACAGCGTGATCGGCGACCTGGCTACTGGCGAGATCTCGAGCTACGACTGCACGATGACCGCCGGCGCTCTCGACTTCACCAACACTGCTGATGTGACTGGTGATGATCCGAACGGCGATCCGGTCACCGACGACGACACCGCAACCGTTGATGTGATCAACCCCGCAATCACGATCGACAAGACCCCGGACTTCCAGCAGGTGCTGGCCAACGGCACGGCCACTTTCGACATCACCGTCACCAACACCGGCGACGTGGATCTGACCGATGTCGAGGCAACCGATCCGGCCGCCCCGGCGTGTGACAACGTGATCGGCAACCTGGCTGCGGGCGACTCGACCACCTATACGTGCTCGCTGGCCAACGTGACCGCCGACTTCACCAACATCGCATCGGTTGTCGGCACCCATGCCGCCGGTGGCACCGTTACCGACAGCGACACAGCCGAAGTCGATGTGATTGGCCCGGCGATCGACATCGAGAAGACTCCGGATACCCAGCAGGCACGTGAGGGTGACACCGTCACCTTCACCATCACCGTGGAGAACACCGGTGATGTGACCCTGACCGATGTGACCGTCACCGATGCGGTGGCTCCCAGCTGCGACGCCACCTTCGCCTCGATGGCTCCCGGCGCCGTCGAGTCCTACACCTGCACCATGACCGCCGCTGCGGATGACTTCACCAACACAGCCGACGTGACCGCTGACGATCCGCTCAACAACCCGGTGACGGATGCCGACGACGCCAACGTCGATGTCATCAACCCCGCCATCACCATCGACAAGACCCCGGACACCCAGCAGGCACGGGACGGCGACACTGTCACCTTCACGATCACGGTCGAGAACACCGGCGACGTTGACCTGACCGGCGTCATCGTCACCGATGCCGCCGCCCCGGCTTGCGACAACGTGATCGGCGCCCTCGCGGCCGGTGCTTCCACCAGCTACGACTGCTCGATGACGGCCGGTGCGTTCGACTTCACCAACACTGCTGATGTGACTGGTGATGATCCGAACGGTGACCCGGTGACCGATAGCGATGGTGCGGATGTTGATGTGATCAACCCGGCCATTGACCTCCAGAAGACCCCGGATAGCCAGCAAGCCCGGCCGGGCGACACCGTCACATTCGACATTCGTGTCGAGAACACCGGTGACGTCACGCTGACCAGTGTCTCGGTCACCGATGCAGTCGCTCCGAATTGTGATGCCACCTTCGCCTCGATGGCGCCCGGTGCCGTCGAGACCTACAGCTGCACGATGACCGCCCTCGCCGACGACTACATCAACGTCGCTTCGGTGACTGGCGACGATCCGCTCAACAACCCGGTGACCGACAGCGACACTGCCGATGTTGATGTGATCAACCCCGCTATCACCGTAGACAAGACCCCGGATAGCCAGCAGGCCCGTCCCGGGGACACAGTGACCTTCACGATCACCGTCACCAACACCGGCGACGTGGACCTGGCCAACGTTGTCGTCTCCGACGTGGTTGCCCCGGCCTGTGACAACACAGTCGGCGCCCTCACGGTTGGTGCATCTTCCAGCTACGACTGCACGATGACCGCCCTCGCCGACGACTACATCAACGTCGCTTCGGTGACGGGTGACGATCCGAATGGTGACCCGGTTGCCGACTCCGATGATGCCGCTGTCGATGTGATCAATCCCGCAATCACCATCGACAAGACCCCGGACACCCAGTCCGCTCTACCCGGTGGCACCGTCACCTTCGACATCACCGTCACCAACAACGGTGACGTTGACCTGACCGGTGTGGCCGTCACCGATGTGATGGCGCCGAACTGCGACAGCACAATCGGCGATCTCGCCGTCGGTGAGTCCTCGAGCTACCAGTGCACGATGACTGCCGGTGCCGTTGACTTCACCAACACCGCCGACGTGACCGGTGATGACCCCAACGGCGTAGCCGTGACCGATAGCGATGACGCCGATGTTGATGTGATCAACCCGGCCATTGACATCCAGAAGACCCCGGATAACCAGCAGGTGCTCGCCAACGGAACGGCCACCTTCACGATCACCGTCACCAACACCGGTGATGTCGACCTGACCAATGTGGCGGTCACCGACCCGGCAGCCCCGGCTTGTGACAACGTGATCGGCAGCCTGGCCGCAGGCGCCTCAACCGACTACACCTGCTCGCTGGCCAATGTCGCCAACGACTTCACCAACATCGCCTCGGTTGTCGGCACCCACGCTGCCGGCGGCACTGTCTCCGACAGTGACACGGCCGACGTTGACGTGATCGGCCCGGCCATCGACATCGAGAAGACACCGGATAGCCAGCAGGCCCGTGAAGGCGACATCGTCACCTTCACCATCAGGGTGGAGAACACGGGCGACGTGACGCTCACCGATGTGACCGTGACCGACGCCGTTGCCCCGAGCTGCGATGCGGCCTTCGCCTCGATGGCTCCCGGTGCTGTAGAGACCTACACCTGCACCATGACTGCTCTTGCGGACGACTTCACCAACACGGCAAACGTCACGGCTGACGATCCGTTGAGCAACCCGGTGACCGACACCGACAGTGCCGACGTTGATGTGATCGTCCCGGCGATCAGCATCACCAAGGATCCCGCCACCCAGCAGGCCCACGATGGCGACACCATCACCTTCACGATCACCGTCACCAATACCGGTGATGTTGACCTCACCGGTGTAGCGGTCACCGACGCCGTTGCCCCGGCCTGCGACACCAGCATCGGCGATCTCGCTGTAGGTGCCTCGGTTGGCTACGACTGCACGATGGCGGCCGGTGCGGTCGACTTCACCAACACGGCCGAGGTAACCGGCAACGACCCGCTGGGCGGTCCGGTAAGCGACAGCGACAGCGCCGACGTCGACATCATCAACCCGAGCATCCTCATTGAGAAAGGCCCGGACAGCCAGCAGGCGATCGCCGGCGGCACCGTGACCTTCGACATCACGGTCACCAACAACGGTGATGTGGTCCTCTCGGGCGTCACCGTCACCGACGCCGCCGCTCCGGCGTGCGACAACGTGATCGGCAGCCTGGCCGCCGGCGCTTCAACCACCTACTCGTGCACCACGACCGTTGGTGGCGGCGATTTCACTAACACTGCTTCGGTGACCGGCGACGACCCGCTCGGCACTCCGGTCAGCGACAGCGACAGCGCCGACGTCGATGTGGTCAACCCGGCTATCGACATCGCTAAGAACCCGAACAGCCAGACGCTGCTCGGCGGCGAGACGGCAACCTTCACCATCACCGTCACCAACATCGGTGACGTGCCGTTGAGCAACGTCGTGGTGACCGACCCGCAAGCTCCAAATTGCGACGCCACCTACCCGACCCTCGCCGTCGGTGCCAGCGAGACCTATGGCTGCACGCTCACCAACGTCACCGGGGACTTCACCAACGTCGCAGTGGTTGCTGCTGAGCACCCGGCATCGCCGGACCCGATCACCGACTCCGACGTCGCCGACGTCGAGGTGATCGCCCCTGAGATCGATATCCAGAAGACCCCGGACACGCAGACGGTGGTCTCAGGCTCCGACGTCACGTTCACCATCACCGTGGAGAACACAGGTGATGTCGACTTGACCAATGTGGTCGTGACAGATGCGCAGGCCCCGGCCTGTGACGTCACCTTCGCCACCCTCTTGATGGGCGAGATCCAGACCTACGACTGCACTGTGACCGGCGTCACCTCTGGTTTCACCAACGTTGCCGACGTTGCCGCCAGTGAACCGTCCGGCGGCACCGTGACCGACGCCGACACTGCCGACGTCACTGTCATTGATCCGTCGATCAGCATCGACAAGAGTCCGGACAGCCAGACCATCCTCCCCAACGGGGACGCGACGTTCACGATCACGGTGACCAACACCGGCGATGCCGAACTAACGAACGTGACGGTCACCGATCCGCAGGCCCCGAACTGCGACGCTAGCTTCGCCTCGCTCGCCACCGGCGCCAGCGAGACCTACACCTGCACCCTGACCGGAGTCCCGGCCGGCTTCACCAACGTCGCCACCGTCACCGCCGAGGACCCGCTGGGCAACCCGGTGGAGGACAGTGACACCGCCGACGTCGTCATCGAGGCTCCTGCAATCCAGATCACCAAGACGGCCGACACACCCGTCGTAGTCAGCGGCGGCGATGCCACCTTCACCATCACCGTGACCAACATCGGCACTACTCCGCTGACCGATGTTGCAGTGAGCGATCCGCTTGCGCCCAGCTGCGCCGCCACCATCGGCGATCTGGGCGTCGGCGCCAGCACCACCTACAGCTGCACGGTGACCGGAGTCATCGCCGACTTCACGAACACGGCATCGGTGGTCGGTACTCATCCGCTCAACGGCATTGTCAGCGACGATGACAGCGCCGACGTTGATGTCATCGCCCCGGCGATCAGCATCACTAAGGATCCCGTTACCCAGCAGGTGCTGGCAGGCCAGGACGCCACCTTCACCATTACCGTGGAGAACACCGGTGATGTGGATCTCGTGGGCGTAATCGTCACTGACGCACTTGCCCCGGTTTGTGACAACACCATCGGCGCCCTCGCCGTTACTGAGATCGTCAGCTACACGTGCGACGTGACTGCGGTGTCCGACTTCATCAACACCGCCTCGGTGTCTGGTCTCGACCCGCTGGGCAACCCGGTGAGCGACTCCGACGACGCCATCGTCGATGTGATCGCCCCCGACATCCAGATCGAGAAGACTCCTGACTTGCAGTATGTGGTCACCGGTGACGATGTGACCTTCACGATCACCGTCACCAACACCGGCGATGTTGATCTGACCGGCGTGGCCGTCACCGACGCTCTGGCCCCGGCTTGTGACGCCACCATCGGCGATCTCGCCGCCGGCGTCTCGACCAGCTACGACTGCACGGTGACCGGTGTCACCGCCGACTTCACCAACACTGCAGCGGTGAGTGGTCTCGACCCGCTGGGCAACGCTGTGAACGACAGCGACACAGCCGATGTCGACGTGATCGATCCGGCGATCAGCCTGACCAAGGATCCGGCTACCCAGCAAATCCTGTCCGGTCAGGACGCCAACTTCACCATCACCGTCACCAACAACGGGGACAGCCCGCTGACCAATGTCATCATCACCGACGTCCAGGCGCCGGCCTGTGACGCGGTCATCCCGGCTCTCGGTGCCGGTGCATCGACCACCGTCACGTGCGCCGCATCGGCAGTGACAAGCAGCTTCACCAACACCGCCTCGGTCGTGGCTACCCACGCCGCCGGCGGCACCGTGAGCGACTCCGATACAGCTGATGTCGAGGTGCTGGTGCCTGAGGTCGACATCCAGAAGACACCGGACCTGCAGGTTGCCGGCATCGGCGACACAGTCACGTTCGACATCACCGTCACCAACGCAGGTGTCGTGCCGCTCAGCAACGTCACCGTGACCGACGCTCTCGCCCCGAACTGTGACGCGTCCATCGGTGACCTCGCCGTCGGCGCCAGCACCACATACAGCTGCACGTTGACTGTGACCGCCGACCTCACCAACACGGCAGTAGTCGACGCCACCGATGCCGCAGGCAACCCGGCAAGCGACAG
Organism: Acidimicrobiia bacterium; assembly: GCA_030064765.1. Classification (GTDB taxonomy): domain Bacteria; phylum Actinomycetota; class Acidimicrobiia; order Spongiisociales; family UBA5794; genus JAAETI01. The sequence goes on along the minus strand of JASJEG010000003.1, from coordinate 36,459 downwards.
CGACGCCGCCGACGTTGATGTGGTGGCGCCTGCCATCAGCATCGAGAAGACACCAGACAACCAGAGTGTCGTGCTCAACGGCACCCCGACGTTCACAATCACCGTCACCAATACCGGCGACGTCGATCTGAGCAACGTGGTCATCACCGATGCCCTCGCCCCGGCCTGCGACAGCACGTTCGCCGGCCTGGCGGTCGGTGCCAATGAGACCTACACGTGCGACGGCACGGCGACCGCTGCCGACTTCACCAACACCGCCGATGTTGTAGCAGACAGCGTGGTCGGCCCGGTGAGCGACAGCGACACAGCCGACGTGACCGTGCTCGTGCCGGCCATCGACATCCAGAAGACTCCGGACAACCAGCTGGTCGGCCCGGACGGTACGGCGACGTTCACGATCACCGTCACCAACGCCGGTGCTACGGCGCTGACCAACGTCATCGTGAGCGACCCGCTCGCCCCAACCTGCGATGCGACGTCTGCCACGCTCCCGGTTGGTGGTGTCGAGACCTACACCTGCGACGTCACCGGCATCAGCGGCGACTTCACCAACACCGCCTCGGTGACCGGCGACGACCCGCTCGGCAACCCGGTGACCGACAGCGATACGGCCGACGTGGACTTCGTCGACCCCGCGATCAGCATCGAGAAGACCCCGGATCTGCAGACGCTGCTGGCCGTTGAGGATGCCTCGTTCACGATCACCGTCACCAACACGGGTGACACCGATCTCACCAACGTGGTCATCACCGACCCGCTGGCCCCCGGCTGTGAAGCCACGTTCGCCAGTCTGCTCATCGGCGCCAGCGAAACCGTGACCTGCGACGTCACGGCAGTCGCCGCCGACTTCACCAACGTGGCGTCGGTGAACGCCGACACGCCGCTCGGGACCCAGGTCTCCGACAGCGACGATGCGCTGGTCGATGTTGTTGCACCGGGCGTCCAGATCGAGAAGACCCCGGACAGCCAGCAGATCCACAGCGGTGACGACGTCACGTTCACCATCACCGTCACCAACAACGGCGATCAGGATCTCGTTGACCTCACGGTCACCGATGCGCTGACTCCGGCGTGTGACACCACCATCGCCGCTCTGGCGGTCGGTGAGTCGACCTCGTACGACTGCACGACGACCGGTGTCATTGCTGACTTCACCAACATCGCCGCTGTCGACGGCACCGACGCCTTGGGCAACCCGGTGTCCGACTCCGACGATGCTGCGGTGGATGTCATCAACCCGGCGATCGACATCCAGAAGACCCCGGATAACCAGGCAGTCGTCATCAATGGCACCGCCACCTTCGACATCACCGTCACCAACACCGGCGACGTGGATCTGACCGGCGTCACTGTCTCCGACCCGGCCGCCCCGGTGTGTGACAACGTCATCGGCGATCTGGCGGTCGGCGAGTCGAGCACCTACAGCTGCTCGCTGAGCGGTGTGGCCGGTGACTTCACCAACACCGCCTCGGTGACGGGCAACGACCCGATCGGTGAGACCGTGAGCGATAGCGACACCGCCGACGTGACCGTGCTGGTGCCGGCGATCGACGTCCAGAAGACACCGGATCTGCAGCAGGCCCGGGCCGGTGACACGGTGGACTTCACCATCACCGTCACCAACGCTGGGGCTACCCCGCTGACCAACGTCACCGTGACCGACGCTCTGGCGCCGGCCTGTGACACGCTGATCGGCGATCTGGCCGTCGGCGAGTCGGCCAGCTTCACCTGTTCCATGGTTGCTCTTGCCGACGACTTCACGAACACCGCATCGGTGACGGGCAGCGACCCGCTCGACGCACCGGTCTCCGACAGCGACACAGCCGACGTCGATGTAATCGGGCCGGCCATCAGCATCGAGAAGTCGCCGGACGGGCAGACTGTCGTGACCGGCGGCAGCGCCACCTTCACAATCGAGGTCACCAATGCCGGTGACGTCGACCTGACCGATGTGGCTGTCACCGATACTGCGGTTCCGGCTTGCGACGCCTCCATCGGCGACCTGGCGGTTGGCGAGTCCACCTCGTACACCTGCTCGGTGAGCGATGTGACCGCCGACTTCACCAACACGGCCGACGTGGTCGGCACCGACCCGATCGGGTCCACCGTGAGCGACAGCGACACCGCCGACGTGACCGTGCTGGTGCCCGGCATCGACATCCAGAAGACCCCGGACACTCAGACTGTGGTCGAGGGCGACGATGCGACCTTCACGATCATCGTCACCAACACCGGCCAGACCGACCTGTTCAACGTGACCGTGAGCGATCCGCTCGCCCCGGCATGTGACAACGTGATCGGCGATCTGCCGGTCGGTTCGGCCCCCGTCACCTATACGTGCACGGCGGCCGCAGCAGCCTCCTTCACCAATACGGCGACGGTCGATTCGTTTGATCCGCTCGACAACCCGGTCAGCGACAGCGATACCGCCGACGTGGTGGCGCTGGTCCGCAGCAACATCAACGGCACCATCGCTCACGACATTGCCGGTGACGGCGCCATCGATGGTGGCGACCTTGGCCTCAGCGGCGTCGATGTGACTGCCACCTGGGCCGGTCTCGACGGTGTCTTCGGCACCACCGACGATGAGGTGTTCACAACGACCACCGACGGCAACGGCGACTACAGCTTCGACCTTGTGCCGCCCGGCGAGTACCAGATCGATGTGGACACGGCCGACCTGCCGGCAGGCGTCGACTTCCAGACGCTCGACCCGGATGCGACGCTCGACAGCGCGACGACGCTGACACTGCCGGAGGGCACCACCTACCCGGACGTGGACTTCGCCTACACGGCCACCGGCTCGATCGGCGACCTGGTCTGGCTTGATCTCAACGACGACGGCGTCCAGGATCCGGGCGAGCCTGGTCTTGGCGGCATCGGCGTGACGGTGACTTGGCTCGGCCCCGATGGCGTGCCCGGTGGCGGCGACGACCTCGTCTTTGCCACCACAACCGCACCCGACGGTTCGTACCTGGTCGACGGACTGCCGGCCGGTGAGTTCACCGTCATCATCGACGGCATCCCTGCTGGTCTCAGCGGCGACCTCGACCGGACCGTAACCCTCGGTGCAGCGGAAGCCCGCACCGATGTCGACTTCCCGCTGGTGGGCACCGGCTCGATCGGTGATCAGGTCTTCGAGGACCTGAACCGTGACGGTGTCTTCGACGGTGGCGAGCCCGGCGTATCCAACGTGACGGTTGATGTCACCTGGGCCGGCCCGGACGGTGTCATCGGCACGAGTGACGATGTGGTCTTCACCACCGTCACCGACGACAACGGCCAGTACCTGGTCGACGGTCTGCCCGCAGGTGAGTATCTGGTCGAGATCGACGAGACGACCATCCCGGCCGATCTCGGTACTGCCCCGCCGGTGACCGTGTCACTGCCGGGTGGTGGCAGCGATCTGACTGCGGACTTCCCGCTCGTCGGCAACCGCCCGCCGGTTGCGGTCGACGATGAGGATGTCACCGATGAGGACACCCCGGTTGTCATCACCGTGCTCGACGACGACAGCGACCCGGACGGCCACAGCTTTGCGATCAGCACGACTACCGATCCGGCCAACGGCTCGATCGTGGTGAACCCGGACGGGACCATCACCTACACGCCGGATCCCGGTTTCGTTGGTGTGGACACCTTCACGTACACGATCTGCGAGCTGGATGGTGTGGTCGGCGGCATCCCGGCAACGGGGCTGTGTGACACCGCGACGGTCACGGTGACCATCGTCGAGGTCAATGAGCCGCCGGGGCCCGAGGCTTCGTTCCAGTCGGTCGTCGTCGGCGATCCGTTGAGCCCGATGCCGGTGTTCGATCCCGATGGTGGCCCGGTGACGGTCACCTACATCAGCGGCGAGCTGCCACCGGGGATCACGTTGAATCCGGACGGCACCTTCGACGGTGTGACCGAGGAGATTGGGACCTATCAGGTGATCGTCGAGGTCTGCGATGACGACGATCCGCAGATCTGCATCATCCACACCCACACGATTGCGGTCACCCCGCTGACGCTGCCCGGCCCGGGCGACGACCCGGACCCGGATGATCCGCCCGACACTCTGCCGTTCACCGGCGCCAACTTCGGTGACCTGTTGCTGGCCGCGCTGGTGATGCTGACGGCAGGCGCAGCCATGGTGCTGTACTCGCGGCGACGCACATTGTCAGTCCCCCCGCGGAGCAACCGAAGGAGGGTGCTGTAGCAGGTCAGGTCCCCGCCTATCGCTGAGCGATAGGTTGGGGAAGGTAAGGGGTAACAACCCAAGTTCCGGCCACAGAGGCCTCCGGGATCCCAGCCCGGGGGCCTCTGGTCTGTTCCAAACCCCGGTTTTGGCGGATCTGAGGCCCGTATATGGGCCTGGTGTGCGCCAGAACGGAGCTACGCAGACCAGCGGCGCGGCGGTCCTATCCCAGCTCGGCGCCGGTGAGAACCCCGGACGAAATCGAGCCGGTGAGGGAGACTGGTTCGGATGACCACCTGGTTGTGGCCAGCTCAGATCCCTCGGGCGCTTCCTCCAGATCGAGGGCAGCGAGATCGAGACCTTCGACGGTGATCGTGGCGCCGCCCGGTTGGGGCGGGAACGATTCGGCGATCAGCTCAGCCAGCACTACGGAGTCACCATCGAGGACGAACAGGTAACCGGTCACGACGACTTCGCCTTCGGTGTCGATGGCGTCGGCGATACTGACGGGCTCCGCCGCTTCATCCGAAGCATCGTCGCCGCAAGCAGCGAACAGGGTTGTGACCAGAGCTGCAAACACAACGGTCCGTTTCATTGGAACCTCTCTCCTAGGACGTGACCCCATGCTCCGCCTCCGAAGGGGGGTCCAACCACACCCTCCAGTAGGATCACCCTGGGTGCTTGGGCTGGTACGTGATAAGCCGGCGGAAGCACCTCGACTGGGTTGTGGACGGTTTGGACGTAAGTGGTGGATTGGAGGCGATGCTCGTGACGGAGGCAGGGGACGCAGGCGGCCAGGTCTCAACTCCGCTGCTCACCGTCAAGCTGGTACAGCCAAGGCCATCACCACATCTGCTCCTCCGGCCGGAGCTGGTCGAACGGTTGGCCGACGGCGCTCCCCGGGTCTACCTGATCAGTGCACCTGCGGGGTGGGGCAAGACCTCTCTTCTATCCGCCTGGTTGTCCGAGCGTGACGGCCAGCACACCGCATTCCTCCGCCTGGAGGGAAGCGACGACGCCGCACCGCTGTTCTGGTTGTATGTGATCGCTGCGCTCCGCAAGGTCCTTCCCGGGCTCGTCGATGGCGCCGACGACGCGCTCCGCAGTCCGGACGTCGATCCGATGCAGGAGGTTGTGCCATCGTTGCTCAACGAGTTGGCCGAGTCCGGTCAGCCTCTCCTGCTGGTACTCGACGACTATCACGTCATCTCCGAGCCAGCCATTCAGAGCTCGGTCGGCTATCTCATCGATCATCTCCCCCCTGGGGTCCAGCTGGCCATCTCCACGCGGACGGATCCCCACCTACCGTTGGGTCGCCTCCGGGCGTCGGGCGATCTCATGGAGGTCCGCGCCCACGACCTCGCCTTCTCGTCGAGGGAAACGAGTGAGCTGCTCCGCAGCCGGTTTGCCGTGGATCTCGATGATGATGATGTCGATCTGCTTCGGCGCCGGACCGAAGGCTGGCCGGCCGCCGTTCATCTCGCCGGTCTGTCGCTCCGGGAGGCGGAGGAAGCCACCGAGTTTGTTGGTCGGTTTGCAGGTGACGACAGGAACATCGCCGACTTCCTCATCGCTGAGGCGCTCGGGACTGTGTCCGATCGGGATCGGGAGTTCTTGCTGCGCACCTCGGTGCTCGGCCAGATGACCGGCCCGCTGTGCGAGGTAATCGCCGGCGTCAGCGATGGTGCGGAGATACTCGACCGCATGGACAGAAGCGGCCTGTTCCTGATTCCTCTTGACAACCAACGCCGCTGGTATCGCTATCACCACTTGTTCGCCGACTGGTTGCGCCACGAGCTGCGCAAGACTGACCCAACCCTGATTCCCACGCTGCATCTCGCTGCGGCAGAGTGGTACGCCCAGACCGATGCTCTAGAACCAGCCGTCGATCACGCCATCGACGCAGGGGACAATCTGCTTGCCGCTCGGCTCATCGACCGCTATCTCATAAGGGACTGGACGGGTGCGAACTGGTCGCTCGTGTGGCGGTGGTTCCAGGTGTTACCCGACGACGCGATCATTGCCAACCCGATGACTTCAGTTGCCAGGTTCAACGTCGCGCTCTCGCGTGGTGATTTTGCGTCGAGCTCCAAGTGGTTGGAGGCGGCTGAGACCGCTCTCGGCGGCGTCCCCGTCGAGCTGTTGCCGACCATCGAGGGCGCAGTGGCGTTGCACCGTGCGTTTGGTGAGCTGGTCGCTGGCGGTGATGCGGATTACGCCCGGACCGCTCTACTGGCGATCGCTGATCAGGAGCGATCAAGAGACTCGATCCTCTTTGCTCAGGCGATCGCGGCCGCTGGCATGGCCGCTTTCTGGACCACCGGGCCGCTCGACGCCGTACCGCCGCTTCATGAAGGCGTATTGGCCCGCAGCCGCCAGTCGGTGCGGGACGGCGGCGCCACCGCCCTGCTTGCTCTGGCTTACGCCGAAGTTGGGGACTGGGCGGCGGCGGAGGAAACGGCCAACAAGGCGCTCGCTCTTCCAGAACCGGCCGAGTGGAACGGATACCCCGATCGCATGGCTGCTCACTTCGCCCTCGGCAAGGTTCACCTTGCCCGCGGCGAACGGGACGAAGCGATCTCCTGTATCAGCACCGGCCTGGGCATGGCCCGGCAGTGGGTGGAACCGATCTTCGTTGCGTACGGGTGTCTGGCTCTGGCCGAGTGCCGCACGGACTATGCCGAAAAGCGCGCCCTCGTTCGCGAAGCGCGCTCGTTGGTCGACGGGCCCGGAGGACGGGGACGCATCGTCGATCTCGTCGCCGCCGCCGAACGCAAGCTTGCGTTGCGGAGGCCACAACAGGAAACGGCCGGGACCGTGCACGTTGACCCGCTCACCGATCGCGAGCTAGAAGTCCTGCGAATGCTCCGGGGTGAATTGTCCCTTCGAGAGATAGCCAACGAGCTGTATATCTCACACAACACGATCAAGAGCTACACCAAGTCGATCTACCGCAAGCTCGGCGTTACGTCGCGAGCTGCGGCCTTGGAGGCAGCCGACGACCTGGACCTCGGGTGATGGATCACCCCGGGGGGTCTGCCGGCCGGGGGATGTCGCACCACCCTCGCTGCCTGGATACTCGGGACCATGGACCCGCAACACAGTGATCACCGGCAGGCCGATCGGCAATTCCGTATCTGGGTCAACGGACGACTGGATGATGACTTCCATCTCGGCCTCACCGATATCGAACAAGAGGCTATCCCGGCCGGAACGGTGCTGAGTGGTGGCCTGCTCGATCAGTCGCAGTTGCACAGCACTCTCGATCTGCTCCGCAGTCTGGGTATCGAGGTGCTCCGATTCGAGGTTGATCCACCGGCGTCCCGCGACCATGACAAGGAGAACGGCCAATGAACGTAGCGATCGTATTCGATAGCAAGACCGGTACAACCAAGGCGGTGGCTGAGGCAATGGCAGAAGTGGTCCGGGCGGCCGGGCATCAATGCACCGTCGGCTCCGTTCAAGACGCAGATCCGGCGATCGTGAGTGAGGCCGATGCGATCTGTGTCGGGAGCTGGTGCAAGGGCGTGTACGTCATTCTCCAGCATGCCACGAAGGAGACGATGGACTTCATCGGTCGTCTCGGCAACCTCGACGGCAAACCGGCCGCAGTGTTCTGCACGTACAAGCTGGCGACGGGTGGAATGCTCCCCAAGATGGCCACGAGCCTGGAAGGCCGCGGAGCCAACGTCACCGGGTCGTTCAAGTCTCGCGGGCCGGTAGCAGCGGATGGGTTCGGCGACTGGGTCCAGCGCCTGGGGTAGACGACCACCTCATATTCTGAAACCGAAGGGGCTGAGCGATGTTCGATCGAATCCTGGTCATTGGCGCGACGGGCCTGCTGGGGCGGCCGGTTGTCAATCGGCTGACAGAGGGCGGCCAAGCGGTGCGGATCCTCACCCGCAGCGTCGATAAAGCACACACGATGTTCGGCGGCGCTGTCGAAGTCACCCAGGGATCGGCGACGGACATCGATGACGTTAGGTCGGCGATGCAGGGGTGCGACGCCGTTCACATCAACCTGACGCCGGCAACTGAGTACATCGCAACGAAGAATGTGATCGAGGTGGCAGACGGCAACCTCGGTCGCCTCGGCTACGTCTCGGCCACAACGCTCAGCGAAGAGCTGCGGTGGTTTCACAGGGTCGACGTGAAGATGCGCACCGAGCAGCTGGTGCGGGATAGCGGTCTCCCGTATGCGATCTTCTGCCCGACCTGGGTCATGGAGACGCTGCAGAACTTCGTTCGCGGGGGCAAATGGGCTCTCTCGGTGGACGGCAAGAACCCGCCACAGTTGCACTGGTTTGCAGCAGCCGACTTCGGGCGGATGGTCGCCGCGTCCTACGAGGACGGCCGGGCGCTCGGGCAGAGGCTCTTCGTGTACGGCCCCGAAGGGGTCACGATCGGTGATGCCATGGATCGCTTCGCAGCCACCTGCTACCCGGAGGCTCGGGTGGTTCACCTGAAGGTCTGGCAGGCGCGGCTGCTGGCGAAGCTGATCCGCAACACCGAGCTCGCCGAGGTCGCTGAGCTGATCGGATATCTCGACACGGCCGGCGAATTTGGTGAGCCTGAGATAGCCAACGAGCTCTACGGCGCGCCCGCCATCACGCTCGACGACTGGTTCGGTATGCCGCGGGATGAACAGGGCGGCTTTGCCCACTAGCCACCGCAACGTGGAACACACGCAGAGAAGGGACTCGCATGGGACATGACTCGAAGGCCGACGGTCGAGGCCAAACAGGCCACGGCGCGGATGGTGCGCCACACCGAACTGACGCGGACTTGATCGTCGACGGGTACGCACGCCTAGAGGAGAGAGTCACAGCGTGGGCTGAGGACGATCCAGCTGTTCGTTCTGCCGTGGTCATCGGCTCCCGCGCCCGCACCGATCACCCTGCTGATGAGTGGGCCGACCTCGATGTTGTCGTGATCACCTCCGACATCGGTCGCTTCATCGACGAACGCACGTGGCTGGCACGAGTCGGTGAACCGAAGATCGCATTCGTGGCAGGAAACCCAGGTGGAGGCGGGCCGGAGCTGAGGGTCCTATTCGCCGGTGGTCTTGATGTCGACTTCGCCTTCATGACTCCTGAGCATGCTGATGGTCTGATGGAGCACGCCCCGGGTGTGGCCGCAATAGCCTTCGGACGCGGGTTCCGCATCCTCGTCGACAAGGATGGATGGGCGCAAGGCATTGCCGACCTCGACCTGTCGACGGGTGAACCTGCACAGTTGCCGAAACCCGATGCTGGAGCCTTCGCAGAGTTGTGCTCCGAGTTCTGGTACCACACCGTTTGGACTGGGAAGCATCTGCGGAGAGGTGAGCTGTGGTGGGCCAAGGGCTGCTGCGATGGCATGCTCAAGGAGCACCTGCGTCAGTTGTTGGAATGGGACGCAGCGGCCGCGGGTCGTGATCCGTGGTTCCGCGGGCGGTTCCTCGAGGAGTGGGCCGATCCGGGCGTCCTTGCCGGTCTGCGCAAGGCATTTGCGCGCTACGACGACTCAGAAGTCTGGACTGCACTCGCAACCACGATGGACCTGTTCGGAGAGTTGGGCCCACGGACGGCGAACCGGTTGGGCTTCGAGTACGACAGCGCGGCTGAGGCCGAAGCGCGGAAACTAGTGGCAGGTCTGCAGCCGTCCGTCGGCGGGCGAGGGACCGTGTGAGCCGACGCGCCTGTGTGGTGGTCTCCATGGGCCCGATAGGACCGCTTTCTCACCTGGAAGTACCAGATCAGGAAGTTGGGTTCTCAGGCCGATCTGTCCGGGCCCCGGGCGGCCGCGCCAAGGCCTCTAAGACGTGCTGGAACGTCGGCGCCGGAACCAGGGGGCACGAGGTCTGATGCTCAGGAGAGTCTTAGCCTGGACACAGAACGCAGCGAGATGGCCGGTAATCCTGACACTGTTGTCTGCCGCCGGGGTGCTCACGTTCATCATGAACGGCACCGACTTGCCCTTCAGCACCCCAACAATCGAGGACTACTCGGGAGGCTTGCGCATCCTGGATATGCGCTTCTCCTACGGACCGGAGGAAGCCAGCCACCTATTCGAGGCGCTCGGGACCGAAGGCCGACGGGCCTACATCACGCTCCATCTGGTGCCCGACATACTGTTTCCGATCACATACGCGCTCGCATTTGCCCTCACCAGCGCCTGGTTCTTGATCCGTCTGCTGCCCTCAGACCACCCCCTGCAGTGGCTCAGCCTGACCCCACTGATCTCGGGCCTCGCCGACATGTTCGAGAACCTGAGCCTGGTGGTTGCCAACTCGGCGTATCCCAGCCGGATCGACGGGCTGACACAGGTTGCATCCTGGCTGACCAGGATCAAGTTCGGCTTGATGCCCATCGGCGTCGTTCTTCTGAGCGTCATGGTCGTGTTCTGGTTCATCCGAGGAAGACCCGGGAGCAAGGTCCTGACCAGAAGCTGAACATCACAACCTGGTTGGCGACGACGTGCCCGCGAGAGCCTCTATTCGGGAATGACAATCGTGGTCGCTATGGCTCCCAGCGTCTCAGTGACACTGCTCGGCTTTCCGGCTGCAATGCCGCAGCCGGCGATCGATAGTCGCGTGCCGCCACCAATCGGGATACCATCTCAGGATGTCAATAGGCACCCCGGCCGCAAGACCCCGAGTCGACCCCAAGCGCCTGCTCGTGCTCGGTCTGGTGCTTGGCTTCTTGCTGATCCCGCTGCTGCCACGCATCTCGCTCGACACGTGGTTTGCGGATGCAGTGGTACGGCTCACCGACACTGCGAGCTGGACTCTGATGACGCCAATATCGATCGTTGTGATCGTCACATTGGTCGCGCGCCGCGGGCTCCCGGCGCAAAGGCGGGTGCGGGAAGCGGCAGCGATGGCATTGGTGATGGTCGTCGCGCTAGCCGGCAACGGCCAACTCAACGAGCAGGTGGTCAAGCCGGCCATTGCCATCGAGCGACCCAACATTGTGACGCTGGCCGAGACGGGAGTGCTGGGCTCGGACTTCCCCGACGCTGAGACGTTGTATGCCGTCGGCGACAAGGAGGCCCGGCGAGGCGTTCTGCGAGAACGTCTGACCGAGGAATCGACCCCACAACTGTCTTCGCTGGTCCGGGCCCACTGGGTCCACGAGACCGGCTACTCCTTCCCCTCGGGACACACGACTGCGGCAGTCACCTTCGCCGCCCTGCTTGCTGCCATCGGCTCGTCCTGGCTCTCCGGCTGGCGACGCGTTGCAACCCTCTACGTGATACCGGTTTGGGCGCTCGCCATCGCAGCAAGCCGCACGCTGCTTGAGGTCCATACAGCTTGGGACGTCATCGCCGGAGCGATCGCAGGCCTTGTCTGGGGCTGGTTGGCGTACGTCGTCGCCGCGCGGATCGCCGGCGTTCACAACGCCGCTGCCTAGGTGAACCCCCCGACACAACTAACCCGCAGCTTTCTCTTGCCCACCTCGCCTGGGGGGGAATGACGGCAGTCAGCGACTTCGGAATTCGGCGACGGCTTGGTTGATGGTGGCGAAGGTCCTGATTGCTCCGTCGGGCGCCACGAGGCCGGCGCGTTGGAGTCGGTCGATTGTGTCATGGTTAGCCCGGGCGATGCCGACGACGTGGATCCCGAGGCTCGGAAGCTCGGCCAGGAGTTCCTCCAACATCGCCACTGCGGTGGTGTCGACGGAGCCGATCCCGTCGAAATCGAAGATGATCCATTCCTCCTCTCCCGGATTGATGTCCAAAGCTTGCTCGACCCGTTCGCGGAACCACTCGGCGTTGGCGAAGAACAGAGGCGCATCAAAGCGGTACACCATTAGTCCCGGCAGTGGACGGGCAGTGGGAAAGTCGTCAACCGCTACCCAACCATCGAGTTCCGAGGCGCCACCGAGCACGGCATCGCTGGGACGGGCAATGCGCCACAGCGCAACCGCGGCGGACAACGCAACGGCGATGAGAACCCCGGTGAGCACATCGAAGATCATGACCCCGAGCGCCGCAGCGATCGCCAAGAGGAACTCGGCCCGGCTCAATCGCCACAGCTCCCGGAATCCGGAGACGTCGATGATGGCGATGGCGGCCGCCAGGATGACTGCCCCGAGGGCGGCCTGCGGGAAGTTGGCGAGGACCGGTCGTAGGAACAGGAGTGTGGCGGTCACGAAGACGGCGGCCACGATGCTGGTCAATTGGGTATGGGTTCCGATTGATGCCGGCACGAATGATCGGCTGGCGCTGGAAGAGATCGGGAATCCTTGGGATATGCCGCTCATCAGATTGCTCGCTCCGAGAGCAAGAAGCTCCTGGTTTGAGTCGATGCGGTAGCCGCGCTCGGCGCTTATCGATCTTGCGGTCAGCACGTTGTCGGAGTAGCCGACTACCGCGATGCCGAGTGCGGCTGGGATCAACGCCACCATATCGCTGCCCGCAATACCGGGTAGGCCGAGTGCCGGTAGACCGGCGGGAATGTCACCGACTACCGCAATTCCGTGTTCGGCCAGGGAGAACAACGCGGTCACGCCTGTTGCCAGTGCAACAGCGATCAACGCCCCGGGCACCGCAGGCCATCGCCGCAGCGCCAGGATCAGCGCCAGAGAGGCCGTACCCATCGCGATGGTTGCAGGATCGATGGTGTCCAGCATTGAGAGCATCTCGGCGAAACGGCTGAAGAAGCCGTCCTCTTGGATTGGGATACCGGTCACCTTGGCGATCTGGCTGCTGATCAAGGTAAGGCCGATTCCGGTGATGTAGCCGACAAGGACGGGTCTCGAGAGCAGGTCGGCGAGAAAGCCCAGACGGAATAGTCCGGCCACCAAACACACGGCGGCCACGACCAGGGCGAGGGCCGCCATGAGCGCTGCGTAGCGGATCGGATCCCCGGCGGCCATGCCCCCAACCGCGGTGGCGGCGAGGATCGCTGTCCCCGGCTCAGGGCCGACACCGAGGTGTCGCGAACTTCCGAAGATGGCATAAGCGAAGAGAGCGAGTAGCACGGCGTAGAAGCCGGCCTCCGGAGGCATGCCGGCAAGCTCGGCATACGCCATCGACTGCGGGATCAGCATCGCACCCACGGTCAACCCGCCAAGGAGGTCAGGCCTGAGCCAGGAGCGCTCGTAGCGGCGGAGCTGGTCCAGCCCGGGAGCGAACCGCGTCACATCTATGCCTCCACGTTGGTTCACACTTGGCTCCGATGAGCCCCTGTCCACACGATCCCCCCATCTCTCGAGGCTTGCGAGATTGGCCCAGCTGAGGATCGTACAGTCATCTCGTCCGCAGCCGAGTGCACCCAGGGGCGGCCTCCGGGTGAAGCTCTCGTCGGCAATCGACTCGCCCACGTGGCGATGCGGGGTCCAGTCGCTGAGACGGGGAACACCCCGGGGGGTAGTGAGGGAGGGTGATGCCTAACCCCCCTCCCGTGCCGGACGATTCACTCATGGCACAAGCCGGAGAGAAGGAGAGACCAGTGACTGATGATCAAAGGGAACGGGCTATTCGGCGTATCCGAGCCAAGCGTGGCTTCTGGGTCCATGCTTCCATCTATCTCGCCGTGATTGCATTCCTGTTCCTCATTTGGGCGACCACTTCGTCCTCTACGTATCCCTGGCCACTATGGCCAACGCTGGGGTGGGGCATCGGGGTCATCGCCCACGGAGCTAGCGTCTACATCCGGCCTGCGGAGATCAGCGAGGCACAGATCGATCGCGAGCTCGGCCGGCTCGGGTAGTAGCAGGGCCGCTTTGGGTGCTGGGGAGAACCTCGCATCAACGAACTTGACAGCAATGGAGGACTAATGGATCTCACTGGAGCACGTGAGGGTCAGCTGCGTGGCTTCTTTCGATGGGTCAACCGACGAATGCTTCTGATGTGGCGACTGGGTTTGGGATCGCACGTCGCAGATCCAACACTGGGCTACATCATGGTCCTGACCACAACCGGCAGGAAGTCGGGCCAACTTCGCCGGGCTCCGCTCAACTTCGCCCTCGAAGGCAACACCGTCCAGTGTCTTGCGGGATTCGGCGCCACCACTCACTGGCTGCTCAATCTGCAGGCGGACCCTCGGTGCGAAGTGTGGCTACCCGACGGCCGCAGAGTGGCCGGTCATGGCGAAATGGTGACCGACGAACAACGACGAATCGCACTCGTCCGACAGGTCCTGATTCGCTCTGGCTTTGCAGCCAAGCTCGCTCATCCCGGCCTGGATCTAACCGCAGCGAGCGATGAGCAGATCGCCTCCCTCGGGGTGCAGGCGGACCGCCGCTATGAGGTGGTCGAGATCGAGCTTGGCGAAGCCGTGACGGGACCCGGAGGCCCCGGCGACCTCGAGTAGGTAGCGCCGACGGTCGTTCTCGTTGGGCTGGCGGCACTGCTGTCCGCGCTGCTCCTACGCAAGCGGACGAGGTGATCATGATCAGCGTCGGCACGAGAGCGGAAGACAGTGAGAGCAGGAAGCAGAAGGACTGACCATGAAACGTGACCGCGAGTTCGACATTGTTGTGTGGGGAGCCACGGGTTCGACGGGACGGCGGGTAGCCCACCATATGGCAGCCCGCACCCGAGGCGGCAGTGAGCTGCGCTGGGCCCTGGGCGGGCGAAACCAAGCCAAGGTGGAGAAGGTCCGGTCGGGACTCGGGCCTGAAGCCGCAGAGATTCCGATAGTCATTGCGGATAGCCATGATGCGGCCTCTTTGGAGGCCCTGGCCGCCCGGACGCGCGTGGTGTGTTCAGTGGTCGGGCCGTATGCGATGTTCGGTTCTGAGCTCCTCGGAGCATGTGTCCGCACTGGTACCGATTACTGCGATCTGGCCGCCGAGGCGCACTGGATCCGGATGATGATCGACACCCATCAGGCCGAAGCCGAACAGACCGGTGCCCGCATCGTGCATGCATGCGGCATGGACTCCGTTCCATCAGACCTGGGTGTCCTCTTCCTACAGAGGGCGGCGATAGAGCGGTTCGGTGAGCCATGCCGGCATATCAAGATGGCAATCGACGAGTTCAGCGGTGGCTTCAGCGGCGGGACTGCGGGCTGTCTCATCTACGGAATGGAGCACAGCGGCGACAAATTCATCAGCGAGTGCATGACGCAGCCGTACAGCCTGAACCCGGATGGAATGCGCCACGGACCGGACCAACCAAACAAGATGATGTCGACCGAGGTCGTGTACGACGAGGACCTCGGTGTTTGGACCAAGCCGTTCTTCATGGGGCCGATGAACACCAAGATCGTCCGCCGCAGCCACGCCCTGTTGGGCTACCCGTATGGCGAGGATTTCATGTACGGCCCTGAATCCCACATGGTCGGGAGCGGGCCGGTGGGTTGGCTGAAGGCCAAGGGAGGGGCTCTGAAGTTTGCCGGCCTGATCGTGGCAACGGCGATTCCGCTGACGCGGCCCCTGATGACGAAGCATGTACTGCCCAAGCCGGGTGAAGGCCCCGATGCTGAGACCCGTGAGAATGGGGAGTGGGGTGCTGTCCTGGTAGGGAAGACCGCCGATGGCAGGATCATCAAGGCCCGGCTTCACGGGGAAGGTGACCCCGGCACCGAATCCACCAGCCGGATGATTGCTGAGTCGGCCCTGTGTCTGGCGGAGGACTCAGAGCAGATCCCGGTAGGTGGCGGATCTTGGACCCCGGCGTCGGCATTCGGCGATCTGCTTCTGGACCGCGTCAAGGCACATGCCGGGTTGAGCTTCGAACTCGAACCGTTGCATTCCGTCGAAGCTTCGAGATGAGCTAGTGGGGAGCCGGAGGAAGAGCGACGAATCAGGCGATCCCTCTGCTTTCGAGGTTGTCTCGCAGCTCATCGCGGCCATGGCTGTGCAGGACTTCGAAACGATAAGATCGCTGCATGCTGCGGACTACGTCGTGGATTGGGTCTACGGCGATGCGTTCGAGAACCCGCCCGTGCCCGCAGAGGAAAGCGCCGGGTTCTTCCCGATCTGGCTAGGCGCCTTCGACGAGGCGGACTACGAGGTGAAGCGCACGATCGCCGCTGAGGACGTCGTCGTGACGGAGTGGGTTTTCACCGGTACTCACACCGGCCCGCTGGGTCCACCAGTATTTCCGGAGCAGCTCGATCCCACAGGGAGAACCATTCAGTTCCGGGGCATGACTGTCTATGACGTGAGCGGGGGACTCATCCAGCGCGAGACGATCTACATGGATCTGGCCACACTGCTTGTGGAACTCGGAGCCAGGGTGTGAATCGGCCAAGGCGTCACGACCACATGGGGATGGTTGTGCAGGCAACGCGGGTAGTGAAGCCCGGTATGGACCCGCGTCGTGCCCGCAAGATCATCATCCTGCTGGCAGTTTGCACTGCTCTCCAGATGACCAGCTACGGCATGATCTTCCCGCTCTTCGCCCGGAAGATCGGTGACTTCGGTGACAGCGTGGAGGTCTTGGCGCTCAGTGTGATGGCCTATTCGCTGGCCGCCGTGATCGCTGCTCCGTTCATGGGCTTGCTGGCGGATAGGTTCGGCAGGAGGCCCTTGATCCTCGGCTCATTTGCAGTGTTTGCGGCCGCTTTCGCCGGCTACTACCTGGCGGCGACCTCCCTGGTATTCATCATCGTTCGCGGCGTAGCCGGGGCGCTGACGGCGGGGCTCGGGCCGGCGACGATGGGGCTCGTCGCCGACATCGCACCCCGAGATGAGCGCGCCCGTTGGATCGGCATCATCGGCGGCGGGACGTCGGCGGGCTTCATCGTTGGACCGGTCGTGGGCGGTCTGCTCTACGACAGATGGGGCTACGGCCCGCCCTTCCTTGCATCGATTGGGATTGCTCTGGTCACCCTCCTGGTTGCGTTCCTCGCCATTCCCGAAACCCATACGAGTGAGAAGAGGCGGAGGGCCGTCCTCCACCAGAAGCGAGCCGCACGACTGGTGCCGGAGGAGAAGGGAACATCCGTCTCCTTCATGGCTTCCCTGCCGCATCCGTTGCTGGCCTTTGGCACGTTGCTCTTCGTCAATCTGAGCATGGTCTTCGCCTGGTTCTTCATCGATCCGCAACTGCCGTTCTACGTATTCGACGAACTGGAGTGGTCGACTTCCCAGTTTGGCGCGGTGATCAGTTGTTATGGCTGGGCGACGCTGATCGGGAGCTTGACGCTCAGTCGATCGAGTGACCGCTTTGGGCGAAAGCCAATTCTCATCGTCGGCCTCGCGCTGCATTCGGCTCAGTACGCCGGACTCATGGTTGCGGATGCCTTCTGGGTGATAATCGCCGCCTTCATCATCGCCGGGCTCGGCGAGGCTCTGGTCAACCCGGCACTGAGTGCCGCCTACCTGGACATCACACCGGAAGAGCATCGTTCGCGAGCCATGGGCATCAAGACGGCGGTCGGAAGCTTGGGCAGCCTATTGGCACCTGCGCTGGTCACCATCGTCACGTCGCGTCTCTCGCCGCAAGGCGCATTCTTCATTTCCGCAGCATTGATTCTGATGACTGCGCTGGTGGTGCTCATTCTCCTACGCCTGCCGAAACGAACTGGGGCAGCCCGCGATCCGGCGTGGGAGGCTTCACAGGAACGAGTCATGGCTGCTCAAACCGCCCTGCGCAACCTGACGGTGGGCGCCACGGCGGCGCGCACTTCCAGACGGGCGATCTGATCGTGCTCGGTCAATGCAACACCTCTGTAGCACTATGCAACAGTTTTGTTGTATAGTTGAACCCATGGCAACCACGAGAGTTGATCCCAGGATCGAACACACGCGGCGAGTGGTCCTCGAGGCAGCTGTTGAGGTGATTGCCGATCGGGGCTTCAACGGAGCCACGATTGATGCGATTGCTCAACGATGTGGCGTCGCCCGTTCGACGATCTACCGGCATTGGCCTGAGCGAATGGAGCTTCTACTCGAGGCCGTGACTGCCCGGGTCGGTCCGGTTGATACCCTGGTAACCGGCGATCTGCGGGAGGATCTCGTCTCGCTGGTTCTCCACCTAGGAGACCTGCTCGGCTCGGAACCGATCGGGTCGGTAGCAGCTGCGCTCATCCTCGAGTCCCGCCGGGACCCTGCTCTCGACGCGGTCCGGACACGTTTTGTGACAGAACGTCGTCAAGCGGCCGCCCGGGTCATCGAGGAGGGGGTTGTCAACGGACGAGTGAAGAAGGGAGTGCAGCCGGAGACCCTCGCCGACGATCTCGGAGCTCCCGTCTTCTTCAACGCCCTGATTATGCATTCACCCATCGACCGAAAGTGGGCGGAGGCCCATGTCGATCGATGGCTCGACAGATACGGAGCCAAGTCATGACAAGCCAAGCCCCGGTCCTCACTCGGCGACAACGCTTCATGAAACGGATCATGCACCGGATGATGCCGAAGATGGAGGGCATGCATCAGCGGTATGAGGACGCTGTCGTCGAGATGCCTGGTGCGGTGCTCGCAGGCCCCACGGCCCCGGTAAGGGTCGAGATTCTGCGTGGTGTTGCTGAGGTTCCCGAGGCGTACCGCCCGCCTGGGATTCCTAAGTCGATTCCACAGATGATCGGTTCGGTGCGAGGAATCAAGGCATCCGTAGTCGAGTTGGCCGACAACCCACTCAACCCCCTCACCGAAATCGACTCTGTAGGGCTGGCCGCCCTCGAGTCGTTTGCCAAATCGCAGGGAGCCCTGTCCGTTGGGTATGCGGAGGTCGATCCGAAGTTCGTCTTCAAAGGCAAGGCGGTGCTGCACCCGCATGCAGTGGTCCTCACCATGGAGATGGACAAGAAGAGAATCGACACCGCACCCAGCAAAGCGTGTGGCCTTGCAGTCCACGAGACATACAACCAACTCGGCAAGGTATCAAACGCTGTTGCGCGCTACCTGAGGGATAAGGGCTACTCCGCACACGCCGGTCATCCCCTCAACGGCATGGCCCTCTACCCACCGCTGGCACAGGCCGCCCATCTTGGCTTCAGGGGCATTCATGGTCTAATCATTACTCCGGAGATGGGGCCGACAGTGCGGCTCGCAGCTGTCTTCACGAGTATCGAGAATCTTCCGATTCCCGAGGGGAACAACCCCCACGAGTGGATCGAGGAGTTCTGCGACCACTGCCGCCTCTGTGTCCGCAAGTGCCCGGTCGACGCCATCTACGCGGAGCCCATCCTGCACGAAGATGGGCGCTTCACGTGTGCGGACGACGCCAAATGTCTGCCCTACTTCGGCACTCACGACGGATGCTCTATCTGCGTAGCAGTCTGTCCGTTCAACAAGCTCGGCTACGAGCGGTTGCACGACACCAGCACCAAACACGGCATCAAGCACGCCGCCACAGCCCACAGCTGAGGATCGCGCTGTCGTCAGCAGCCCGTCGCGTCTCGAAGGGCACTGCAGGCCTGAGCCATGCGGACCGGTCCCAACTGAGCAACTCGTCGCCGCAGCGATTCCCGGGGCAAAGTGTGGAGGTTGTCGAAGTTGGCCACGCACTCGGTGGGAACCCCATCGCTTTCGGGTGTCAACTCGAGCTCCGACACAAGTCCTCTGGTGACCCGCGTCAATGCGGCCACGACCACCGATCCGATTCGGTCCGCAACCGGATCCCTGGTCAGGATGAGCACGGGCCGATCGCCACCAGGCGTCGCGGCGAACCAGATTTCACCTCTCTGCATCGGCCCAATCCGACCAGTCTTCGGCCGGACCCCAATCGGCTACCTCTGCGAATGATGCTTCGTCTGAGGTAAGGGGGAGGTCGGTCCATGCTGCAATCTCGTGCTCGGCCTGGAGGCGAACGAGATGGCGATGAAGCGCCTCGCGGAGCAGCTCTGAACGATGGATGCCAAGTCGTTCCGCCCAGTGCTGTGCACCGGCGGCCTCGTCGTCGTCAGCCCTGAAACTCAGCATTGTCATACACTGATTCTAGATCGTATTACACGAGTATCAGCCGGCAATTCCTGCTACCGACCGTGCCAGATCCACGGTGGCCAAGCAAGGGGTGCGCGGCGGCAGCCCGTTTCGGCCGACACAGGGCGCCCAATCCGGCAATCGATCATGTTGACACGATTGCCATCGGTATGTTCAGGCCAGTTGAACATAGGGAGGTTCATCATGGCAACAAGCAAGCGACTGACAGCAGGAGCAATCAGCATCGTCTTGGTGATTGTGTACTCGGTGATCATGATGGCGACCGACGGTGCCGCATCCTGGGCGTGGCTGATCCTGGCCGCAGCCATCGGGTCGCTCGTTGTCGCCGCTCGATCGGAGAAGGTCGCAGTGTCATCGGAGCGGAATCGCGGTGGAGCCGTCCTCGGCACCACCAGGCCGGATCACAGGGGCCCTCGCGAGGGGGTCTCCGGTCTGTCTCGACGCCCCGTTTTGGCGGATCTGAGGCCCATAGGTGGGGGCGGTGTCAGGTGTCCGCAAGAACGGAGTTGGATCGCCCACCCTCGTGATCTGCCACACTGGCGCCCCATGTCAAAAGGCAATTACTCCACAGTCCTCCTTGACTTCGATCACACCTTGCTCGACTCCGACACGTCGGAGATCGAGGCCTACAAGCTGACGCTGCGCAACCAGGGCGTCGCCGACCCGATGCGATACTTCGACACGTACAACCGCATCAACATGGGGCTGTGGGCGGCCGCAGAGCGCGGCGAGATTCTGCCTAAGGACGTGAAGACCACGCGTTTCGAGCTGATGGCTGATGAGCTGGGTTGTGGGTGGGACACCGATCAGATGGCGGAGGACTTCGTAGTTGGGTTTGCCTCCTACGGCGATCTATACCCGGGCGCCATTGAGCTACTCGAAGCGTTGACAGGAAGGGTGTCACTTGCGCTGATCAGCAACGGCCTGAGCGAAGTGCAACGCCCCCGTATCGCCCGGCTCGGAATCGAGCAGTACTTCGACGCCATCGTCATCTCGGCAGAGGTGGGCACGACGAAGCCTGGGAGGAGGATCTTCGACATCACCTTCGACCTGCTCGGCAACCCCCCCAAGGACGCTGCGGTGATAGTGGGGGACCGGCTCGCCTCCGACATCAGAGGTGGCGCCGACTACGGCATCTCCACTTGCTGGTACAACCCCAATGGAAACACGCCCGGGCCCGACGACATCATCACCCACGAGATCAAGTCGCTGGCGGAGGTACTCCCACTAGCGGGCCTGTAGAGCAGCTCCAATCGGTCAGTCAGCCGCAAGGTCGTTGATGAGCTCCGTCACCAACCCGGTCCAGCCGGTCTGGTGTACAGCGCCGAGCCCACGACCGGTATCACCGTCGAAGTACTCATGGAAGTAGACGAGCTCCTGTCTCACCTCCGGGATGTCCTCCCCATCGAATGGATGACGGCCTTGCTCATCGGCCCGGAACAGCCCAACCAAGCGCTTGCGCAGCTCGATGGCCACTTCGTGCAGATTCAGGTCGTTGCCCGAGCCGACCGGGTATTCGACTTTGAAGTCATCACCGAGGTACGTGTAGAACGCTTCTAGCGACTCGATCAGGATGTAGTTCAGTGGGAACCAAACCGGCCCGCGCCAATTGGAGTTGCCGCCGAACAGCCCGGATAGAGACTCGCCGGGCTCGTAGCCGACTCGAGCTGTGTAGCCGTCGACGCTCAGCGAGAACGGATCGTCGCTGTGGTACTTCGAGAGCGAGCGGATCCCGTAGGGAGAGAGGAACTCATCCTCGTCCAGCATGTAGTGAAGCACCTGGCGCAGACGTTCGGGAGTGAGGATGGAAGCTAGATGGCGGCTTCCCTCTCCGGTGTCCTCGATGCTGGCGATGTTGCCGCTCAAGTGCGGCCGTCGCTCGAGGAACCAGTCCATCCGCCTGGCGAATCCGGGCATGCGGTCGATGGTTTCTTGGTCGATGACCGTAACCGCCAGTACGGGGATCAACCCCACCATCGAGCGCAGGCTCACCGGGATCGATCTGCCGTCGGGCAGCCGCAGGACGTCGTAGAAGAACGCGTCATCGGGATCCCAGAGGCAGTGATCGGTTGCACTCATCGCCGTCGCAATCGACAAGAAGTGCTCAAAGAACTTGGTAGCCAAATCCTCATACACCTCGTCGTAGCGGGCGAGTTCGAGCGAGATGGCGAGCATCTCGAGGGTGTAGAAGGCCATCCATGCGGTTCCGTCGGACTGGTCGAGGTGGCCTCCCCCGGGGAGGTCTTCGGACCGGTTGAAGACGCTGACGTTGTCCAGCCCGAGGAAACCGCCTTGGAAGACGTTGTTGTCGTCCTCGTCCTTGCGGTTCACCCACCAGGTGAAGTTGAGTAGAAGCTTGTGGAATACCCGTTTGAGATAGGCAACATCGGGGGTGCCGCTGGCCGCCGCATCGATCTCGTAGACCCGACGGGCACCCCAGGCATGAACTGGAGGATTCACATCGCCAAGCTCCCACTCATATGCCGGGAGCTGCCCGTTGGGATGCATATACCACTCGCGGGTGAACATCTCGATCTGCTCCTTGGCAAAGGATGGGTCGAGGTGCGCTAGCGGAATGCAGTGGAAGGCGAGATCCCAGGCGGCGTACCAGGGGTACTCCCAAGCATCGGGCATCGAGATGATGTCGAAGTTGTTCAGGTGGCGCCAGTCACGGTTCCGGCCCGATCTCCGAGAGTCGGGTGGCTTGATTCCGGCGGGATCACCATCGAGCCACTGCTCGATATCGAAGTAGTAGAGCTGCTTGGTCCAGATCATGCCGGCGTAGGCCTGGCGCTGAATGCGGCGCTCCTCAGTGCTCAGAGCTGCGGGCTGGATCGCGGCATAGAAGTCGTCGGCATCGGCGGCGCATTGGGTCCGAATGACGTCGTGGTCGGCGAACGGCTCGGGGTGCGAGCGGGCTGATAGTCGCAGCCGTATCGACCGGGTCTCGCCTGCCCCGATTGCGAGCTCATGAAGGCTGGCAGATTTGGTGCCGGCGTGTTGCGGGTTTGCCGCCTGCTCCTCGCCGTCGATCAACATACGATGGAACGCATCCTTGACGTGAGGTGCCTCGTTTGGTGTTCCCCACAGCCTCTCGTTGTTGGATTCGTTGTCTGTGAAGACGATGCGGTCCGGTTCGTCCACGTACAGGTGATAGCGGCCCAGCGCGGGATGCTCGGCAACGACCGAGGTGCCGTCTGCGCCGAGGCTCATTGCGGGGCGAGCTGCGACGTCGTCCATCGGACCCGCCGGATAGCCCCACGACCAGGTGTTGCGAAACCAGAGCGTCGGCAGCACGTGGCAAGCAGCCTCCTCCGGGCTGCGATTGGTGACGTCGATAGTGATGGCGATGTCGTCTGGAGCAGCCTTCGAATAGGTGATGTGGACATCGAAGAAGCCGTCATCGAAGGCGGGTGTGTCCTCTAGCTCATACTCTCGCTCGTCGACCGTCCGCCTCCGGTTTCCTTCGACGAGGTCGGCATAGGGGAACTCCCGCAGCGGATACCGGTAGAGGAACTGCAAACGGCTGTGCGATGGGGTTGCGTCGAGGTGGGTGTACACCTCTTTCACATCCTCGCCGTGATTGCCTTCCTTTCCGGTCAGCCCGAAGAGGCGCTCCTTCAGGATCGGATCCCGGCCGTTCCAAAGCGACACTGAGAAGCAGAGGTACTGATTGATATCGCTGATCCCGGCTAAGCCGTCTTCGCTCCACCGGTACACACGGCTGCGGGCGTGGTCGTGCGGGAAGTGACTCCAGGCCGTTCCGTCGGCCGAGTAGTCCTCGCGAACGGTGCCCCAGGACCGGTAGGCAAGGTAGGGACCCCACAGATCCCAGTCTGCGGTGCCCTGGTTGCGTGCGGCGAGGCGCCGGTGCTCGGCAGTGTCCTGTTGCATGTCACCCTTCTGCGGAGTGGCGTGATGCTAATTCGCATGACACCACGTTCCCGGCGGGGACCGAGACGCTTGACTCTCAACCGGGTTGAGACTGCACAATGGTGGTGGCAGCCTGCGGATGAAGTAGAAGGAAGACCGGATGCAGTGGGGATTGATCGGAACAAACGTCGGTATCTATGCCGAACCCGAGCACGCAGTCGCTCTGGCGCAGTCGGCTGAGGCGGCGGGTTTCGATTCCCTCTGGACCTACGACCATGTCGTCATTCCGCAGGGCTATGCGTCCCACTACCCCTACTCGCCAAGCGGTAGGGCGCCTGGTCTGGGCAGGGCGCCGATGCCAGATTCGCTTGTCTGGCTTTCGTACGTCGCGGCGCATACATCCCGGATCCTTCTTGGAACCGGCGTCCTCATCCTGCCGCTGCGCAACCCGCTGGTCCTAGCCAAGCAAGTCGCCTCGCTCGATGTTCTCTCCGGGGGTCGGGTGCGGCTCGGGGTAGGGGTCGGCTGGCTGGAGGAGGAGTTCGACGCGGTCGGTGTCCCGTTCTCGGAGCGTGGCTCGAGAGCGGACGAGAGTATCGAGGTGATGCGAACTCTCTGGGCTTCGGATGACGCTTCTCACAATCCTGGTCGCTGGTCCTTCGAGCAAGCGACGGCTGCACCCCGGCCCGCGAGAGGGGATATCCACATCACCATCGGCGGACATTCCCCGGCTGCCGCAAAACGAGCCGGCCGGCTTGGGGACGGTTGGTTTGCCGCAATCGACGCCGATTCGATCAAGAAGCTCACACTGCCCGGGGCGTTGGAGCGATTCGTCGAGTTGATCGCACTGATGAGGCAAACCGCTGCCGATTGCGGCCGCGATCCGGACGCCCTCGAGGTGACGCTACTCACCGGTCGGGTACCTCCCCAGGAGGCGATAGACCGACTCAAGGCGGAGGGTATCCACCGGTGTGTCCTCATGGTGCCCACCTACTCGCCCGCTGAGATCGAGAAGGCGGTCGACCGTCTGGCGGGTCGGGTCGGCCTGGGCTAGGTAGTCGAGGTCAGCAACCGAGGGCGTACGCAAGTGAACGGCAGACTCGACGCAGAGTAGCCGGACTGACCCCGCCGATCTGCTCTGTCAGTACCGTCTGTGGCACCGTGTGAATGCCGTCACAGTTGACAGCTGACTCTCGATCGACGCCGGCCTCGGTAGGGTCAATAGATACCTCTGCGGCCAGCCCGCGTTGTCTTGTCGTGATCTCAGCAACGGTCACGAGGGCTCGGACATCGATGACCTCGGTCCGGGTCAGGACGAGAACCGGGCGTCGCTTCCGGCCTACCTGAGCCAGCCAGATCTCGCCTCGCTTCACTCCTGCCCCCAAGCTTCTGCATTGCTCCAGAATGGATCGGGTTCCTCGGGATGGCGCTCGTAGGCGGCTCGGTCGGCTGTCGCTAGGGCGTCCCGAACCGCTGCAACAACCCCGGCTCGCGCTGCCGCCGATATGTTCACGCCGAGCTTCCTGGCCTGGGCGGCCAGATCCTCATCGAGCGTGAAGGTGGTTCTGGTCGTAGGCATATCAGGTGATGCTAGCATATTGCGCTATCACCTTCGATCGGAGTCGGGCTGGTCTCGCCTTTGATTGTCCGGATATCGGGATCTCTGTTCAAGAGGACAGTATTCGGCTCGAGCGGCCACCTGTCCGACCCACCGGATAGTGTCAGTAGAACACGACTGAGGATGGGCTGATGAAGGCGGAAGTCAGGCAGTATCAAGAGGAAGCAGTCCAGGTTGAGGCATCGTCGCTAGCACCACCGGTGGTCACATACATCGGCCCCGGCAACGTCTGGCGACTCGAGGAGGCCTACCACTTCCAGGACGGGGAGAACCTGATCACGGTTCCTGAGGGGTTCCGGTTCGACCTTGCTTCGATCCCGCGGATCTTCTGGTTTCTGATCTCACCTTTCGAGCTATCGATCGCAGCACCACTCGTGCACGATTTCCTCTATGCCCATGACGGCGATCCTCCGGCGGGCTCGATCGAGCCACCCCGGGTATACACCCGGAAGGAAGCCGACCAGCTGTTCCGCACCATCATGGAGATCGAGGGCGTGCCCGGCTGGCGGCGCAACCCCGCCTACTGGGCCGTTCGCGGCTTTGGCTGGATCGGGTGGCGTAAGCGGAAGCAAGAGCCTCAGTAGGAGAGTGAGCCCCTGCCGGGGCCGCCGATTCCAGCTCGGATGCAACCCTGAGCCAGGCTCAAGCGTCTACACAGTGAGAGCGATCTACCGTAGGTCGCAATTGTGAAAGAGCACGCGGATATGCCCGGCGTAGTCGAGGCGATCGACACTTTCGAGACCCTCTACCGAACTCACCACGCAGACATGGTTCGGCTGTCGTACCTGATCACCGGATCGACTCATATCGCAGAGGAAGTGGTCCATGACGCCTTCCTTGCCATTCGGGCCCGATGGGATTCGATTCGGATTCCTCCGGCATACCTGCGCAGGACGGTGGTCAACCGAAGCCGCTCGCACCTCCGCCGGTTGCGCGCCGAGCGAGAAGCACCGGTTGATCCACAACCGGTGGTGATTCCCGGAGATTTGGATGAAACCTTGCAGCTCATCCAGCGGCTTCCTGCGAAGCGCCGCACCGCCCTTGTACTGCGCTACTACCTCGACCTATCGATAGACGACATTGCTGAGGCAATGGACATCCGACCCGGCACAGTCAAGTCGCTTTTGCATCGCGGCCGCGAGACACTGAGGAAGCAGTTGTCATGAACGACCATGTGTTGGACAACCAGATCAAGCGGGCTTTGACCCAGGCTGCAGCGGAAGTCCCTGTCCGAGATCGGCTCGCGGAGTTTGCCTCGGTATCGATTCCACCGATACGGCGCCGGCAACCGCTTGCGGCAAGGCCACTGCTTGTCGGAGCTGTCGCTTTCGTGACGGGGCTAGTTCTAGTTGGTGGGGCCCTGGCGATACTCCGGAGCGCCACCGACAATCCCGCCGCAACCTCACCACCGGCAACAGAGGTGCCGATCACCGCGGCTCCGACTACGTCCCTGGCGTCGACCACCACCTCCCCAGTGACGACGACGTCGACCACGACCTCGACCGATGCACCGCGCGGGCCCATCCTGGAGATACGCACCCCCGCTGGGCTACCGGGCGCTCCGCTTGTGATCTGCGGTGATGCCCGCGAGTCGACCACAGTTCGGGTCGTGTTGAGCGATCCACTCTCGGGGGACTCCTGGCCAGACGAGATCGACGAGTTTGTCGAAACCGATGCCTCCGGTCGCTGGTGCTGGCAAGGAATCTTCCCCGACCTACTCCAGATCAACGATCTGTCTCCGACGCCGAACTTCCGGCCCATCGAGGCCGGGACCTATGAGATCCGCTTGGAGAGCTTCGGCAACATCCTCGGTTACGACAGTGTGGAGATCGTGCCCGGGTACTCGACCGATGACGGTCCAAGCCAGAGTGCTGCCGACGCCAAGCGCGATGGTGTGGTGGGATCGGTTGCGGAGCTATCGATTGCCGATCGGGTTAGGGCTCTCGTGTGGGCGGATTCTGAGGAAGGGCTATGGGTGCTCTCGCGTACAGACCGCTCCGAGGAAATGGTCCTCGCTGGTGCGTGCGAGCCGGAGGATCCTGGATGCGTGTACGGCCGTGACTATGCCTTCGTGCCCGAGTATGCCGAGTTGTTGCTCATGGACCCGACCGGTGCTGAGATCCTACGGGCATTCCCGATGCCGGGCCTGGTACCGAGTTGGCTTGTTGTTGGCCATGACGCCGTCTATACCGGACGGATCGGGGACGGCGGCCTGCCGGATTCCAGCGTGGTTCGCGTCGTTCGAGAGACCTTCGAATTGGCGGGCATGGTCTTTGCTGCTGAGCTCGACGGACCCAGCCAGGTTGTCACCGCAATCCGGGAAGGCAATTGGCTCGCCGGTTGGTTGGTCTACGAAGGACCGGAGCTGGATCGGTCGGTAGTGACGATGGATGGCAACACTGTTGCGGGGGTGAAGGCGCAGTCATGGATCGGCGAAGTGTGGGTTGATCCAGACGGCATCGACAGCCTGCTCGGCTTCGGCTAGGCCTCTGGTGCCGCAACCCGGTGGCGCCGACGCACGAACAGCAATAGCCCGGTTCCGATCACCAGCGCCAGCAGATGCCACTTCCACAGCATGAAGCGAGCCTGGACGTGATCGAAGGCCGAGGTGCCGAGTACCACGGGCGGACCGAAGCGTTCCACGAGCATCGCCTCCTGCTCGACCGTGAGTGAGCCGTCGGTGCCGGCGAGCGTCTGCACGCTCCGTCCCCAGTCGGGTCGTTCGATCGATTTCTCATCCGCATACCAGTACGAGACTGTTCCCGCTGGTTGCGTCATGTCGCCGCAGTTCGAGTAGGCCCACAACCCAGCATCCATTCCGGTCATCTCCAGGCCGAGGAGGGCCGGTGCCTCGCCCCAGTAGCGAGTGACCCCGGTGACAGCGCGTGGGCCAGAGATCAACAGACGGGGCGAGCGGGCCAGATGCTCGATCTCGTAGACGCCGACCACGGGAGCGGCTCCCTCCCACAGGGCCGTCCCCGGCTCGAGGTCGGCGATGTCGGGTGGTGCAGCCCAGGAGCAGGCCGAGGCCGGAGCACTTCCAGCGAGTGTGGCCAGAATGATCGCCCCAGCCAGCAGTGTGGAGACTCGTGTACGCGTGGCCATGGGCGCCAGCATAGGAACGCCCTGGGCTATGGCCCCGATGGCTCGCCCGCAGGTACCCTCGCAGCCCGGAGGAACCCTTGCATCCTGACGAGTTCAACATCAACGAAGCGCTCGTGCGGCGGCTGCTCGCTGAGCAGTTCCCGCAGTGGGCCGATCTTCCCCTGCGGCGGGTGCAATCCCATCCGTGCGGTGCTGTCGGATTGCGAGCGCTGAGCGTCAGATCACCTCTATCTCGCAGCCGATACCCGGCGCCCGGCTCAGCCGGGAGTCGGCCGTAACCAGCGGACAATGGAGGGCCTCAGCTAAGGAGACGTAGCAAGCGTCATACGGGGTGAGATTGCCCCGCAACTGCCAGGCGCGGGCCAGAAGCGGGGCGGTGGGGAAAACCAGAATGGGCAAACCCATTAACGCATCCACGGCCCTTTGTGTTTGCGCGGCATCGAGCGTCCCAGCCGCTTCGTGTCGTCTGAGAGCCGAGAGGCCTTCGACGCGCACCAGATCTGGTGAGGCCAGATGCGCCCCGCGCAATCTGTGACGGCTGTTATCACCGGTGTCGCCGCCATCGGCAACGGCCGCCACGGCGGCAGAAGCATCAATGACGATCACGTTCAGCCTCTAGATAGCGGAGCGTTTCCTCAGCGCTGAGGTCGCTGAGCTGGCGGCTCTCGATGCGATCGAGGACTTCGTCAAGTGTTGGCGTTTCGGCGATCTCAGTCAGCTTCTCGGCGAGGAACTGCTGCAGCGACTGGCCTGCTCCCGCAGCTTTGGTGACAAGAGCGTCGTGGACCTCGGGCGGGACATTGCGAATCTGTATGTGGGGCATGCATGCATAATACATGCATATCGGATGGGCGATCATGTTGACAGCATGAAGTCCTCAGAATCGGATGTGCAGAGCTCCGAATCCGAGCCCGCTTCGACGCACCCGATAGCATGTGGCCCGGAAGCGTTCCGTGGAATTGCATTGAGAGTCAGAACCGCCCACGATTAGGCCTGTCAATCCAGCGGTCCCGTGCCGATAGGGGGACGGAGCTGCGACCACCTCACCGGATTCGAGGAGATCGACCATGCTTAGAACTCCGCAGCGACCTACCAGCCTGGCCGTACTCACTAGCGGCGGCGACGCAGCCGGGATGAATGCGGCGGTGCGTGCCGTAGTCCGCGCCGGACTCGACGCCAATCTCACCGTCTACACGGTCTACGAAGGTCTCCAGGGGCTCGTTGACGGTGGCGACAGGATCCGGAGGGCCACGTCCGAATCTGTCGGCGGCATTCTTCACCAGGGCGGCACCGTATTGGGTACGGCTCGGAGCGATGACTTCCGCACTCCTGAGGGGCGGCGCAGAGCGGCAAAGAACCTCGTGGAACTAGGTGTTGAAGCACTGGTGGTAATCGGTGGTGACGGAAGCCTCACCGGAGCGAACCTCTTCAAGGAGGAGTGGAAGGATCACCTTGATGGGCTCGTCGCGGCAGGAGAGATAGACAAGGAGATGGCGCAGGCTTCTCGTCGCCTGACTCTCGTTGGCATGGTCGGTTCGATCGACAACGACATGTTCGGGACCGACATGACGATTGGGGCCGACACGGCTCTGCATCGGATCATCGAGGCGCTGGATGCCATTCACAGCACCGCTTCCAGCCATCAGCGAGCTTTTGTCGTCGAGGTGATGGGCCGCAACTGTGGCTACCTGGCCTTGATGAGCGGAATCGCCGCCGGTGCCAACTGGGTATTGATTCCGGAGAATCCTCCCGAGGAGGACGACTGGGAAGAGTCGATGATGAACGCCCTCCGGGCCGGCCGCGCAATCGGTCGGCGGCTCAACACGGTTGTCGTGGCCGAGGGTGCCCAGGACAAGCACGGCAATCCAATCACCGCCGAGTATGTGCGGAGCGTGCTGGCGGACCGGCTCGGCGAGGACACCCGGCTCACCAGCCTGGGGCACGTGCAGCGGGGCGGGGCGCCGAGCGCCTTCGACCGCTACCTGAGCACCGTCCTCGGCTACGCCGCGGTGGAGCAGGTGGTTACATCTCCAGGGGGCGAGGCGCAGCTGATCGGCCTCAAGGAGCACCAGATCATCAGCTCGCCCCTGATGGAGTGCGTAGAGCAGACTCGTGCTGTTGCCGATCGCATCGCGGAGCGGGATTACGAAACAGCAATGGAGATGCGGGGCGGCAGCTTCCGTGACTCCTTCAACATGCTCAAGACCATGGTGCGCGCCCAGCCGCATGATCCGGAGCCCGGCCAGCGAAGGTTGCGGCTCGGCATCATCCATGCTGGGGCACCCGCCCCCGGGATGAACCCGGCGGTGCGGGTTGCGGTGCGGGTCGGAATCGACAAAGGCCACCAGATGTTCGCCATCCGCAATGGCTTCCGCGGATTCGAGGCCGGCGACATCCATGAGATGGACTGGATGAGCGCCAACGGCTGGGCATCGCGTGGCGGCGCCGAGCTCGGGACCAGCCGTCACCAGCCACGCGGCAGGCACTTCGCTCAGATCGCCGAGAGCATCGAGAAGTTCCAGCTGGACGGGCTGCTGATGATCGGAGGATGGGTCGGCTATCAGATCGCCAGTCAGTTCAAAGAAGAGGCCGAGCAGTATCCGGCCCTCAACATCCCCGTCGTGTGCTTCCCGGCGGCAATCAACAACGACCTACCCGGCTCCGAGGTGGCTATCGGAGCGGACACTGCACTGAACAACATCGTGTCCGATGTCGACAAGATCAAGCAGTCGGCGGTCGCCTCTGGCCGTTGCTTTGTTGTCGAGGTGATGGGCCGGGACTGTGGCTATCTGGCGCTCATGAGCGGTCTTGCCACCGGCGCCGAGCGGGTGTATCTGCCCGAGGAGGGGATCTCGCTCGCCGATCTCGAGGCCGATGTCAACAGCCTCAAGATCGGTTTCCGCCTGGGCAAGAGGCTCGGTCTGGTCATCACCAGCGAGAACTCCGATCCGGTCTACGAGAGCGGCTTCATCAAGCAGCTGTTCGAACGCGAAAGCGAAGGCCTGTTCAGTGTGCGGCAATCGATCCTCGGGCACATCCAGCAGGGTGGTGACCCATCGCCGTTCGACCGCATCCAGGCCACCCGCTTTGCATCCAAGTCACTCGAGTACCTGATAGATCAGGCACTGAGCGATGCGCCGCAGAGTGCCTTTATGGGCCTTCAGCACGGGAGGATCGTGTTCACGCCACTGGTCGAGTTCCCCAATCTCATCGAAACCGACGTGCACCGCCCCAAGGACCAGTCGTGGCTGTCGCTGATGCCGCTCGCCAAGGTGATGGGGCGCCCCGGATCCCAGGCGCTGTAGGCGGCGATCCCTCGTTCTTGCGTAGATTCGTCGCCCATGCGACTACGTTTCTACGCATGTTCGGAGGAATCGACGCCGATCCTGAGATGTCACCGTCGAATGGCGCAAATCGCTGGTGGGTGGCTGCGGTAACTGCGGTTGTCGTGCTGATCGTCGGCGCGGGTTCATTCCTGCTCATCGGGCAACTCGGCAGCAGCGACAACTCCGAACTGGGCGACGTTGACGTTCCGATTGAGACAGGGTCCATCGAAGGCCGCTGGGTGCTCGAATCCTGGGAAGACGGTGACGACCGGATCGCCGTTGAGATCGGTCTGAACACGGACGATGAGGTGTGGCTCGAGTTCACTGCCGACTTTGAGGGCGAGCGGGACACATTCATCAGCGCCGACGGCACAGGGACCGCAGGCAGGTTCGAAGGATCCACCGGGTGCAACAAGATCCGGCCGATCAGCTATGAGTATTCGGCCGGGTTCCTGAATCACGGGCAGGTCGTGATCCAGGCGCGGCAGTGCGACCTCAATGCCGCCGAGCAGGCATTGCTGTCCACTCTCAGGAACACGCCTGATGGCATCGAAGTCATTCTGGGTACTAACCGGATGGAGTGGTTCGGCAGCAACCTCGAGGGCAAGTCCTACCCGCTCACCTTCCGCCGCGATGGGTCACCTCCTCCTCCGCCAACTACCGAGGAGCCACTGCCGACGACAACTCTGGCGCCTGAGGAAGGCCTGGCGATGCGGGTGTGGGATGTCGACGGCGTGGAGGTCGTTGCCCCAGGCTTCACAAGTGAACTGCCCGAACAGGCATCCCGGGTGGAGTTTCACACGATGGTGATCGACGAGGGTGACGGGCCTGTGCTTTGTGCCGGAATCGTGATGGATTCGCTACCACCACAGTGCTCCGGCCCGGTGGCGGAAGGCCTCGACATGGATGGGTGGTCGGAAGAAACGAGCGGCGTGCGCTGGGGTCAACGATCTGTCCTGGTGACGTGGCCGCCGCTTGACGGTTTCGTCGCGGTGCTCGACCAATACGAGTACGCGCCGCCGGATCTCGGGTATCCGCCCGAGGCTCTTCCAAGAGAGTGTGAGGGTATCGAGCTCGAAGCAGGGGCCGGACCCGTCAATGACTACGCCCGCTCGCTGGGTAGCGGCAACGGTGGCCTCTACGTGACCGGCGACGGCACGCTCGTCCTGCAGGTTGTCGGTGACCCGGAGCCACATCGGGAGGCCCTTGCCGAGCTTGGTGGAGCTTGTGTTATCGAGGTTGCCCGCCCGCAGTCGGAGCTGCTTGCCATTCAGGAGGCAATCCAGCCGCAGCTTGCCGACCTACCCGAGCTTCTCGGCACGTACTCATCGAGCCCAGGATCCGGCGGTCGTTTGGATCTGTATCTGCCCGTGGTCGATCGGGCGACGGCGCAGGCGATCGCGGCCCTAGTCGATGATCCAACGGCGATCCGGATCATCGGGATGGCTGTCATCCACGGCTGAGGGTGTTGCCATCTTGTTGAGACCTGTTACTGTGCCGCCGGCCGCACCGGGTGGAGGCCAGCGAACATCACGCTTCCCCGGCGATCACACGGCCCGTTTACTTCTCATCCGGTTGGACCGCCTCTTCGGCCGAAGCTCGAACCTCTAGGCGATCGGCGCCGCACGTTCAGCGAGACCGAACAATCCAACTACTTCCCCACGGAGAGAACCCATGACCACGTTCGCCCAACTCGGGCTGCCCGAACCGCTGGTTCGCGCCCTTCGCAACAAAGACATCACCGAACCGTTTCCAGTACAGGAAGCCACCATCCCCGACGCGCTCGCAGGAAGGGACGTCTCCGGCAAGGCGCCCACCGGCTCCGGCAAGACCCTCGCCTTCGGGCTGCCGCTGCTCACTCGTATCGGCAAGGCCAACCGCAACAAACCTCAGGCCCTCATCCTTGCGCCGACTCGCGAACTGGCCGAGCAGATCAAGAAAGAACTGACCGCCCCGGCCAAGGCGGTCAAGCGGTACGTCTTTGCCGTGTACGGCGGTGTCGGCTACGGCCCGCAGCGCCAGGCGCTCCGCCGCGGCGTGGATGTTCTCGTCGCCACCCCCGGCCGTCTCGAGGATCTCATGGAGCAAGGCGACGTGAATCTCAGCCAGGTCAAGATCGTCGTTGTCGACGAGGCCGATCGTATGGCCGACATGGGTTTCCTGCCCTCGGTGCGACGCATACTCGACAAGACGCCAGAAGGGCGGCAGACCCTCCTGTTCTCCGCCACGCTCGACGGCGACATCGCCACCCTGACCCGCAACTATCAGCGGAATCCGGTGCGCCACGACGCCGCCGGGGTCGAACCCGAGACGCTCGATGCCCGCCACCACTTCTGGCTGGTGGATCATCACGATCGGGTCCAGCACACCGCAGATGTTGTCGGCGAAGCCGGGCGGTCGATCGTGTTCACTCGCACCCGGCGGGGTGCCGACCGGCTAGCTCGACAGCTCGGCAAGGCGGGGGTCAAAGCAGTTGCCATGCATGGCGGGCTGTCGCAGAACCAGCGCAACCGGGCGCTGCGCTCATTCTCTGCGCACAAGACCCAGGCACTGGTTGCTACAGATGTTGCCGCGCGTGGGATCCACATCGACGCCGTCGAGTCGGTCATTCACTACGACCCGCCCGCAGATCACAAGGACTACCTGCATCGGTCCGGTCGCACCGCTCGGGCTGGTGCTACCGGGCTTGTCGTGAGTCTCGTCACCGGGAATCAGAAGCGCACCGTCGGGCGCATGAAGAAGGAACTCGATCTGGCGGCACCCACTGCATCGCCCAAGATCGCAGATCTCGAGCACGGCGGATATCGCATCGGGGAGCCGACCCGACCCGGCGATCGACACAATCACAGGCCTGCAGCGCCAAGGCCACATGCCGATAGGAAGTCGGCGCCGGATCGAGGCAAGGAGAACAGTATCTACGTAGCCAACCTGCCGTGGAGCCACACCGATGCCGACCTCGAGGATCTCTTTGCCGGACACGGCAGGGTGCATGCCGCCA
This sequence comes from Acidimicrobiia bacterium, assembly GCA_030064765.1. Classification (GTDB taxonomy): domain Bacteria; phylum Actinomycetota; class Acidimicrobiia; order Spongiisociales; family UBA5794; genus JAAETI01. Next base: position 1,538 of record JASJEG010000003.1, on the reverse strand, counting down.
CCGTCATCGTGGATAGGCGCACCGGCCGTTCCAAGGGCTTTGGCTTTGTCGACATGCCGCAACGAGCGGCACGTCGGGCCATTGCCGCCCTCCACGGCCAACAGGTGAACGGACGCGACCTCACCGTTCGTTTCGCCCAGCCCCGCAAGTACGGGGCGTAGGGGTCTCAACCCCGGCTCGCCATCGGCGAGACAACCGCACGAAGAAAGGAGTGCCGAATGTCGGCACAGAAGAATCAGACAGACCTCAACCACCTCCGCAGGGGAGGCACCTACCTCGCCACCACTGCCGCCGGGACCACCATCGGTGAATACCTGGGCATGGAAGCCGCCTACGGCGAGCGTTCCGTCCTGTTGCGCAACGAGCGGGGCACAGCCTCGATCTACCGCAACGACATCCTGTCTATCGAATTGGCTGCGTAGCCCGGAGCGTCCCTGCCCGGCAGTTCTGTCGCCACATAAACGTTCCTGAGTAACTAATCGAAAGAAACCCGAAGTAACTACTTATCCGTAGTCCCTTCCGGCCGACAGCACATCAAGTTCGCCAAGGAAGGCACTGATATGCAGTCATGGAAGGCGCTGCTAATTGCAGGGATGCTCATGGGACCCGTCATCGGGTCTACGGCCGCGTTGGCCGATTCCCCCTCCGTTTCCGCCGATGTTGCGGCGATCGTCGACTCCGCCTACGAGGAATGGCACAGCTCTCTCGGAGTCCGGCAGCAGTGTTCCTCCGGCGTCAGCGTCGTCTTCGAGTCCATTGATGGCCGTCGCGGTGAGTACCGCACCAGAACGGGCGAAGTCGTCATCGACCCCAACGACTCGACTGCTGGCATGGGCGCAATCGTCGTCCATGAGCTCGCCCACCACACCTTCCTCGCCTGCGGCGCATTTGCCGACAACGACTTCACCTCAGCCTTCTACGCAGCACAAGACTTGCCGGAGGACCGTGATTGGTTCTACTACGCCGCCGGCTGGGCGGCCACTCCTGCAGAGCACTTCGCCGAAGCCATGGCCGTCACCATTTATGGCTCGGGCGAGGGTGGTATCTCTGTGGGTACGGAGACATCCGCACTGATCTCCAGGTGGCTTGCCGGTGCACCAGCCACGCCTCCGGCACCTTCTCACGATCCCATCCCATACTCGTCCGCGACTGGCCTCCCGGGCGAGGATGGGGTAGTGATGAGCGGCGGGCCTACTGTCGCCAGCTCAGGGCCAACAACGACATCGGAGCCGCCTGCGCTGTACCGCAGCGCTGTCGAGTTGGCTACCCGCACATCGGTGAGTGTGTTCTCTCTCACCCAGGGCCGGGTCTCCGGGCCCATCTAACCGGTGTGACGGTACGGAAAAGGAGCGGGCCGGTGGCAGCCAGTCACCGGCCCCCCTTCTGTCGCCTCACCGTTTTGGCGTACACCAGGCCCGGCGGTTTCAAGGGTTGGTCGCGACGAGTTGGTTTAGTCGTTGTGCTGGGTTTTCCCAGTTGAGTGTTTCTCTTGGTCTGTTGTTGAGTGATCGTGCCATTTCGTCGAGGTCGTTTTGGGA